>CADBXS010000006.1 GCA_902798705.1 uncultured Bacteroidales bacterium
GCTTATTACGAAGGCTAAGCAGAAGTATATAGAATAAAATGCACCACATCGCAATCATTGATTACGGTGCGATGTAGTATGGGCCTGAATAGTTACAATACATGCTTTCCTTATTATTTTACGCATACATCCCTCGTATCCCAGTGTTGCTTTTAACATTTTTGTGAAGTCAGTCTATAAAGGAGTTGAAAAAAAATATGTATTATATAGATTATGTTTTTCGTTTTTTCTTTATCTTTGTCAGACTAATCTTAAAGAGTTGAAAGGAAAAGAAATTATGAAAGCAGAAACATCTCGTCAGTCGCTTACGTGTGGCGACAAAGGCGGTAGACGAAGTGGCGCCTCTTCCGCTGTTGCCATTATCACAACGTTCTTCCTCTTCGCGATGATTTCCTTCGTCACCAACTTGGCCGCTCCAATTGGGGTGATATGGAGGAGTCAACCCGAGGTGGGTGGTTCGAACATGTTGGGCATCATGGGCAACTTCATGAATTTCTTAGCCTACCTATTCATGGGCATTCCTGCTGGAAACATGTTGCTGAAGATGGGCTATAAGCGTACGGAGCTGGTAGGTATGGCTGTAGGCTTCGTGGGTGTGTTCATCCAGTACTTGTCGGGACTATCGTATGGTGTTTTGGGTTTCTGCATCTATCTGCTTGGTGCTTTCGTGTCGGGTTTTGCCGTGTGTATTCTGAACACGGTTGTGAATCCGATGCTGAACTTACTGGGTGGTGGCGGCAAGCGTGGCAACCAGTTGTGCATGGTGGGTGGTACGTTCTACTCGCTGACTGGCACGCTCACGCCGATGCTGGTGGGTGCGCTCATCGGCACGGTTTCGGCTTCTACTCATATATCGGATGTGAATCTCGTGCTGTATATAGCCATGACGGTATTTGCCCTGGCCTTTGCCATCATCTGGTTCATTCCTATTGAAGATCCCGACAAGGGAAGGGTGACGGAGAAAACTCGCTTTGAACATTCTCCGTGGGCGTTCCGTCATTTCCTCTTGGGTGTCATCGCCATCTTCGTCTATGTGGGCGTGGAGGTAGGTATTCCAGGAGGAGTGAACTTCTACCTCACGGACACAAGTGCATCGGGTGCTTGGGTGCATCCAGAGGAAGTAAGTAACGCTGCTACCATCGGTGGTGCTGTGGCTGCGATGTACTGGCTGTTGATGCTGGTGGGACGTTTCATCGCTGGCTTCGTGGCCGGAAGGGTGTCGTCTCGCACCCTAATGCTGTTTACCACGTCGGTGGGCATGTTTCTCCTCTTTGCAGCGATAGTCTGTCCAAAGACGAACACGGTGACAATGCCACTCTTCGATGTGGTCGCGTTTTCACTGTCGTCAGTCGTGGTTCCAATGAGTGTCCTCCTGCTGGTGCTCTGCGGTCTATGCACGTCGGTGCTATGGCCTTGCATCTTCAACCTCGCCACCGAAGGTCTGGGCAAATACACGGCTCAGGCATCGGGCATCTTCATGATGATGGTGGTAGGTGGCGGTGTGCTTCCAGTGGTTCAGAACTACTTCGCCGACCACTTCGGCTACATGCCAAGCTATCTGGTGTATCTTGTGTGCATGGCTATCATGTTCTGTTATGCGCTCGTGGGCTGCAAGAATGTCAATCAGGACATTCCTGTTTGATAAAGCACAATGAAGAATAAACTACTGATGAACACTGATATTCCTTATTCTATAAAATATCACACTTCGTGCGATGTTAACGATAAAAAAATAACTTGGTATAATTTTATTTATTCATTTATATTTTATATAACCACGAATTACTCGAACCTTCAGCTCGGCGTCAGCCAATTTAACGAATTACTTTAAAGATTATTTCATCAAATTTCACGAATAAAAATGCTTGCATTTTTAAAATTAGAGTAATTCGAAAAAACACATCTATTATTAGATTTCGCCGAGCTTATAGTTCGTTTAATTCGTGAAATTCGTGGTTGAGAATAATTCCAAATTTTTTTAACGATTTCTTAATCATCCGAGAAATATGCTTGTATCGAGAATCTATATGTCTGAAGTCCGTTCTCATTTCAGTGCCATCTTGTGTTTGTTTGCTATGTTGTTGTCGTCTCCACTCTATGCACAAAAGCCATGGGATAACGGACGGCTGAGGATTGCAGAGAACTATCGTTATCTGGTGCATGAGAATGGAACTCCTTTCTTCTGGCTTGGCAACACGGCTTGGCTGCTGCCACATCGCTGTAAGCGTGAAGAGGTGGATTTCTTCTTGCAACAGGAAAAAATGGCGGGATTCAATGTGGAGCAAATACAGGTCATCAATGCCATTCCCACAACCAACGACTATGGTGCCTGTGCCAACGACTCATCGTTTGTCATGGAGCGGTTCTGCCATCAAGACGAGAACGGATTTTGGGAGCATTTGGACTACATCGTGGAGCGAGCTGAAAGTTTAGGCATCTACATTGCCATGGACTGCATCTGGGGCTCTCAAATCAAACATCTCACGTCTGAGAAAGCCACCATCTATGGGCATTTCCTCGGTCAACGATACGAGCACCATCCGAACATCATCTGGATGATTGGCGGAGACATACAGGGCAACAGAGGAGCTGAATCGTGGAACGCGCTGGCTCGTGCCATCAAGGAATACGACAAGAACCATCTCATGACCTTCCACCCTCGTGGACGAACCACATCGGCTGACTGGTGGGCTGAAAGCGAATGGCTCGACTTCCACATGTTCCAAAGTGGACATCGTCGCTACGGACAGCGAAACGGTGATGCCAACTACCCCATCGAGGAAAACACGGAGGAGGACAACTGGCGATACGTGGAACGTTGTTGGAATACACATCCTATCAAACCTGTCATCGACGGAGAGCCTTCCTACGAGGACATTCCGCAAGGCTTACACGACACGACACAACCGCGATGGAAGGACTGCGACGTGAGAAGATATGCCTATTGGTCGGTGTTTGCAGGAAGCTTTGGACACACCTACGGACATAACAGCATCATGCAGTTCATGGATAAAGGGAGGATGCCTGCCTACGGCGCAAGCACATCGTGGAAGAAGGCTCTTGCTGCACCAGGCAGAAACCAACTCAAACACCTCAAACAGCTGATGCTCTCCTTTCCATTCGATGAACGCGTCCCCGACTCCACCATCATCGTAGGGAACAAGGGTGAACGATACAACAGATTGATAGCAACACGCGGAAAGAACTATCTCCTTGTTTATAATTACACAGGAAGAGCTATGGACATCGATTTGACGAAAATCAATGGAAAACGCAAATACCTATGGTTGATGAACCCAGTCGATGGTTCACGCCAATACTTGGGAACCTACAAATCGAAAACCGTTCACATTCCAGCGATTTCTACGGACAACAAATCATCCCAACAGAACACAGACCGTGTGCTCATCGCCGTCAACAACAAGGATTTCTTTTAACCACAGATGATACAGATAAACACAGATTTTTCCTTATATATATAAAAAATCTATGTGAATCGGGATAATCTGTAGTTCTTAACAATCGGAATAATCTGTGGTTCTTAACAATCCGTGTTATCAGCGGTTTTTGAGGAAAGGTCGAACGGTTTTGTCAGGACCTAAATAGAATCCTGTTTGAGTTGGTTGGTTGTAGGCTGTGTTTTGAGCAGCCACACTCAAACGGTATGGAATATCTTCTTCAAGACAGTCGATACGGTAGTCAGTAGGGATGGTGGAAACGTAGAGTCGCAGTTCTGTGCTCTGACGGTTGCGTGTGAGCACTTCTTCGCGCCAATCGCCGAGAATGTCGGCACAGATGCACGGATTGGATTTTGTGCCATTATTGAACTGAGAACCTTCGAAGTGTTGCACATTCTTCATGCGTCCAGTTGTCCAGTCGTACTTGCTGACGGTCTCATGGTCGAGCATCTCGCGTAACAGGTCGCCGTCCCACCAGATGCCGAAATTGGTTGGGATGCGTGCGCCTCGCACACGCAGTGCATTGTCGTCGCCCTCGTCGTGCGATGTGTCAGTTGTTTGTTTAGGTACAACCAATTCTCCTTTGATATTTCGGATGCCTCCACTCTCGCTACTCCACATCTCTACACCAGGATGGGTTGGGTCGATGTCGGCTGCCATGCAACGCCCCACGTCTTCATTACTCTTTATTTGGAAGATGACCTCGCCTGTGAGAGCATCGCGGAAGTCGCTTCCGTCGCGACGATTCTCATGACAGTCCCACACTTGCAGGCGTTCGCTCTGCGGGTCGAAAGCAGTGAGATGGATAGCATCGCCATGCCCCATCCTCGTGTTGTAGAGGCCTCGTCCGTCGTTGTCAACAGCCATGGCACCATAGGTGATTTCATCGCATCCATCTCCGTCCACATCGGCTATACGGAGGTTGTGGTTGCCTTGCCCTGCATAACTTGCCCATTCAGGATTGTTCGTGTCGAAAATCCAACGGTTACGCAGCTGTTTGCCGTCCCAGTCCCATGCAGCAATGACCGTGCGTGTGTAATAGCCACGGCAAAATATGCCACTTGCATGTTTGCCGTCCAAAAAGCCAACAGCCGCAAGGAAGCGGTCAGAACGATTGGCGTGGTCGTCGCCCCAATCTGTTAGCCTTCCCCGCTCAGGCACATAGTCCTTTGTGTCCATCACTGCTCCTGTGAGTCCGTTGAACACGCTCAGGTATTCAGGTCCCGACATGATTCGCCCTGTCTTGTTGTCGCCATGCACTTCTTGGTTGAGGAAACTGCGCCTCATGTTGTGAACTTCGGTTCGCGTCATGGTCTCAGGCAGCGTCTTCTCTATCTCTGCCCATTTCTCCCATCGCCGCTGTGCATCCACTTGCTCCTCCTGCAACTTGCGCTGGTAGGCATCGGGGTCGGCATTGATGGCTGCCATGCCTTCGCGCCAATCGGCTTTTGCATCACCGATGACTGTTCCCTGTCCGTCAATCGTGCCATCGGCAGTCTTCACCATCAGCTCTGCTCGTCCATCGCCATCGAAATCATAGACCATAAATTGCTCGAAATGCGCACCACTGCGAATGTTCTTACCCAAGTCAATTCTCCACAGCTTGGTGCCGTCCAGACGGTAGCAATCGATGTACGTGTCTCCTGTAAATCCTGCACGAGAATTATCGGCAGCATTGGATGGGTCCCACTTTAGGAAAATCTCATACTGTCCGTCGCCATCCACATCACCAATGCTGGCATCGTTAGCAGAATAACTGTATCGCCTTCCGTCGGGAGTTGTACCATCGGCAGGTTTCTCTATCGGAATGGGAATATAGCCGTCGGGAGCATCGGCAGGGAGTGTATAACTACCGTTGATGGTTCCTCCTCGCACTTCGTAAGTAGCTGATGTTGAAAGCGGATGCTCATCGATGAAGAAGGTTCCGCCTTGTGTTAGTTTCTGAGGGCTGATTCTCTCGCCATTGCGATAGACAGTGAATGCTTCGCCCACAGCATCGGACGAAAGGCAACGCCAACTGACAATCACACGTTGGCCGTCACGAATGGCCACAACACCACGATTCAGTTTCTCCAACTTCATGTTTGCCTTGTCGTAACGAGGCTGTGCCACACAGGAAGAGCCAACGAAAAATGCGGAGAATGCAAAAACGAGAAGGGATTGATGTTTCATATTGGTTTATACTTTTGAGCAAAAAAAGATTTGTGGACAAATGTATAACAAAATCTCTTTTCAACGATGGATTAGTGTACATATTTATGGAAAATCATACCAAATCAACTCAATTCCATTGATTTACAATGTCGATGAAATAAAAGCAAATGATGAAGGCGGAATTTTCAAACGGTTTTATTATCTTTGCAAAACGAATTCTGAATCAAAAAATGTTATCAATATGAAATCACTATTTTTTCTTGCAGCGGCCCTTCTTTCGCCGCTTTCCATGAATGCACAAAAGAGGCAGATTCCTACCGAGGAAGAAATGGGTGCCTACGTGATGGTTTATCATAAGGACTGCGACCACAGTCTGCACATGGCAGTGAGTTACGACAGTTACAACTGGACATCGCTCAACGACGACAAGCCTGTCATCTCGGGCGACAGCATCGCAGTACAGCATGGCATTCGCGACCCTCACATCTTCCGTGGTCCTGACGGAGGCTTCTATCTTGCCATGACCGACCTACACATCTTTTCTCAGAAGAGTTTCGAGAACCGTGAAGGGTATTCGAAACTGTCAGAATACCGCGACACTCAATGGGAGCGCGATGCTTCGTATGGATGGGGCAACAACAGAGGACTTGTGCTGATGAAGTCTTTCGACCTCATTCATTGGACACGTACCAATCTCGACTTCTCATCGCTCACCTGCCCAACAGGCATTACCGACCATCACGGTAATCCAATTCCTTGGAGCGAAGTAGGATGCGTGTGGGCTCCAGAGACGGTGTATGACTACGAGAAGGGACAACTGCTCGTGCATTTCACTACTCGCATGAAGTCGGGCACAGAAATGATTTACTATATCTACATGAATGACGACTTCACGAAGATGCTCTCTGAACCAAAGTTGTTGTTCGAGGCTCCAATGGACAAGAACGGAGTGCCTGCCTACACGGTGATTGACTCAGACATCTGCAAGGTGGGCGATACTTACCACCTCTTCTATGTGAGTCATGAACATACGGCCACCGTGAAACATGCCACAAGCAAGTGCATCACAGGACCATACGTGATGGACGACAAGTATAACGACGGTGAGAAGGAAGGACACGAAGCTCCTAACTGTTGGAAGCGCATCGGCAAGGACTGCTGGGTGGTGATGTTCGACAATTACCATCGCCGTCCTCACAATTTCGGATTTGTGGAAACATCCGACTTCCAAACATTCACTCCTATCGGTTATTTCGATGCTGAAAACTCACCAATGAAGCGTGCCAACTTCTCTGAACAGAAACACGCTGCCGTAGTGCCACTGACCGTAAAGGAAGCAAAGGCATTGGAAAAGTACTGGAAAAAGAGAGCACGTGCGAAATGATGAATGAAGGCGACTTCTGGGATGAAATAACAGAAGTTTTTCTATCGGCAGAAACGTTGGAATGGAAGTATGCACAGCTCTACAACATCTTGGACAGGATGTGCATACAGTTGGTTGCACCGCTTCATGCCACCTACAATGGCCTGTTCTCTCGCCTGCAAGCACTCTGCCGCATCCATCAGCATCCGCTGCATCCCGTGGATGTGATGCGATGGAGAGCACGGCAGGTGAAGCGACATGAGCAGGAACCCAACGAAGAAGCATTCAGAGTGGATGTGAAGGGAATGGTGGAAGCATTGGCTTGCTTCACACAGACCACCATTCCTTCTCAACTGAAACGCCATCTGCCCGACGAGGTGCATCCATCGGCCCTGCAACTCACCCGTCTGCAAAAGGGCAAGCGGATGCGACTCATTGCCGTGAGCAAGGACCTGCACTACATCCTTGCCCAAGATGCAGAATTTCCTCAGAATGAATGTGTGAAAGTGGATTTCACACTCAATGACCATACATGCGAATCGGCCCGATATGTGACTGAAGGTACGCTCTTCAATGTGGTTTCTTACCAGATGGATGGGGAAGGAACGATTGCACCAGAGCTGATTGTCATCGAGCCCGATTACTTGGTAAATGTCAGTACACTCACCTCTTGCTTCAAACCCTACGGAGCAAGTGCTTTCAACTATCTGCTGAAAAAATTCGACAAGGCTTCTGCCACTCGCTACACATTGTTGGGCGACGTGGCAAATCAGTTTTTGGACGATAGCGTGAATTCGCCCGACATGGACTACAACACAAGCATCAAAAAGCTGTTCCGCGACAAGATGCTCAGTTTCTGCACCACGGAAGGCATCGATGCAAGTTTTTTTGAGGAAACCAAGAAGCAATTCCAGAACATTCACAAGGTTACTCAGCAAATGATGGAAGACAGAAAGGACGAGAAAGAATTTTCAGTCGTTCTCGAGCCGTCTTTTTTCTGCGAAACGTTGGGCTTGCAAGGACGATTCGACATGCTGAGTGCAGACTATTCCATGCTGCTCGAACTGAAATCGGGCAAGAAGGATGAGTTTTACAACAAAAGCCAGTATGAGCACATCCTGCAAATGCTGCTCTACAAGGAAATACTCTACTACAACTTGGGAATCAAGCAGAAGGATGTGATAGGCTATCTGCTCTATTCCAAATACCCCGAACTCATCGAGCAACGCTCCGCTATACAGATGATACAGGAGGCCATGACGTTGCGCAACAAGATTGTATGCCTGGAGCAGAAACTCGTGGAAGGCGAGGCACGAAACTACATTCCTAAGCTCACTGCAGAAAAGCTGAAAATCAATCCAAACGTGGCTTTCAAACTTTGGAACGACTACAACAAGCCCGACATCGAGCGCATCTTACTACCTCTGCAGAATATGGATGTACTGACGGCTGACTATTTCTACACCTTCTTCCAGTTCTGCGAAAGGGAGCACTGGCAAGCGAAGATGGGTGACGGACGAATTGAATCCACAAGGGCCATGTCGAGCCTGTGGAATGCTGACCTCGACTTGAAACGAGAGAACGGAGACATCATCACCGACCTTCGCATCGTGGAAATGAAAAAGTCGGCAGAAGACGGCGCTGTAGAATCCATCTGTCTATTGATGCCCGACGACGCTTCGCTACTTCCCAACTTTCGTACCAATGACAGTGTGATTCTTTACGAAAGGAACAAACCAGAGGACGATGCCACGAATCGACAGGTGGTGAGATGCAGTGTGGAGAAATACGAAGAGGACCGCATTTGGCTTTGCCTTCGCTATAGGCAACGTAATGCCGACATCTTCCCGCTTCACTCACTTTATGCCATCGAGCACGACCACTTGGAATTTACTTTCAATGCGCTCTATGCAGGACTTTTCTCATTTGTTTGCACCACAGCTGCAAGGCGCGAACTGTTGCTCTGTCAACGAGAGCCCGACGCAGACAAAGACTTCCAACTGATTGTGGGACCTCCAGGCACAGGCAAGACATCGGTGACACTCAAGCGATTAGTGATGGATGCACATGCTGCACAAAAACGCGTGCTACTGTTGGCCTATACCCATCGGGCTGTGGATGAGATTTGCGAGATGCTCGAAACCACGTCCCTGCCCTATCTCCGCATGGGGCGCGAACTTGCATGCGACGCTCGTTTCCACCAAAGACTGATGGTGCGAGTGATGGAAGGGAAAGAAAGCCGACGCGAGATACTGCAAACATTGGGGAAATATGACATCATCGTGAGCACTGTTGCATCGCTATGCAGCCACTTGGATTTATTCCAAATCATGCAATTTCATTTGGCAATCTTCGACGAGGCATCACAGATTCTCGAACCGCAAATTCTTCCTCTGCTGAGTGCCTTGTCGCCTTCAGGGCAACCAGCCATCGAGAAATTCATCATGATAGGCGACCACAAGCAGCTCCCTGCTGTGGTGACACAAAGCGAAGAGGAATCGGCAGTGAGTTCGGAAGCATTGAGGAAAATAGGATTGACGAACTGTCGGAACTCTCTCTTCGAAAGGCTTCACCATTGGATTGTGACGGCATATCCACAACGGCAAGAGGAATTCATCACCCTGCTACATCATCAGGGAAGAATGCATCCTCAAATAGCACAATTTGCCAACGAGCAGTTCTACGAAGGATGCCTCCAACCCGTACCGCTTCAGCACCAGATGGAGGAACTGCCTTTCAAGGAATGGTCAGACGACGAGCAATACATTGCCACACACCGCGTAGGGTTCTTCCATGTGGATGCACCTCCAATCGAAGAACGCCAAGCAAAGATGAACAAAGGAGAAGCGGAAATGATAGCATCCATCGTTAAAAAACTCATTTCCATCCATCGCAGGAACCACATCGTTTTCTCGCCTTCTGAAAGCATCGGAATCATCGTACCTTTCCGTCGGCAAATTGCAACCGTGCGGCAAGCATTGGAAAAAGCACAATTGACAGATGCCAACAAAATGCTGATAGACACCGTAGAACGCTATCAGGGAAGCCAAAAAGACATCATTATCTATGGCACAACCATCACTCGCCCTTACGAATTGGAAATTCTTTCGAACCTCGTGGAAGTGGAAGGCAAGACCATCGACCGAAAGCTAAATGTGGCAGTGACGAGGGCACGAAAGCAACTGTTCGTTGTGGGCAATCGTCCTTTGCTTTCACGAAATCCTCTTTATTCGCAACTTATCAAGCTGACAAGTTATGAAAAGTGAAGAGTGAAGCGTGAAGCGATTCCATCCGGATGGAATTTTTCACTTTTCACTCTTCACTTTTCACTTTTTTTTATGCGTATGAATGCATTCCACCTAAGAAGTAGTTGACGCCGAAGTAAGTCATCAACATTGTGAGGAAGGCGAATGTCATGAAAATGTGATAGTTGAGTGGCTTGGCAAAAACTGGCACGGAACGGGTGTGCAACGCTACGGCATAGACCATCAACGTGATAAGAGCCCATGTTTCCTTTGGATCCCAACTCCAATAGGTGCCCCACGACACATTTGCCCAAATAGCACCAATGAAGATGCCCAATCCCAACGTAGTAATAGCTGGATAGAGGAACAGGCGGGACAGCAGTTGCAATGCCTGTAATTGCTCTTCCAATCCCGGCGCATGCTTTCCTCTCACCATTCGCAGAAACAGTGCCATCAGTCCACAAATGAAAGTGAGCGAAAGCAAAGCATAGCTCATCATAATGACAGATACGTGGATGCTCAGCAATGGCGACACCAGCACAGGCATGAGATGCGTGATTTGAGGATCCATCTGCGAAATGTGGCTCACGAGCAGGAAGAACCCCGACATGAGGAAGCCGAAGGTGAGAACAATGTGGAAACGACGATAGGCAACAAAAACGAGCAACATCACCGACCATGCCATAAAAAGCATCGTTTCGTAGCCGTTCGACATAGGAACCGTACCGCTTACTATCCATCGCAGCACAAGTGCAAATGTCAATGCTAAGAAGGACACGCCCATGAGGAAGAGCGCAATAATATTCCAACC
Organism: uncultured Bacteroidales bacterium; assembly: GCA_902798705.1. Lineage (GTDB taxonomy): Bacteria > Bacteroidota > Bacteroidia > Bacteroidales > Bacteroidaceae > UBA3839. Next base: position 11,032 of record CADBXS010000006.1, read on the forward strand.
TTTTAACCATTTTGAAGGCTTCACTTGCCTTCGTGTCAGTTGATAGACACTCACGAAGAGACACAAAAATCCGAGCGTCAGATTCATCATGAAAAGTATGGTGGCAAACGGAATGCGATTGTAGATGCGCTCAGCCTTGAGCCTTGTTGCAGAAGGGATGGAAGCTGCGCCATACCTCAACTGATACTTCTGCATCTTATGGATAACCTCGTTCATTTCCAAGAACTTAGATGCATGGCTTTCTTCATTCAGAATGGAAAAGATATTCTGAATATACTGTTTGCGTTCCTCCTCCATTTGCTCTGGTAAACGGTCCGTAGGTCCATACCAAGAGATGTTTCCTCCCTCATTGAATGGAAAAACCTTCAAGTTCTCTCCCTTCCTTAAATCGTCGATGAGAAACAACTTTTCAATCACCTTCATTGCATCCTTATGCAACTTGTCGTTAGCATCGAGGTATTGCATCTGCTCCAGCTTGTAGCCTGCCTCCGAGTCATTCAGATAAGCAAAGCTCGTGAAAGCAGGAAGTGTTGTTGCATGGCGCACTGCCCCACTCTTCACTTTGATGATAGGTTCCTGGCTCCATTCATCAAACCAGAAGATAAAGCCCGTGAGTACCTGCTCAGCCGAATACTCGCCATAGTGGCGCTTTCCATAGAGCTTTTTTGTGAAATCCATGGCATAGGTTTGCAATGGACAGATTCGGCCATTGTAAAGCACATTGAGTTTTCCGAACTCTTCTGCCGTTTCTTTCGGTAGTGCATGGAGCGCAAACACTTGCTGAACGGGAAAGACAAGGAGCAGCGACAATACCCCTTTCTTCATCAGAGGATGGTTGAGCAGTCGGCGATATGTGCCCTTCGGGTCGAACAGCATCCAGATGAGCGACACGAACAGGAGTGCATAGCCAGCGTATGTGACAGGAATGCCCCAAGGGTCGCTATTGATGGAGAGGTAGCTGCCCAGCCCGTCCTCATCGAAGGAGGATTGGTAGAGGCGAATGCCACGATGCGAGAAAATCTGATTCATCGACACCTCTCCTTGCAGTTTCTCACCATCACTCTCGATGGTGAAGCGCGAAACATAATCGGAAGCAGATTGGGTGCCCGCATGATAATCCACGAGGAAAGTGTCGAGACGAATGTCGAAAGGTAGGTCTTTCAACTTCATGCCGCTCCGCACATCTTGAAAAAGATACTGATGCACTGTTTCATTCAAGCGCAAATGAACTAAACCTTGGTATGATGTAAGATGTGTGAGCAATGCGCCCAAAAGTATAATCACAAAAGAAATGTGAAGGCAGACCGTGGAAAGAACTTTGACACGTTGTTTCAGGAAATACGCAATGGCAATAGCTGTACCAATTCCCCAAAGAACGCAAAACCAGGTAGAGCCATAGATGTAAGTGGAAACAAAAGCCGAACCCTCATACTTCTCAATGACAGTGGCAGCAGCAAGGCACACTGTCAGAAGAATATAAATTGCAAAAAGAATCCTTTTCATAAACGGAACAAATAATAACCCATTGTCAAACCCCTCACAAACCTTGATTGCCCTTTGTCAACATCATCAAAGCGTTATTCTAATAACGGAATTTTGTCAAAAAAATTTTATGCTTGAAGAACGAATAGATAAACATTGGGACTTTACAAATAAAACGGGCGCTCGTTTTAAGAGAAACGGGCGCCCATTCTGTTCAAAACGGGCGCCCGTTTTTTCAGCGCATTCAAATAAATGAGGCTTTGGAGATGGTAGAACGAAAGGTCTATGTCCTCAAAGCCTCATAATAAAAGAGATGATAAGCGTTAGATGGCACGAAGGAACTTCACGACAGCATCGCGATCTTCCTTGGAGAGATTGTAGAATTTCAAGACTGAATCGTATGCATCCGATTCCTTGCTGTAGCCATGCCACATGATAGCTTCAATTTCGTTGCGTGCACGACAATCGTGCAGACGGTCCTCAGCACCAGTGATACGGAGCGAAAGTCCACGTCCCCAAAGCGGTGTGGTACGGCACCACCCTGTGCGGATGTCGTTCTTCATGAAGAGTCGGTGCTGCACCATATCGGTATAAGGCCAGATGGTTTGGTGCGCAAATTGAGGAAGGACAGTCTGAGGATCCTTACCTACCGACTTGGCGTATGCCTTGATGCTATTGTCAACCCAGTAGCGGTCTTCGCCCGTCTTCCAAGAAGGACGGTGGCAAGTGGCGCATCCTATCTGGTTGAACAGCACCTTTCCTCGCTGCACCTGTGCATCGTCGAGGTCGCGAGCTGCAGGAACAGCCAAACCGCGATGCCATACCATGAAATCGTAGTAGTCCTTGTCGGACATTTCCTCTTTGCCATAATATGGAGCACCATCGACGAAATATTTGCGGAACGTGGTAGAGTCAGCATTGGTGTTAATGCTCAGGAGTTGATTGACACGCTGGCGGATGCCTTCTTTCGTGCCATCGGCATAGTAAGGATAGAGTAATGAGGACTTGTCGTTGCCGTTCTGCTGGATGTAGGAAACAACATCATCGTCTTCCGACATGGCCTTTGCCCATGCAGCTGTGGTGTAGAAATAATGACGGTCGGAACGAGTGACATTGGTAATGTTCCAAATGGCATTGGCTCCAGGACCATCTTGCAGGGAGGCACGTGTCATAGCATAAGTGAATTTCTTGATACGCTTCGTTCCGTCAGCAAGGGTGTACCAAGCAGAAGGAGCCCAATCATTAGCTTCCGCATTCCAGATGCCTGGATTGAGTGTAACGAACTTGGATTCTTGCTGATACTGTTTCTTCATGTCGTCGGGGTCGATAGCATCGAGAAGTCCCGTACCATAGATACCAATTGTGCCTTCAAGTCGAACTTCATAATTGGTAGGAAGAGGATTCGTGTTGAAAGCAGTTTGAGGAATCGTAATTTCGGGATATATGAGGGAATAAGACTCACCGTCAGGGAATTTCATTGGGATGCCACTTGGCATGGATGACACATTGAGCCACTTGAGGTCGATTTGGCTCTCATCAATAGGTGCTTTGAATGGAGACATAGCCTGAGTTTGAGGCATACCTGTGACTTGACGGATATAGGAATTGGCTGCATAGGCTACGCCGTCGAGGTCGGTGCCTGCCGTTGGATGATAGACCACAAGAAGATAGCCATTGCCGAAGTCGTTGGCACGGTAACGAGTCATGCGCTTGCCATGTCCATAGGATGGGTGGCAATGGATGCAACTATTGCGCACCCAAGCAGGGCCCAATCCTTTGCGAGGTTCTTCGGTGAAGGTGTAGAGATGCTCGAAGAAATCCTCTCCCTTGTTGAAACTAATCTCCATGCCTTCGGTGTTTTCGACAGAAGGAGCTGCGGCTGAATAGCTGGCATTCTCTGTAGTACCCAACACACCGCCAGGGTACCATTCCTCAGCGGAGAAAACATCGTTGGCTTTTCCAAACACTTCATCCTTCGGTGTGAGGTTGTCAACATCTGCAGAGTCATCGTCCTTACAGGATGTGAACAGCGCCACAGACAGGAGGCTGAGAAGTGCGATGTAATTTTGCTTTTTCATAACCATTAGTAAATTTGTTAGTATATGCGTTAAAGCGTCTCACCTAAAAATGGTGAGGCGCTATTCAATCTATTCTAATTATTAAAGTACTTATTATTCAGGAACATCTGTTCTGCTGTCATCTTCGTAAGCAATCTTCCAGATGGTGCTGACATACTTCACGAATGGAGCTGGCATCTTTCCAATCTTTTCGATAGCATCGTTGACAGCATTTTCAACGGTCTTACCCTGTGCTGATGCATTGTTGGCAAAGAACTGGCTGAAACTGTGTGATGCTGCACGGCCATCCAATGAGCCATACCACACGTTGCGGATGGAACGCATGTTGTCCTGGAAGTCTGGGATGGAGTTGTAGCTGAATGGAGATTCAACATAGAACACATAGCCTGCGGAGAACGGATTGGCAATCTTTGCGGTGCCAACTTCGCTTGCTATACCTACACAACTACCTTCGTTAGCAGAAAGCACCTGTTCGATGGCATCGGTGATAGAAGGGAATGTGCTGACAGCTGTGCCTGCCTGCTTGAGGTTATCACCAAATGTCAGGCCTTTTGCGTTCACAACATCAAGTCCAGCCTTCTCAACAACAGCATAGCGAGAAGCATTGGCAGTGGTCTGTCCTTCCCACGCCACCTGCAACTGATAGCAGCGCTGAACGAGCAGTTCACAGATTCGCTGTGCGTATGCCAATTCGGAAGCACCAGAAATGCTTGTGAAATTCTTGTATGTGTCGTTACCCTTGAATTCTTCCACTTTACGAGGCTGTCCATTGCGGAAAAGGAAAAACTCTAACGAGTGGAAACCAAGAATAGAGGCATCGTCCAATTCCTCATCAGAAAAGTCGGTGCGTCCGCTTCTCAGATAAGTGAGCAAGAGGGAACGGTTGAGTGGCCAAGAATCGATGGTTGGGTCGATATCGAATTCGCTGGCAGCACCCATGAGGAATGCTTCGCTACGCTCCCAATGCTGACGAGCAGCCTTGAACTGCGTGCAGGCATTGTTGACAGCTTCTTGAGTCAAAGTGTTGACAGTGAAACCTTTCAGAGTTTTCTGCAATGCCTCCGCATCGTCTGCCAACTGAGTATAAGTAGGTACGATGACATTGTCAACGAGATTCTTTAGTACTAAAACCAGTTCGTCGCTTTGTGCTGTTGTGAGTTTTGCATTACCAACCTTTTCATTGGCTGCAGTCAAACTGTTCACTACTTTTGCACAAGCATCGATAGCATTCTGGCCGTAGCTCTTGTCGGAGAAAGCGGCCTCATCCGTTTGCTTGTTGTTGTCGTCATCACTGTCACTACATGATGAGAAGGAAACTGCGCCCAAGAGAAGGGCTACAGACATAAAGAAAATCTTTTTCATTTTGTGTTGATAATTTGGTATTTAAAATAAGACATAATCAGAGGAAGAATCCTTCGTAGGCAATGCCTATGTTGATGGACGGTTCGTTATTGAATTGACTCTTCAAGAATCGGTTGCTGAACTCTGCCTTAACAGCGATTTCCTTCAGCGGGTGGTAGTTCACTCCCACTGCTATACGCTTGACGGATGTGTAATCGTATGCCGTGTTCTTTGTGTTCGAAGCGTAAGGATTGTAATCCTCATAACGACCAAAGATATAGAGCTTCTGATGGTCGGCTCTGAGTTTCTCAATCTGTGAGAATAAATCGTAACCAGCTTCAATACCTACAGCGTATGCATTCTGACTGACGTATGCGGAATGCTTGTAAGGAGATTTTGAATTCAGACGGTTATACACGTATTTCAACTCCTGAGCATCGCCTAAATAGCCATAGTCGGCTTGCCCTCGCACAATCCAGTTGTGGCCTTTGTAAGTGAAATCCAAAGCACCAACAGCAACAGCTCCCTTGTATTCAGAATCGACACCATTCTTGTTCTTTGGATAGCTGTTCCCAATGCTATGTCCATAATATCCGCTCAAGCCGATGCGGAGTCCTGGTATGACGTAATAGTCCAAACGAAGTGCAGCTCCATATTTGGTGGCAACATCAAATTCCAAAGGAGAAGCAGCACCCTTGTGAATCCATCCCGTATTCGTGAAATTGTCGGCATTCAATCCGGCCAAGAACTGTGCCTCATAGCGAAACTTTCCACTACGTCCCCAAAAGCTCACACCTGTTTGATGCCATGTGGACGGAAGAATGGTGTTTTCTCCTTCAGGACGATAGACGGTGAAAAAATTCAACGGCTCATGATAAGCATTGTTCAAGCCAACAGGAACTACAATATGTCCCATCTTGACATTGGCAGCAGCAGAGAAACTCTTTTGAATCCAAAATTGCTCCAGCTCCACTTCGCCACCTTTTTCTGTCTCCTGCTCCCATTCGCCTCCTTCTTCATCTTCTTTTTCGTATGAAACGCCTGTACCACCATGTTCAAACTCAATTTCCGTTCCCATGGTCCAGCCTTTACCGAAGTCATAACCTAAATAAATAACGGCATGAGGGATATCAAAACGTCCATGACTTGGATCGTTCTTGTGGTCTTCGGGCGCACTGTAACGACTAACATGGTCGCTGAAGAAATTGCGAGACAAGGCTATTTCGCCATATCCACCTACACTGAGACGGTTTCCTTTGACATGCTGCATCACACTGTCAGCTGCCACTTCCTGCGCAGCTACATTCGTCGTAAGACTCAAACTTGCTATGCAAATACTGAATGATAAAATTGTTGTTTTCATTATTATCTGACAATCTTTACCTAAATTTTGATGCAAAGTTAGGACTTTTTAACGTCTCTTTGCAATACTCAAATGGGGGTATTTTCGCTTTCCAACGGCACGATTTACGTTATTATCAATGGTGTTTCAGAGTATTTCGAAGGGGCATCCAATCAATTTTGTTTAACAAAAGATGTGCAATTCGCTTTAATTTACTAACTTTGCAAGGTTTTTGAGCTTCAATGCAAAAAATAGAGAAAAATAAACGATAAGAAACAGTGATTACGAAGAATCTCCACATACAGGAACTTGGTGCACATCTGCAGTTGTCAGTCTTTTCATTAGGAGCAGAGGCGGTGGAAGAAGCTCACGCATTCATCACCATTGATGCTAACAACGACACATTTGAAGCGCAAGCAAAAAGAATGGATGCTGCACAGGAGATGCTCTATCAACTTCCAGAACTGGAAGGAGCCAATCCGATTTTCAAACGCTATTTCCTCACGGATGCCACCAATCAGGTCCCCTTCATGAAAGAGGAAAAGAACTGCACCGTTTCCTACATTCAGCAACCTCCTCTCAATGGTTCAAAAATAACACTATGGGTGTATCTTCAAAAAGGTACGCGCGTAAGCATGGAGGACGGAACTCTCATCAGCGAGCACAATGGCTATCGCCATCTTTGGACGATGGGACTGCAAAAAGCAGAGGGTAGTTCGTACGAACAAACCTTGAAATTGTTGAACTCATACGAAGACAAACTCGATGATTTGGAAGCGACACTTGCTGATAATTGCATTCGCACTTGGTTCTTCGTACGCGATGTGGATACGCAATATGCTGGAATGGTTCGGGCTCGTCGTGACAATTTCTTGGAACAAGGTCTTACCAAGAATACTCACTTCATAGCATCAACAGGAATCGGTGGCAATCCCAGCCATCCTTTATCTATTATTCAGTTGGGGGCATATGCACTTACTGGTTTTGATAAAGAGCAACAGCAATACCTTTATGCACCTACTCACCTCAACCCAACATACGAATATGGTGTAACATTTGAGCGTGGCACATGTATCTACTATGGCGACCGCAAACACGTTTATATTTCGGGTACAGCATCCATCAACAATAAGGGTGAAGTGATGTATGAAGGTGATATCGTGAAACAAACTCATCGCATGTGGGAGAATGTAGAAACCCTTTTGGCTGAAGCAAATGCCACTTTCGACGATGTGATGCAAATCATTGTTTATCTGCGTGATTTGTCTGATGTTTCACTCGTTAAGAGTTTATTCGACAAGAAATTCCCTCACACTCCTTACATCATTACTTTAGCTCCAGTTTGTCGTCCAACATGGCTCGTTGAAATGGAATGTATCGCTGTGAAGGAAGAGCATCATCCTCAATTCAGAAAATTCTAAATCAGAAATATCAATAAAAACAGAAGAGGTACTTTATGCTATGCAAAAGCAAAAGTACCTCTTCTTCCTTTATGATGGGGGTGTTATGATTCTATTCGTTCTAAATTCACGAAGGAGTATGGAACGGAATGCTTCTCATCAACGTCATGGTCCTCGCGGAATGTCTCTTTCCAATTGGAATCGTCGAAACAAGGGAAGAAAGTATCAGCCAATGCGGGAGTATCATCAATGTAAGTGAGGCAAAGCCTATCAGCAATGTCAATCGCTTCCTGATACACACTTGCTCCTCCGATAATGAATACTTCACAGGCACTGGTATCACCCTGTTCACATCTAAGTTGACAATCGAAAATTGCTTCTTGTAGATTCTTGAAAGCATCAGCTCCGGGAAAATCGAGCATATTTGCTTGCGATGAAAGGACAATGTTCCGACGATTGGGAAGAGCACCTTTAGGCAATGATTCAAAAGTACGTCGTCCCATGATAATCGTATTTCCCGTCGTCAATTTCTTGAAACGCTTTAAGTCGTTGGGCAAATGATAAATCAGTTGATTGTCATAACCTATAGCAAGGTTTTTAGCTACAGCTGCAATGATTGATATACGCATATACAAAAGAATATGAAATAATTGAACGATCACCTAAACCGAAACAACTCCCTTGATATGATCCCATGGGTCATACCCTTCAATATGAAAATCCTCATATTTGAAATCAAATATACTTTTCACGTCTGGGTTAATTACCATTCGAGGAAGTGCTCTTGGCTCACGCGTAAGCTGTAGCTTTACTTGCTCAATATGATTGAGGTAAATGTGGGTGTCGCCTGTTGTATATACGAAATCTCCTGGCTGAAGATTACATACTTGCGCTACCATCATTGTCAACAAAGAATAACTGGCAATATTGAAAGGCACTCCAAGGAAAGTGTCTGCACTGCGTTGATACAGCAGACAACTGAGCTTGCCATTTGCAACGTAGAATTGGAAAAGTATATGACACGGAGGAAGATTCATGTTTTCAATGTCTGCTACATTCCAAGCTGAAACAATCATCCTTCTCGAATCTGGATTATTCTTGATTTGGTCTATCACCTGAGTAATCTGGTCGATGTGTCCCCCTTTGTAATCTGGCCATGAACGCCATTGGTAACCATAAATATGTCCGAGATTACCATCTGGATCTGCCCATTCATTCCAAATACGAACTCCATGCTCTTGAAGATAATGAGCATTTGTGTCTCCTTTTAGAAACCAGAGAAGTTCGTAAATGATAGACTTGAGATGTAGCTTTTTTGTTGTAAGGAGTGGAAATCCTTCCTGCAAATTGAAACGCATCTGATAGCCAAACACAGATATTGTTCCTGTGCCTGTTCTGTCAGTTTTCTCTACACCTTCTGTTAGTATTCTATTGAGTAGGTCAAGATACTGTTTCATAAATAGTAAAGATTAAAAAAGGATGAGCAAAATCATTTGCCCATCCTCCTTATGATTAAGCCAAAGGCTGGTTTCTAATTCGTCTGCTTGTTAGCAGAATATACAATCTTCAGTGCGTAAGCCTTACGAAGAATCTGCTTCACGTCGGTAATGATACCCATTGGTGTTTGGTGGTCAACCTTCAGTGATACAGTATAGAAAGGCTTATCAACCTCAGCCAGCGTGTTGCGTTCTGTCATAACGAAGTCATAAACTTCTGATGCTTCAGCAATCTTGTCATTCAGCTGGATACGTGAACCAGAACCATACTTACCTCTATTCTGCTCATTTGGCTGACCAATATAGATGAAAGATGTACAAGACTTACGTGCAAGCTTTTCGAGCTGAGTACCAACAGGTCTGTCGAACTTGACCATGAGTGTTACTTCACGCATTGTGGTAACCATCATGAAGAAGAACAGAATACTGAAGATCAAGTCTGGAAGTGATGACGTGTTCATTTCAGGCATTTCACGTCCGCCGCCTTTATTGAATCTACTCATAGTTCTTTTTTAAATTGCTTTACCGTATTTCTTTGGTTCTGCCTCAGAAATCTTCTGAGGATATACTTCACGCACAGCGTCTTGCTGTTCCTTTGTAAGGAATTCATACTTGAATCCGAACTTCTCCTTTGCGAATTCGTCACGGAGTTCATTGTATGCTGCAACAAGGGCATCCTGAACTTGGAAATAAACACCATAACTTGTACCACGGTCAGTCTGTACTGAGATAACGTGATTTTCTGTTACAGGAATTACCTCATTAAGAAGTTTAATCTTCTTAGGCTTGAGCTCTGGAAGATTAGGTCTGTTCTCCTTGTTTGCAATAAATTCCTTAGCCCTCTCCTTCACGTCAGAAACACTTACATAGTCATCTCCAATCATGAGGTAATTGTCCTTATTGATACGGATGTTGAGAATGTTACGTTCCTTGACTTTGATTTCATTATTCAACTGATCCTCCTCTGGTGGCTTAGGGAGTGTACGTCCCAAGCCCTGGTCAGTATCCATAGATGTTGTCGTAAGGAAGAAGATGAGCAACATGAATGAGATGTCTGCTGTTGAACTGGTATTCAGTCCTGGCATTTTTCTTTTCTTAGCCATAGTTACTCAATGTTTAAATAATTACTTCTTTGTTACGACCATGCTGTAAATGACAGCAATAATAGATACGACACCGAGGATGATGATAGAAACCATTGAAGTGTCGGTAATAATGATATCAGCTGGGTTATTCCAGTCCTTACCGTTGATGAGCATTGTCTCGCCCTTGTTAGCAAAACCTACGATAAGACCAATAACCAGTGATACAACCAAAATGACAACAGCGATGAGACCAGTTCTTCCTGCAATACCCTTGTCCTTAGCAGTAGAGTTACCACCTACAGTTACCTGCTTGATAGCACTCCAAATTGTAGCTACAATAGCAATGATAACGAGGGCATAGGAGAGAATGAGTACAGCGTCGGTCAATTTTGGATTGTTATACTTTGGATTATCCTCGAATGGAGTATCAAAACCAACGAGGAAGAAAAGTACGAATACTACGATGGAAATACCCATCATGGTCCAAAGTAAATACTTTGCTATTTTATCTGTATTCATTTATTTATTCTCCAGTTAATTTATGGGTTAATGTGTGTGTAACTAACAAACTCGTTTTGAATCCTAAGATTTACTTATCCTTTCTTCACATTGTACTTAGTACAGATGTCGAGGAGAGAGATAGTAGAGTCTTCCATCAAAGCAGTAAGAGACTCAATCTTAGAAAGAACGTAGTTGTAGAACACCTGGAGAACGAGTGCTACGATGATACCAAAGAGAGTTGTCAAGAGGGCAACCTTCATACCACCTGCAACGACTGTTGGAGAAATATCACCTGCCTTCTGAATATCATCGAAGGCCTGAACCATACCAATGACAGTTCCCAAGAATCCGAGTGATGGAGCCATACCGATGAAGAGTGTGATCCAAGAGCAACCCTTCTCAAGGTTAGAAGCCTGAACTGCACCGTAAGCAACAGCAGACTTTTCAACGGAATCAATACCCTCGTCAAAACGAGTAAGGCCCTGATAGAAGATAGAAGCGATAGGTCCACGAGTGTTACGAGCAATGTCCTTAGCACCTTCGATGTCGCCAGACATAACCTTAGACTCAACACCCTCAATCATCTTCTTAACATTAACGTCTGAGAGAGAGAGGTAAATGATACGCTCGATACAGAAAGCAAGACCGAGAACGAGTGCGATTGCTACAAGTGCCATGAAGCCTGCAGAACCTTCGATGAACTTAGTCTTAATCTGCTTGTACATACCAGCTTCTTCAACTGTAGCCACAGGCTCTTCTTCAACAGCAGGAGCAACAGCGGCAGCTGAGTCAACAGCAGTAGAATCTACCTGCTCTGTAGCAGCAGCATCAACTTCGTCCTGAGCGTAAACAGATTGAGTCATACCAAATGTGAAGACTCCCATCAATGCAATAATTGCAAATACTTTTTTCATTTTTGGTTGTAAATTTTAAGATTAATAATTTATTAATAATTTTATATTTTATCGTTAGTGTTCTATTCGGTATCTATTTAGTTTCAAATTAGGTATTGGACTTAAGTTTGCGGAGAGACGGGGATTCGAACCCCGGAACCGCTTTGGACGGTTACACGCTTTCCAGGCGTGCCTCTTCAGCCACTCGAGCATCTCTCCTTCTGCGTCCTAAATAATGACTTGTCTCACAAATCGGGTGCAAGTTACAACTTTTTTATGAGATATTCGCAAAATTCATCGACAAAAATAAATATTTTTTCTTAAACAAATCACTTCTTCGCCTCGAAACATGTTTTTTTGTGATAAAAATTGACAATAATACTGAATTTGGCATCGATGAATGCTCGATAAGGGACATGATGTAGTAAATCCCCAATAGAAGAAAAGTAAGTCCCCAATAGAGCAAGAGTGACGACCCAATAGCGTAAGAGCGGCGACCCAATAGCGTAACAGTAAAACCCCAATAAAAAAGTCAGACATTTGCTTGAGGGAAGATGTGAGCAACAGTAAGATTTGTTTGATACTCCACCTCTTGTAATGTGACATTGTAAATATCAGCAAGCTTTTCTGCCACTAAGCGAACAAAAGCTGACTCATTCCGCTTTCCACGATGAGGAACGGGAGCCATATAAGGGGAATCTGTTTCTAAGACAATTCTCGACAGTGGCACAGCGGATTTGAGCACTTCTGGCAATTTGGATTTCTTAAATGTCAGCACTCCTCCTATTCCTAATGCAAATCCTGAGAAAGACAAAAGTTGAGTTGCTTCCTCCTCTGTTCCTGTAAAACAATGAAAAACGCCAGTAAGATTGTGTTGTTGATACTTAGAAATGATTTCAACAAGTTCTGCGTGAGCATTACGGGCATGAATCATCAAAGGCAAATGATATTTGATAGCCCATGTAATCTGCCGTTCGAAGACTTCAATCTGCTTTTCTTTGTAAGTTTGGTCCCAGTATAAGTCAAGCCCCACTTCACCAATAGCTACACAAGTATTCATCAAATCATGGCTTTCCAACATTGACTCCATTGCATTGAGAGTGGCATCCACATCAAATTTTGTCGGGTTCACTTCTTCTGGATGCAAACCAATCATTGGATAAAGATACCCTGGATAAGCAGCACAAAGACGAATGATGGGTTGCAAAGTATCTTCATTCACATTTGGAAGAAAAATCTTCTCAACTCCTACATCTTTAGCTCGCTGAATGACCTCAGAAATATCCTCCGCAAATTCTTCACCATCAAGATGAGCGTGTGTATCTATCATTGGATATACATTATAATATAATAAAGGAAGACTCTCAACGAGAAAAACTAATACTTGCGTCCCATCAATTGATGTGCGTATTCACGCAACCCTTCTTTCTTTTCTGAGGACACATTTACTTTTTCCAAAGCATCAAGAGAAAGGGCAAAGAGTTCTTCTATCTTCTTGCGACAAATCGTTTGCATATCGAGTGCATCATAGATGGCCTTTACTGCACTGATTTTTTCTTCTGGAACGAAATCCTTTTCGGAAATCCAGAAGCTCAATTCAGATTCTTGCTCTGCATTAGAAATGTTCTTTGCGTGTATCAACATGAAAGTCTTCTTATTGCACAAAATGTCTCCACCTATTTTCTTACCAAAAACAGCAGGGTCGCCATATACATCGAGCAAATCGTCTTGAAGTTGGAATGCAAGTCCCATTTTTTCTCCAAATTCATAGAGATTCTGAGCATCATCCTCTGAAGCACCAGCCAATTCAGCACCCATCTTTGCTGCCGAAGCAAGCAAAAGTGAGGTTTTCAGACGAATCATCTCCAGGTATTCTTCTTCCTTTACATCATTTCGAGTCTCAAAGTCCATATCATACTGCTGTCCTTCACAAACTCCAAGTGTTGCTTCCGTGAAAGTCTTTAAGGCACGAGCTAAATTCTGATTCAAAGCAGAATTACCTAAAGAAGTTGGTTCAGAATCGGACACTCTACTTTCCGTCATCAGTCGATAAGCCAATATCAGCATGGCATCACCGGAAAGTATAGCTGTATTCTCATTCCATTTCTTATGGACCGTAGGATTACCTCTGCGCAAATCAGCATTATCCATCACGTCATCATGAAGAAGAGTGAAATTGTGATATGTTTCAAGAGCCAAGGCATTCGACATAATTGAGCCTACATCATCCTTATATAAATTATATGTAAGTAACATTAATATAGGACGAATACGCTTGCCACCCATTGAGAGCACATAACGGATTGGGTCATACATGCCTTTGGGTTCCTCATTGTATGTTAAGGCTTCAAGAGACTTGTTGATTGTCGTAAGAAGTTCTGATTGTGTGTACATGATATGAAAGATTTATGGGTTGAAACAATTCTTGGAAAAAAAAAGGTCGCACAATAAATATCATGCGACCCTATGAGTGTAAGAATGAAATTACTGGAGGCGGAAGAGTACAGGAACGGTGTATTTTACACGTACTGGCTTACCACGCTGCTTACCAGGATTCCACTTAGGCATGGCCTTGATAACTCGCATAGCTTCCTTATCAAGAGCTGCATCAACAGACTTGATAACTTCAGGGTCAACGATAGAACCGTCCTTGTTAACGACGAAACTAACGAGTACACGACCTTGAATACCATTATCCTGTGCAACAGATGGATACTTGATGTTCTTGCTCAAATATGCCATCAGAGCTTGCATACCACCAGGGAATTCAGGCATCTGTTCTACAACCTGGAAGATTTCACCTTCATCGGAAGCTTCCTCTGTAACAACAGGACCAGTAGCAACAGGACCAGAAACCTGAGCAACAGGACCAGAGATAGCTTCAGTTGTTGACTCTGATTCTGCTATCTTTTCCTCAACAATTTCCTCGTTGTTATCAACGATATCAAGGATTTCTGCTACCTGAGGAGCATCTGCTGGTGGTGGTGGAGCAGCTGTGAAGATTGGCTGAGTGATAGGTACGATTTCCTCTTCCATCTGTGCGTATGCTGAATACACCACAGGCTCTGTCTCAACATAATCACGAGTTGTCCACTCAAAAGCAGCAAACATGACTGCAAGAGCTACGATGTAGCCAATAAGCATACTGGTGCCTCTTGTCTTCTCGAGATCGGCTTTTTTACTTTTTTTGATTTCCATAGAATTATTTTATTTTTTATTAGTTTCTATTTTTCAGTGAATATTTTTAGAACCATAAACATCGTTTTGATGCATACGCATGGCAAAAGTAATACATTTTTTCTACAAATCACTCATCAAAGCCATTTTTTTTCATCAAATACAACATTTTTTCAAAAATTAACGCCGATAGACGGGTTGTAAGTTCCATTTTCTTCAAGATTTATTGCCAAATAAATCAGACTCCACTACTCCACTCACTTGGCGAATATAAATATCACGCTGCGGGAATGGAATTTCCACATGGTTTTCATTGAGAGCTTGGTAAATGGCTTCCTTCACATTTGCAATGAAAATTGGTTTTTGGTCAACAAGTACCCAAAGAATGACATCAAGATTGACACTATTATCACCAAAATCAGAAAATGCTACACGAAGCGGCTTTTTGCTATCTACCACCAATCGATGATTCGAATCACGTTTCTTGCAAAGAGGTTCAACAGCTTCTGTGAGAATTCGTCTTACCTCTTCAACATTTGTGCCGTATGCAACGCCAACTGGAATCTTCACCATTTCATATTCATGGTTCTTTGTAAGATTCTTGAAGTTCTTATTAAAAAGTGCAGAATTAAGGAATGCAATGATGGCTCCATCGAGTGTGAGAATCTGAGTAGATTGATATCCAATGCTATCCACTTTACCTTGGATGCCATCACATTCAATGAAATCTCCTACTTTCAAGCGTCCTGTCATCAAGGAAATGCCATAGAAGAAATTCTCCAGCAAATCTTTCATGGCAAAACCCATACCTGTAACCAAGCCAGCAAGAATCACTGAAATACCTTTCTTAGGAACTTGCAAGAGAACTAACGAAATCCAGATGAAGAATCCCCACACGAAAATGGTGATAACATTCTTCAGGAGAGTGTCGTTTCCTGAGTCGCTGCCATGCTTAGCTCTTTTCAGCCAGTGCTGATAGTAAGAACATATTGCATAATTCAGATATTTGAAAATGAAGAAAAGTGCTACAACCAAGCAGATATTGCTGAGAGATAATTGTAACATGTCCTTCACATCAACAAACTTATAAAGGAATATGTCCTTCACAATTGAAGTCATTTCAAAGAGAGATGCTGCAAACCAAATGCTGAAAAGGACAGACAAAACGGCAAGCACAGGAATGAGAGCGATACGGACAAAATCAAAACTCCATGTCTTCATAAAAAATTCACCCTTGTACATTCTCTTAACCAGCTGAGCATCAGATTCTGCTGTTCGTTTAGCATCAGCACCGACAATCCTATTAATCAATATCTTGTCCTCAAACACCTGAGTGAGGTCATAAAGACAAGTGATGGTCTGAATGGCAGCTAATTGGAATGTCCACCAAATCATGATTTGAACGGCAAACAACGTGTAGCCAATCCACGACAAAACACATCCAACAACCATTGCTATCAATGAGATATTGGAATACAAACTATCACTTAGCGGGAGTGGGTGTTCCAATTTCTTACTTCTACGCAATTGTATAATTTGCCAAATAACAAATACAAGTAAAAGTGGAGGATAAATCAAATTCACTAATGAATTAGGTATCAATATAATACGGAATAGAATTACGATAAATGCCATAAAGATGAATGGCAAATAAAGTTTGATTCCACCGATAATTTGATCTCCTGAAAGACGAATCAAAAGTGACACAAAGATTGCCAACATTAGCCATGCCAAATTAATCATCAAGTCGGCAGCCATGATGAAGAGATTCCTGTAAAGAAATTCTCGAGCTACCATGATAGCAATGGCAAATAATGCAATGCCGAATACCCAAACTATCACATGGTACTTTTTCCTAAATTCCTCCTTATTGACAATGTGCTTACTAATCTTTTTACCGATTTTATGGGCAGCACCAGGGAAAACCTTTCTCATTAACCAAGGAAGCCCTCTTATCAGAAGATTGCTTAGGATAACAGCCAACACAATATAGATGAGCATGAACACACTCACACTCAACACAATAGGTCCACGCCATTCAGAATAGTTCGAAGACTCACCTAACGGAAGATACTTGTCAGAGAAATCTCGCGACACCATTTTTAAATAAAACGGTAAACGAGAAAGGATGGTTAAATAATTCTGTCCACCATTTCGAAAGATACTTTGTTGTAAATCGTCGTATCGCTGTTGAGCGTATGCATATTGACTCGATATCTGTTCTGTAACGTGAGTATAATACTCATTATCCAACGTGATGGAATTGAGAAGACGAACATAGTTATTTTTTAAGGCCTTGGCATACAAGATACACTTGGCACGGTCTTTCTGCTCATTATCAGAAAGTAGAAACGGATTCCTTCGACGTAAGGAATCTAAAGATACCGTATCACCATTGATAACGACAAGTGAATCGCCTATCATTGTTCGTTTGAATCTTCTAAATCTTGAGCTGTGAAAGCGCCTTCCGTTCAAAGAAGGAGGAAGAGATTCCAAAGCAACAATCAGACTATCATAACGAGCTATTTCGGCAAGCAGTCTTGTCTTCATCCTTTCGAAAGGCATCGTGCGAGTCTTCAGGGAACGATACAAATCTGTTGCTTCCTGACATGCGTATGCGACATCGAAAGTAAATTCCGTGTTTTGAGAATAGAGCATCAATCCCACCTGCTCACTTTTTTGCATATTCTCAATGAGCTGCTGATGTTGTTGCTTGCTTCTGGTTTCATAACGTAGCATAAAAGACTTTTGTGCAGTGTAGCTACGATATAATTCCAAGCGAAGTACTCCAAGAGTTCTACCCAAATCACGCTCTTTTAACACAGCAAAGGAAATGGAAGGAATGCTCAGGAGTATCAATAGGATAACAACTCGTTGGATGTTGTGAATCTTGGTCTTTTTCATGATGAAAAACGATATTGTTTAGATTAAAAATTAGTCTTCTACAATCTTTTTCATAGCATCGTATATGCTCTTACCAAAAGTATGGATTTTACCTCTATGTACATCATCCTCCTGCTCCATTTCAGAATCTTCTTCCTCTGCTGTTTCAAAGATATTGTCATCATCACTCTCGTCCATGGCCTGTTCTTCTTCGATGTAATTGTTTACTTGCTTTTTCAGAAGATTTCCCAAATCTATCAGCAGTCCTTTGAATCCCTTGTTCCTGCGGAAACTGCGATATGCACGTTGTCGATTTCTCCACCAGAGACGAATGCCCCTTCCAACTTTAACGAGCCATCTACCAAAAGCACGAACACCCTTCTTGATTCCTCTCCAGATTTTCACCAGTGTAGGACCTAAATGGATGATGCCTTGAACGATGTGCTTCACGAGCCATACAGTCCCTTGTAGGGTTTTCTTACATCCCCATTTCAGTCCTTTCCATGAAGCTTTTGCGGCAATAACAATCCAAAGACCAAGTGTTTTGAATGCATGCTTAAACCAAAGGCGAATTTTTCGGATTTTCTCCTGTGTGTTATTATTATTCCAAAAGGCACGGGTTTTGGTGGCACAGAATTGGATGAAGTCGATCAGTGCAAGGAGTCCTTTGCATATCCATTTCAAAACAAACTTAAACGCTTTCAGAATATATTTCAGAAAGAGTTTAAGCATTTTTCCTAATAGAACCAGCACCAATCTTCCTATCTCGGCAAGCATTTCGCCTCCCGATTTATTTTCGAAAGAATCTTTATTTGGATTATTTTTATTTTCGTCTGTCATGTTCTATTAAGTGTCAATCTATTACATGCATAGAAGATGCATTTTATCGTATGCAAAGATATATAATTTTCAACAAATCATGAGCGAAAATAATATAAAAAACTTAACTTTGCATAAGTTTTTAATATAGTTTAAACATGAAACGCATAGGATTACTTTCAGACACCCATGGATATTGGGATTCTAAATATGAAAAATATTTTTCCGAATGTGATGAGATTTGGCATGCAGGAGATATAGGAACAGTAGAAGTTGCTCAAAAATTAGCTGCCATCAAACCTCTTCGGGCTGTATATGGCAATATCGATGGTGGTGATTTAAGAAAGATGTTTGGCGAGAAGTATCGCTTCAAGTGTGAGGATGTGGAAGTGTTGATGAAACATATTGGAGGCTATCCGGGACATTATGATGCATCTATTCGTGGAAGTCTTTTTGCACGCCCGCCTCAGCTTTTCATTTCTGGACACTCTCACATACTCAAAGTGCTCTACGATAAGACCTTGCAGTGTCTTCACATCAATCCTGGAGCAGCGGGAATGAGTGGATTCCATAAAGTCCGCACTTTGGTACGTTTCACTATTGATGGCAAAGAAATCAAAGACCTTGAAGTGATAGAATTGGCTGATGAGAAGAATGAAGATAACAAATAATCAGAACGAGAGAATGAGCAACGAATCACTCATTCTCTCGTTTATTATTAGAACTGCATTCTGATTTTAAATCTGATTCCATCTTTATTCACATCTGGTGTTTCACGATATGTCATTCTTCGGATATACTCAATGTGAATGAGTTTAAAAATGTTATGCACACCAAATCTCAACTCAATATATGGAGTCTTCTGGCTCATTGCCACCGTGTTGTTCTCATACATTGTTCCGCCCTTTCCATCAGAAACAAAATGTCCAGGGAAGAAAAAGAGGTCGGGATCGGTGAAGTTGGAAGTAGAAGGATTGTTCTTGTCGCTCAATTGTCCGTACAAAATATTTATACCCAACATCTCGCGCCATTTCAGTTTCTTAAACAATGGAATGCGATTGAATATTTTACCACACAAATCCCATTCTATCATAGCTTGAGCATATCTATCATTCAAGAATTCCAAGTTGGAAATGAGGGAGAAAGTGTTATCTTCCACAATATAAGACTGATTGGTAGCAGGATGAATCAGCAATGGGAATGGAACTTTATTCCACTGAATTCCTGCACGTATGTCGGAACTGATATATCCCCATCCTGCTGGAACATACAGACGCTTATACAATCCAACCTCCGTAACATTATAATTATATTGTCCTCCAAAGATTTTCAAGCCCATTGTGTGGCTCACAGAAATAATTGGGGCGTCTTTGTTAATTTTTTGGCGTCGCTGTTTTGTATTGATGTATGCTGCTCCAGGTTCGAAGGAGAAACCCAATTTAAATTCTGAAGTTCTCAGTGAGCCCAACCATTTCGATGGGTCGTATGTTAGAGCAGATATACCATTTTTGACAACTCCTTCATCTGTTCCCAGTCTCCACTACTTTCTCAAACAAGACCTTCTGTTCTTTCATAGATATCTTTCCGACCTTATAGCCATACTCCGGCAATTCTTTCTCATCAATCTACCTTGGATGTCTTCAAAGAGGTGAACATATTATCCTTATCAGTTGGAACAAACTTGTCGAAAGGAGATTGGACATCGTTGTAATAAGTTATCGACAAGTTGTTCTTAGGAAATTCTCTCGTTAGATATGACTTTTTGTTGAAAGAATATGTTATTTCACTCTTGCCATAAAAGCGCTTGTTAGCCGTTCCATAAGCCAAATAGCCCGACCAGAAAAGATGTGGATTCAAATGCGCTGTTGTCAGTCCTGAAATTCTGAAACGCAATTTGTCATAATGATTGTGGGATATGATGGTATTGATAGGTCCGAAGTCAAACTTGTTTGTTTGGATGGAATCTGAGGTTTCAACGAAATTTTCTATCAAGGCCTTCATACCTATCATGATATACTTGAAGCCTTTGATTTTAGTGATTTTCTGAATAAAGGAACCCATCTCGCCCTCACTCTGAGTGAGTTCCACTTTTCTATATTGATTCCAATAAGCATCATCCGTATGCATAGTAGCGTCAGGCTCTGTATATAACGTACCTTTCACATGCTTGAATACTTGCTTTGGAATCGGAGCAAAAGCAAAATCAAAATTGCGGATAGAACGTTGTACCATTGCCTTACTAAGCCAAGAGGTTAGCTGCATTTCTATCAGCATGTCATTTACTGTAACGACTCTTTCTCCCGTTGGAAGTTCCTCAAGGTCCTGTGTAATAATCATGTTTGTAACAAAATTCACGTCACTACGCTTAGGAATGTTGAGTTCCACATGTCGAACCTGATAGGATGAATCCTTCATCACATAGAGGTGTCCCGAGAAACCTAAATCCTGCATGTTGTTAGGAACGAAGCCTATGTCAATGACCGAATCTTTCTCGTAAGCCAATGTGTCCTGGATATAGTAACGGTAAAAACTGATAGCAGAATTAGCTATGGGGCTTTTGAAACGAAGCTGCAGAAGGCGGCACTCCTCATCGTAGATATTTACATCGGTAAAAATATCTTTCAGTGCAGTTGTAAGAATATCTCCGGTGTTAATCAAGTCGTTGACACCGCGCGAATTCTTGGCAGTAATCAGTTTCTTTTCAGTCTTGGTTTCTTTACGATAATAGGTATTAGTAAGAGTTTCATCCACAGTAAGTGGTAAAATCAACTTTCCCGTCTGTGCACAATACTCCACATGGTCTTTCAGAAAGGCTAACTGTTTTCCTTCATCAATGTCGAAAATCTTATCCGTCACCTCATTGATAGATGCTGTCATCTTCTCGTAAGTAGTGAACGTGAAAAAGTCCTTAGAATGCAAATCGTTGATTTTCTTATGCTCTATCACTTTCCTCATCAGTTCCACTGCGGGATTATTCTTCCTGCTATACTTTGTCCTTTTAGCTGTGATAGTAACTCCCTGAAGTTGTCGAGGTTCGGGCACAAGTTTGATTTTCAGATTTTTTTTCTTGCCATTGATGAGTCGTATTTTTTGTGTAATATATCCCATCGTTGAAACAGTAAGTTCATTCCATGCAGAATCCTCCTTTAGTACAAAATGACCTGTTTCATCGGTTTGGTCTCCCACATTCTTTCCTTCATAGAATACATTGACAAAGTCAAGTGGTTGTCGACTTCGAGAGTCGATAACTACACCTGTCACCTGTGCCCTTGACAATAGAGAAAAGGCAAAAACGAAAATGAATGATAGGAATCTAAGCATATAGAAAATAACAAGTGATGATGACACTAACGACTGTCTTAACACAAACACAGAGGGGTCAATGAAAGGCTCCTCTGTGTTATTTTTATTTCAGAAATGACCCACTTTTCATTGTTCACATCAATCAACATTTCCTTGTGAGTCATCAGGATTTAATCTACTTCCTCATCTGCTTCATAGCCACCCATCTCTCGAATTGCATTCTTCAGCATAGTGTATTGCTGGAAAAGATGGTTAACAGGTACTTCGTTCTTTGTATAGTCGTGCATTGGCGACTTCAAGAAGAAGGAAAGGAAACGCTGGATGCCATAGCGTCCTGCACGTGCTGCAAGGTCACTCAACAAGCAAAGGTCGAGAAGCAGTGGAGCTGCAAGGATGGAATCGCGGCAAAGGAAATTAATCTTGATTTGCATTGGATAGCCCATCCAGCCAAAGATGTCGATATTGTCCCAGCCTTCCTTATTATCATTACGAGGAGGATAATAATTAATACGAACCTTGTGGTAATAATCCGTATAGAGGTCTGGCTGATTCTCAGGCACAAGGATGGATTCCAAAGTGGAGAGCTTGCTCACTTCCTTTGTGCGGAAGTTTGCAGGTTCATCCAGTACAAGTCCGTCACGATTTCCGAGGATATTGGTAGAGAACCATCCACTCAGACCGAGGCAACGAGTACCAATAATTGGAGCGAAACCACTCTTTACCAATGTCTGACCTGTCTTGAAGTCCTTACCAGCAATAGGCATCTTTGTCTTCTCACTCAGCTCCCACATAGCAGGTATATCAACCGTAGTATTTGGAGCACCCATAATGAAAGGAGCACCTTCACTAAGTGCTGCATAAGCATAACACATAGATGGAGCAATATGTTCCGTGTCATTCTCCTTCATTGCCTTTTCAAGGGCAGCGAGAGTACCATGTACTGGTTCATAAACTGGGACATAGATCTCGGTTGAAGCTGCCCAAGCTACTACAATGCGTGAGCAGTTGTGCTCCTTCTTGAAACGACGGATATCTTCACGAAGCTGTTCCACCATTTCCCAACGAGTCTTACCTTCCATCACATTGTCACCGTCAAGGCGCTTAGCAAAATTCTTATCGAAAGCAGCCTTCATTGGTACAATCTTCTCCAGTTCATCCTTCACAGGCTCAATATCTTTCTCCTTCAGCACTTCAGCATACATAGCTGAGCGATAGGCATCTGCTGGATAAACATCCCATGCACCAAACTCAATATCGCTGAGTTTAGCAAGTGGAACAATTTCAGAATAGCTCAAATACTTCTTTTCAGCACCTTTTCCAACACGAATCTTGTCGTATTGAGTCATCGAACCAACAGGCTTTGCAAGGCCTTTACGAGCCATCAACACACCTGTCATAAATGTTGAAGTTACAGCACCAAGGCCGACAACCATGATACCAAGTTTTCCGTCGGCAGGCTTAACATTCTGTTTTTCCATTATTTTTCTATTTATATCAATTGTTGAATGAGTCTAATTCTATTTCTCAATTTAAAAGTTCGGCAAAATTACTCAAAACTTTCCGATAAAAAAAAGTTTTTAATTTAAAATTGATTAAAACAGAACCTTCTATGTGTTTTAGAACTTATTTTTGCACATTTCGAACTGATATTTACGATTTTCACCAAAGTGTTTTTGTCAAAAAGCACATCAAACATCATCAGTGCAAATATGAATGGCATGTGGTAAATCTTCAATGCTATTGATAACACAACTTGGCATTGTCATATCCACTTTTTCATCGCCCCACCCTTTTCCTTTAACCCAAACAGTTTTGCATCCAAGGCTATTAGCAGGAACAATGTCTTTGGAGAAACTATCTCCTACGACGATTACTTCTTCCGCATTCAAATTCAGTGCATCAACTCCCAGCGAAAAAATACGTGGGTCAGGCTTTCGGATTTCCGCCACAGAAGATTCTATTACATCTTGGAAAAAACCATCTAACTTAAAATCCTTCAGAATAGTATTGATATTTCCGTAGAAATTGCTGACAAGTACCAAAGGGTATTGCTGAGACAATTGAACAATGATAGGGCGAGCCACACTTAGTGTGCGAATTACATAATCGTAACAATATTGTGCGATGGAGTTAGATATAGCAAGCCTTTCTGCTTCCATTCCTTTTTCTTCCATGCCTTTCCATAGGTGAGCATCAACAAGGAAACTGGTTTCAATGTTGAGTTTGATACGGAGCAAATCGAGCATATTGTGGCCTGGTTGTACCAAGGGAAATTTGGCAAGACTTCGTTCCCCATGTACGTATGCCATACGGAAATGCTCCTTGCTGACAGGAACTGCAGAGTGCTGAAACCCTTCCCATATCACTTCGGACCAATGAACACTATTAGTGTCTATCGTGCCGCCATAGTCGAATATTATCCCCTTTATCATTTTTTTTGTAGCATTAGACGATGATTTCTCAGTTCGAAGCATCGGTCTGAAGCTTGATGAGGAGTTGCTCACAATGCTTTTCATGCTGATGTCCCATGTATATATAAATAGCCATCATCACCGTAAGTTCGAAGAGTAGATAAAGCCACGGCATGTCGATAAGACAACTAATATAAAGTGCAATGGCTCTTGTATTGAAAGTCAAGATGTTAGTATATTTCATTAGAGGCAGACTACCCTTGCGAAACTCATTTCTAAGCCACTGAGGAATGTCGCTCCCATACTGCGATTTTACTTTGGCAAAGAAAGCCTGAAATTTCGGAGTGTCTTTCTCCTGTTTCCTGCAATAATCCACATAGAAAAAAAGGAAAAACTTCTTAATGAAATCTTTGCTCCAACTTGTTTCCGCATCTATTTTCTTCTGCTGAGCTGAATTGGTGAGTTCACTCCCCACATCACCTTTTAGGAAATAGAGGTGGATGTTGCGATAATAATCAGAACGACGACATTGTACCGTATGAGCATATAATCCACACAAACTGCATAGTAGCAATGCCCACCAGCCCCACTGCACATCCGTTCCAGGGATATTTTGCGGGAAGAGGCGAATAATTAAAGCAATATAAATGGAGATAAACCATATATCGCCCGAAGCTCCATCCAGAATGCGACCCAGTTCACTTTTCTTACCCGACATGCGAGCCAACTGTCCATCGGCACTATCATAGAAATTCGCCCACATCAATAGTAGCACACCTATCACATTCATCAGAAAGCCATGTGAGGTGTTGGCACGATAGACAAAGAAAAAACCACTGGCTGCACCCAAAACCATCGATAGCACCGTGACGGTGTTGGGGTGTATGTCGAACTTATTGAAGAACTTAGCCCATTGATACCCAATGGGACGAGTGAAAACCACATCCAGCCACTCCTCTGTATCGTTCGATTTGAAAGTAGATTTATACGACTTATTTGTTGCACCACTTTCTTGCTCCTCATTTTGGGAGCGAGCAGAGCTTATTTCGTCCGTCTTGTTGTCTAATTGTTCACTTTCCATTGATTATTTCCTTTTTATAACAAAATTCTATCAGCAATGGCTTTCGAAGCATCTTTCCTGCACCGTGAAAAGCTGGGCCAGTCATTGAAATCGATAATACTGACATTGCCTTCCGACGACACAACGCAGTCTCCTCCATAGATGGGTAGCTGCAACACTTGCGCAGCTTTGTCTGCCATTTCTTTTAAAGCATCCTCACTGAATTTGAAACCCTTTGCAGCACCATTCCGTGCTTCGAGTCCGAACTTGCTGTGTGATTCCGATGCATAGCTCCAATGGAAGAAAGATGTGCCTTCCACACCATAAAACTTCACCAAGTCACCTTCCATGTGTTCACATGCCACTATGGCATCACCCAGTCCTCTTTCTCGAAATTGTTGCATAGCTCGCGCAGCCATCATTTCATCTTCCACATATACCACATCATCTTTCTCTTGAGCACATCCCTCTCCCCGCTTCATCCAAGCAGGATATTTCAATGGAAGCTTTGCCTCCAAGGGAAGAATCCACGATTCAGGCATCGAAATGTGCATTTTTCGGAAGATTCTTGTGAGTTGTACTCGAGAGGAATCTTCGATGCCTCTCACGGGATTGATACATGGAATGTCACATTCCGCTTCTATACGACGCAAGAGTGCCAAAGTGTCAGCTCCGCGATACATACCAAAAATGCGGTCTGTACCACACACCTTATTTATATTAAAGCGATAAGCCGATACGAAATCTTGCTCCGACATAGTTTCCACCTCATGTCCTCTTCGTCGCAATTCGGTTGCGACAGCCTGCAAGATGGCAGCATCGCTATCTGTCATGTTGGGTGAAAATTCAGCTCCTCTGAGAATGCCTATGAGTTTCATCCTGCTTCACTTTATTCTTCTGCCAAAAAAACTTCAGCTTTAGCTATGTCGTCGGCATGGTCCACATCAAGGATTTTACTGAAAGGATAGGCTTCGAGCTGCAAGCCGTCGAAAACCATCTGTCGCTGGAAGTTTCTCATTCGGGATTGCCCTTCTGCAATGCACTTGTCGAGCACATCGAAAGCTTTCTCATTAAGGCAATAGATGCCACCCGAAATGTACTTGCATACCGACACGCCATCATGTCCCGCAGCACTCTCACTAAAGAGTTCCTGCGAGTCGTGGAAACCAGTTATCATCAAGTCAGTATCAGTGGAAACCCAAAGCGGTTTCTCATCGTCAACATAGTCTGTAACGGCCATCATGCCATCTTTGTCCGAAGACTTGAAGGCATCGATATATCGCTTAAATTCCGTCTCGCGGAAGATCGTATCAACTGTCGTAAGGCAGAATTTTCCTTTCCCTAAAAAGTTTTTCAGTTCGTAGAAACTGTGCATCGAACTTGGTGTTGTCTTCACAATGTACTTCACGGGAAGCCCCTGCTCCACCAACTCCTGCAAGTGTGCTTTCGTCAATTCAGTAAGGTTATTCGTTATGATAAGAATTTCAGAGGCACCACAGTCCATGAAGACACGTATCAGTCGGTCTATCATTGCCTCACCATGCACTAGTACAAGAGGTTTGGGAAGACTTACTCCTTCATTTGCCAGGCGTGAGCCCTCACCTGCTGCCAATATGGCGAATTTCATTTTCATATCCTCTGTTTCACTACCTACTTTTTCCATTTTTTCCTTTTCTTCTTGGCGCAAAGCATCAGCTTCTTTGTTGCCCACCTTGATAAGGAGCAGACCTAATGCCGTCCAAAAAAGCTCTCTCACACGACAGATAATACTTACCGACATGGCCACCTGCCCAGTCATACCCATTTGAGCTATCGACATAGCAAAACCTCCTTCTCGTCCTCCAAGCTGCAAAGGCATGAAAAACATCATATTGGCAAAGAGCGACGTGAAAGCTAAGATGATGATGGCATAGACGAATGTCATCCAACTTGCGCCATGGTCTGTGAAAATAAGGAGCATGAAGTAAATTTCGAGCGACTGTAGGATTCTTCTAAAATATTCCAGGAAGAAAGACACATAGAAATTCCGCTTCTTCTGCGAGTGAAGTGCGGCAATTTGCGTATCAATTTTCACCAAGTCTTCATAGTGTCCCACCTCGAAGCGCTTTGCCCAACCTTTCAGTCCAGGAATGCGAGCAAGGAAGTGAATACCTTTCACCACCATACCGTTCTTGTA
>CADBXS010000007.1 GCA_902798705.1 uncultured Bacteroidales bacterium
TGATTGCTCCAGGCATCCAGTATATTGGTGCCGACGACAAGGAGCTCGACCTCTTCGAAGGTCAGTATGCTATTCCAGAAGGTATTTCCTATAATTCCTATCTTATCATAGATGAGAAAGTAGCGGTTCTCGACACCATCGATGCTCGCAAGACCATTGACTGGATGGAGAATCTGCGGGGCGCTCTCAAAGACCGTAAACCCGACTATCTTATTGTGAGCCACATGGAACCCGACCACTCCTCGAATGTGAAGTTGATGCTCGACACCTATCCTGGCATCAAGGTGGTGGCAAGTGCGCAGGCAATGAAGATGATTACGCGCTTTTTCGGTGTTTCACTTCCTGCAGACCAGACAGTTGTCGTAAAGGATGGGGATACGCTCTCGCTTGGTAAACACAGCTTGCAGTTCTTCACGGCAGCTATGGTCCACTGGCCAGAGGTGATTGTTGAGTATGAACAGACTGAGGGCATCCTCTTCTCTGCTGATGCCTTTGGCAAGTTCGGTGCTCTGTCGTACGACGACCCTGAAGGATGGGCTTGTGAGGCACGCCGCTACTACTTCAACATCTGTGGAAAGTATGGTGTGCAGGTGCAGGCATTGCTGAAGAAACTGGCTGGCTTGGACATCAAGAAGATTTGTCCGCTGCATGGTCCTATTCTCGATGATAATCTTGAGTATTACATCAATACATACAACACTTGGAGCAGTTACCAGCCTGAGGATGAGGGTGTTTTCATCGCTTATTGTTCGCTTCACGGCAACACGGAGGAAGCAGCTCTGAAGTTGGCAAGTATCATCAGCAGCGATTCGGATGTGAAGGTCTCTACAGCCGACTTGCGTCGTGACGACTTAGCAGAAGCCATTGAGGATGCATTCCGCTACGACCGCCTTGTGCTTGCAGCTCCTACCTACGATGGTGGTGTGATGCCTGTGATGGAGGATTTCATCCATCATCTGCAAATCAAGAACTTCCAGAACCGCAAGGTGGCTTTCATCGAGAATGGTACGTGGGCACCGATGGCTGGCAAGAAGATGCGTGAAGCCATGTCTGCACTCAAGAACATCGAAATCATTGAACCTATCGTGACGGTGGAATCGACGGTGAAACCCGAAACGGTGGAAGCACTTAAAGTGCTGGCTGCAAAGCTCATTGAAGGATAAATAACCTCACCTCCCCAACCCTTCTCCAAAGGGTGAAGGGAGTAGAATGAAGAATGCTTATGAGTAAAAGTTAATAGTTAAAATATTAAGCATGTGGTTTATTGTGCTTTTTAACTATTAACTTTTAACTTACCAAAATTCTTCATTTTTATTTCTTAATTAAAATAATAATTCCATGAAGAAAATCTTTACCTTTCTCGCTGTTGCTGCAATGAGTAGCGGTTCGGCTTTCGCACAGAACGTGGTGCAGAATTTCAGCAACCAACTGAGTGCATTGCGCACATCCACCTTTAGTTCGTCGGCTCCAACTTCCGACTACATCAGTCCTTATTATTATCGTTTAGTAGGTCCTGCCACCTATTATTCCTCTGCTGTCAGCGATGCTTTCGCATTGGTCGATGGTACTACGGATGATGAGCTCAATACGGAAATCAACAACCAGCTCACGAAACTCTATGTGAACAATCCCGAACTGATTCACCACAGTGATGCTCAATTTGAGTCGGAGGATTTGGTGAATTCGAAAACCACCGCTCAGGAAAACATTACTAAGGAAGTGGAAACCGTACTCGCAGAGGAACTCCAAGGACCAAGTCTTGACGGAGTGGCTGATGAGGTGAAGGATATCGGTTTGGAAGTGGAAAAGCCAAATTTTTGGAAGAAGACAGGTAAGTTCGGACTCCAATTCACTCAGAACTATTTCAGTGAGCAATGGTACAAGGGAGGTATCAACAACCAATCGCTCCTTGCCAGCATCATCCTCGAAGCTAATTATGACGACACTAAGAAAATCACATGGCAGAACCGACTGACCATGCGTTTGGGATTTGCTACTTCGCCTGGTGACACCTGCCACAACTTCCTCACCAGCGACGATAAGTTGAACCTCTACAGCAAGCTTGGCATCAAGGCAGCGAAGAACTGGTACTATACCGCATCGCTCGAAGCCAACACCCAGTTCATGGCAGGACACCGTGTGAACGACCCAAAGAAATACTCCAACTTCTTTGCACCTCTCGACTTCTACTTCGCTATTGGTATGGACTTCAAGCCTAAGTTCGAGAACGGAAACACACTCTCTGTTGCCCTTCTCCCTTTGTCTTACAAGTTCCGCTATATGACCGACGACGACCTGAATGTGCATAAGTCCTACAAGATGGTTGGCAAGGATTTCCAGCAGGACTTCGGTTCGAAAATCGAACTACAGTCATCCGTTAAATTGGCCAAGGACTTCACATGGAAGTGCCGGTTCTATTACTTCTCCTCCTACCACTACGGTGAAGGTGAGTTGGAGAATGACTTCTCCTATCAATTGTCGAAATACATCTCAACGGAGCTTTACACCCTCTGGCGTTTCGATGACAATCGTTCCCCTGACTATTGGGACCGCAACCTCGGCTACTTCCAATTCAAGGAGTTCTTCACCCTCGGATTGAACTACTCGTTCTAAGTAATGATTAAAGAGTCAACTTGAAAAAGTCTTTTAATATTTCGGATGAACTGGTTTTAGCATCAATCTGTAAGTAACACATGTTCATACGGTGAAGATTATACTTTGAAAAGTGGAGAAACACCAAAAAACAGGTCATATATACCACATTTAGAAACACTCATGTTTTAAACTGAAAGTAGTCTGGACTTTTTCAAGAGGACTCATTAAATAATAACTTTGGACGATTCAAATTGTATATTATTTGATTTCGGAAGATTTAACAATCAAATTTTTCCATTTTATTAAGTACAAAAGTGATACAAAAGAAGTATAAATACGTTAATACAATCTTGTAAGTTCTTTTTCAAGTTTGTTTTTTTTGTATGGATTTATTCATTGATTGACAATAATAGTATTACATGAGACATAGATTAAACTTTATAGACCGTTTAAAAGGATTTACTATTATATTTGTTGTCATGGGGCATCTTATTGCGCAAAGAGATATTATCTATGAGTTAATTAGTTCTTTTCATATGCCTCTTTTTATTTTCTTATCAGGTTTTGTGGCCTCTTCTCCATCAAGTATATATATTATTTCTGGAAAATTCAGGAAACTAATGTTCCCTTTTCTTGTAGTAGGTTTTTGTCATATTTTATTTCTCAAGGTTTCTTTTACTCGTGCTATACTGAGCACATATAAAGCAGGTTATTGGTATCTTTATGTGTTATTTTGTTTTTATCTTTTTCTAATTCCTTTTAAATGGAATAAATGGAAGGATTTTAAAGGGTTGACTATTGATTTTATTTTTGCAATTATAATTTTTAGTGCATTATTCATTTTACTTAAAGTAATCGCCCCGAATCCATCTAATGACTTATTCAGTATTGGTCAGTTAGTTCAGTATTGGCCTTTTTTCTTTTTTGGTTTTTTTTGCAAAAAATATGATTTAGTTCGGAAATTGTATGCTCATAACATTATTTATGGAATCGCATTGGTTCTATATTTGACCTTTTTTGTTTATTATATCAATGGATATGCATATCTCTATAAGTTTTTGGCTATCACGGCTATTACCTGTATGATTTATTTATTCTATTCCCATGAACACTCAAATAGTGTATTTGAAAATGAGCTTTCTCGTTTAGGCAAAAAAAGTTTAGACATTTACGTATTTCATTTTTTTTTACTTAAAACTCTTAATATTAAAACCGTTTGTGATTGGTTTTATCAATCAGGAAATATTTTATTAGAATTTATGTTCTTAATCTTTTTTTCTATCATAATAGCATATATCTGTCTTTGCATAGGGAAACTCATTCGAAATAGTCGGGCTTTATCATTTATAGTATTTGGTGATATCTCGAAATAAGACTCTTTTTGCAAATAAAGTGAGTCTTTTTATTAAACAAAGTATAATAATTTGCGTATCATCTTCGTTACTTAGGAGATGATGCGCATTTTTAATTCTATCCTATATACTCTTTGTCTTGCCGGCATGGTGCTCTTGGCATCATGCAGCAATGAGGCTATTTCCTACAAGAAAGGGGAACAGGCTTACGCTATGGGCGAATACTACACCGCTTCTTCTTATTTCAAGAAATCCTATTCGCGCGTTGCACCCAAGGACAAGCAGAAGCGTGCACAACGGGCTTTCATGATGGGAGAGTGCTATCGCCACATCAACTATTCCCAGAAGGCGGTGGC
The DNA here is from genome assembly GCA_902798705.1 of uncultured Bacteroidales bacterium. GTDB lineage: Bacteria > Bacteroidota > Bacteroidia > Bacteroidales > Bacteroidaceae > UBA3839. The sequence continues at coordinate 4,304 of CADBXS010000007.1, forward strand.
AGCCTATCAGAATGCCGTACGCTATAAGTACCCCGACAGCCTTTCCATACTCTATTTAGCACAGCAACAGTTGAAGATTGGCAACTACAAGCAGGCCGAGCAGAACTTCCGACTATATTTGGAGAAGGATCCCGCCAATGAACTTGCCCACATCGGACTCCTCTCCTGCGAGGTGGCACCACAGTGGAAGGCCAATCCCAACCTTTACAAAATCAAGAAGGAAGCCATCTTCAATTCGCGTCGCAGTGACTTCAGCCCGATGCTCGTAGGAGACGAAAGCGAGCAACTCGTCATCTCCTCTACTCGAAACGATGCCACAGGCGATGATTTCAGTGGTATCACGGGTACAAGCTTTTCCGACCTCTTCCTCGCCAAGAAAGACGAAAACGGTAAGTGGAAGCAACCCGAAGTGGTGGAGTCGGAGGTGAACACCGAATACGAGGAAGGAGCCTGTTGCTTCACTCCCGATGGTAAGACCATGTATTTCACTCGTTGCTCTTCCGACCCCGACTATCCCCGCAATGCTGAGATTTGGCAGTCGCAGCGCAGCGACGCCTCATGGGCAAAGCCCAGCAAGTGCGAAATCTCAAAGGATACCCTTTCCTCCTTCGCTCATCCAGCCGTCTCACCCGACGGCGATTGGCTCTACTTCGTGAGCGATATGCCAGGTGGACTCGGCGGCTACGACATCTGGAAGGTACGCATCCTTTCTTCCGGCTTTGGAGGTGTGGAGAACTTGGGACGACCAATTAACACGCCAGGCGATGAGATGTTTCCCACCTTCCGCCCCAACGGCGACCTTTACTTCTCCTCCGATGGCCATCCAGGCATGGGAGGACTCGACATTCTCAAGGCAACGCCCGATTCCGTGAGGGGATGGATTGTAGAGAACCAGCAGTTTCCTCTTAACTCTTCGGCTGACGACTTCGGTATGACCTTCGAGGGTGTTCACAACCGCGGTTTTTACTCATCCAGCCGAAACGACGGCAAGGGATGGGACCACATCTACAGTTTCGAGTTGCCCGAAATCCTCCAGACCGTCACAGGATGGGTGTATGAGAAGGATGGCTACGAACTGCCCGAAGCACTTGTCTATCTCGTGGGCAATGACGGTACTAACGAGAAACTCAGTGTGAGAGGCGACGGCTCCTTCACTTATGTTCTCAAGCCCGGCGTCGAGTACGTGCTCCTCGGTACTTGCAAAGGATATCTCAACGTGAAGAATGAAATTTCAGTCATGCAGAGCCAGGAGAGTGAGGAATACACACTCCAGTTCCCATTGCCACCGATGAACATCCCTGTGAGCTGAGCTCACACTGCGACTATCGAGGCAACGACCAATACAACGCACGACTTGCACAACGCCGTGCAGAGTCTGTCGTCAACTACATGGTGGAGCATGGTGTGGCCAAGGAACGACTCACCGCCATGGGCTATGGAGAAAGCCGTCCGAAAGTCATCCGTAAGAAACTCGCTGAAACGCACACCTTTCTCCATGAAGGAGACACCCTTACAGAAGCCTTCATTAAGCAGCTCAAGCCTGACGAGCAGGAGATTTGCAATGCACTCAACCGACGAACCGAGTTCCAAGTGCTCCGCACCACTTACGGCATGACTATCGAGGAGCTACAAAGCACGAACAAAGAGGCAACCAAGCAAAACGAACGACAACAAGCTACTGAAAATGAAGACGATGACTTCGTTTTCTAAACAATAAATTATAAAACGAGAACCTCATAACCAAGGTTCTCGTTTTCGTTCTCATTTCCTTGTGAATTCGAATGGTCCGTAAGTGATGTAGGGGGTGTAGGTGACGCTTCCTGTTTCGGCATCGGTCATCTGATCCTTCGCAACGGTGAAGAATACGTTGTCGTCGTCGGTAGGATCCTTGCCTCCTGTATATTGCAACCATCCATAGTGGTTGCAGGTCTTGGTGATTTCGCTCGGCTTGTAGTCGGCTTTCACTGTGGTAAAGAGTTCTTCGATAGCTGTATTTGCTACATCAGCATGGGGGGTAGAGGAGAGCATCATGGTGCACTGGTTATAGAAGCCTTCGCCAGCGGAATTGTACTGGATGCCGAAAGCGATGTAGGCAAATTCATGGCCACGATAGTTTTTGTGGTGGTAGATGATGGCGGTGGAGTCGGCATAGTCGGGTTCACCGAAAGCTACTTGACAGGCTTGTCGTATCGTTGTGTAGTCGGAACCGAATGCCACTCCCAGAGGAAATCGCTCACCTTGTTTCGTAATGCTTTTCTCACCTTTGTCCCCGAAGTTTGCTTTCTTTATTTCGATGCAGCCCACACCTTCCTTACAAAGCAGGATGTAGGCATCTCCTTTGTCCTCTCCAAATGCCGACACGGTGTAGTCCTTCACTTCAGCACCGCTGTTAGCGTTTCGGTAGGTTCTTTCGTCGAAGAAATGCGTGTGTCCTGAGAAGTGGACAGGGTTCTTGGTCATGGCAATGATATTCACGAGAGTGTCTTTCTTTTGTCGTGCGATAGCTTTCGCTGCATCGGTCGTGAAATGGCTAATCTTCCTGTCGGTGCCATAGATGGAACTGTCTTCCGTCGGCAAGTATAGGCCCACGTCGGTCTGGTCGAGCCACCAGCGGTCACAGTCGTCGCCAGCCAAGAAAGGGTAGTGCTGTAACCAAATAGATGGTTCGTGTTGGTGTTGTTTCACGGTCTTGCGCAATGCTTCTATCACGGCATCGGGTGCATAATATCGTGCTTTTTCTTTAACTTTTCCGTTCTCGAGGATGTATGCACCCGAGTACGGCTTTTGATACCAATAGGTGTGTCCGCAGTAGAAACGGACACCATGGAAAACGAAGGTAAAGGGCTGTGCTTGCGTGTGTCCGCTTCCGTCGGTGATGCGCTCCAGTTGTTCGATGGGGGTGGTAACGGCTTTGGCTGAGTCGAGATATGCTTCTATGGTTTTCAATGCTGCTTGATTGGCTGGCTCGCCACCCGTTATGGTCAGTCCGTATCCTGGTTTGTTGCCAGTCCAGAAGTCGGGAACATAATCGTGGTTACCGAGCATGGGTACGAAAGGGATACCATAGGCATGGAATGGTGACATGGCCGCTGCAAATTCCGTATCTTCGCGCTTACTGTCCTTGTCCATATCACCGAGAAAGAGAACTATGTCGGCTGTGGGTAGGTAGGTGGGCAATGTATCGAACGCAAATTGTGCTCCTCCTTCGTGCCCCATCAAAGCGATGCGTTCGCAATAGATGCGCTCGTTTTCGATGCTGTTGAGTGGTTTTTGGGCGGTGTGGCTGTCGGAAATCACCACAGCGGTGAAGTAAGCTCCGACTGTGAATCGGAACTGCTGCCGCTTTCCTTTATACCGAAAGGTGGTTATTTGCAGGTCGTCGATGTTGATGGTGGTAGGGTTGGGTTTGAGTTCGGAGAGTTTTACGGGCTTGCCATCTACGGTGGCCTGCATTCCATAGGCTGCCATGTCGGAGAGCTTGCTTCCCACAGGCAGAGCCACAAGCGTGGTTCCATCGGTAAGTGTTTGGCTTCTCACTCCTTCCAGTTGGTTGAACGAGAAGGCTATCTGTGCATTAGCGGTCTGTGCCATCCATAGCAGCAGGTTCCATATCAATATTTTTCTTTTCATGGTAAAGGTGATAATTCGCTGCGAAGATATGGAAAAACTTGAAAAACTTAAAAATATATGGACAAAATCATTACTCATTTTTAATGATTTTAAGATAAAGAAACCTAAATAATAGGATTGTTTTTTGCACAGCCTAAGTTTTTGGTGTATCTTTGCACCCAAATTTGTTTGGCAGAAGTGGCATCGTGTCGCTATCTGACACAGATACTGTTACCAATTCAATTCTGAAAACGAAGGATTCTCGATGAAACGACTTGTATATTTGCTGATGCTTTCTCTCTTGTTCCTGCCTGCTATCTCCATGACTCTGGAACCAGCTGCTAACCTTCAGCCAAAGACTTCGCAGGATGCGCCGAAGGAAAAAACAAAGGACAAGAAGAAGGCGAAGGTTAAGACGCTGACACCAGCTGATTCACTGAAGCTCGTGAAGCGCAGAGAAAAAGCCATCGCTAAGCAGCAGAAGAAAGCTGCGAAGGAGGCGCTGAAGGAGGCTAAGCACCCACTGACAGCCAAGGACAAGGTCTATCTTTTCGGCGTGGGACTCAATTTCAATGACTCGTCGCTCTACATCACAGAGGTGAACGAGTTGAGTTTTGTGCGTCTCGAAAAGAAAACGCGTTTCCTTCCCTCGCGAATCGACTATAGCTTGCAGTTCAAGGAATACCTGGAGGGACAGCTCGGATTGAAGGATGAGACGGTGAGCATCTTCTTCTCGGAAAAGAAAAAGAAAGCATCGAAGTGGTTCTATAAGATGAAGAAACGCTACCTTGACATGGGAACAACCGACATGCACATCGTGGATGTGGAGCGTTTCCAGTTCAAGAAGACTGAATAGGGAAGGGGATGGAGAAAGTGGAAAAAGTGGAGAAAGGGCATGTTGCTCCCTCCGTAGTCCTTTTCGTGCTCTCTATGCTCTTCTTGTTCCTTGCTCTCTCGCTTGCGTCGTGCCAGAAGGATGACGATGCCGACGGAGCGAAGGATGAAAGTGTGGCTCAGACGGTGTTAGTGTATATGGCGGCAGAGAATTCTCTCTCCATCTATGCCACTTACGACATGAACAGCCAGAAGTGCGACGCTGACGAAATGCTGGAATCGGTGAAGGCCATGTCGGATAACGACCGACTTGTTCTTTTCATTGACGACACTGACCTACCACGCATTTTTGTGCTGACAAACAAGACGAAGGCGAGTCATATCACTCAGCTGGAAGCTGACTATACGTTCCCTGAAGACGTGAATTCCTGTTCTCCTGTCACGTTGAAGCAGGTGCTCGACTGGACACGTTCCCATTGCCCTGCCGACGAATACGGCATCGTGTTCTGGTCACATGGCTCGGGATGGGTTCCTCAACCCAAGCGTACTTTCGGTGTGGATAACGGCAGGAATGTGGGTGGAGGCGTGAATGCCAATGTTGGTGACGAGATGGACATTTCCGAAATGACATCGGTACTGACGGATTATCCAAAGTTCGATTTCCTGTTCTTCGATGCCTGTTACATGCAGAGCGTGGAACTGTGTTACGAACTGCGCCATTGTGCTCGTCACATCATGGGTTCTCCTGCAGAAATCCCATCTTTGGGCGCTCCTTATTCATCGCTGATGTATCACATGTTCACTGCCACGGGTGCCAATCCATCTGCCATGATGCAGTGTTACTACGACGCATTTTCCGAAGGTGGTTGTCTTCTGTCGATAGTGAATTGCAGTGAACTGGATGCCTTGGCAGCGCTCACAGGCCGATTGTTGCAGCAATACAATGATGCGGTTCCATCCGTAGATTGGGCATCTGTCCTGAACTATTTCGATTACGACAATTTTCACCACTTGGCCGATATGCCCGACTGCTACGACATGCTCTCTCTCATGAAGCACTTGCCCTCGGAAGCCGACTTCTCACAGTGGAGAGAAACATTTGTGAGGGCTGTTCCCACTCGTTTGGCTTCAGCTTTTTCTTACACGGTATATGGCAACCGATACATCGATATCGATAAGAACGAATACGGCGGATTGTCCATGTATGTTCCGCTGCCAAAATACAATGACGATTTCTTCTATTCTGAATATTGGAAGACATCGTGGGCTAATAAAACTCAAAAACAATAGATAAATACAGTGATTAAGCAGTACAAAGTAGGTAGGCTTCCCTACCGTGTGATATTCGTAGAAGGTGGAAAGAACGGCGACGATCTGATACCTTCAAGTAAGCCTTTTGAAACTGAATTGACCGATGAGGCACCGGTGTTCGAACTGACCGTGGATGACACATTCCGACCTGAGGCAACGGGCGAGGAGATAGGACAGTTCGACTGTGGCGGCAATAATCATGGCGTGTATCAGCGTGAGGATGGTGGATACGAAATTCGCCTCACCAATCATCTCGGACAGCAGTGTTGTCTGCTGGGCACGAATGCTGATTTCTCGAAGGGAAGTGTTGCTCTCAATGGCAACTATTCCATGCGCAGTTTCGGTCTGAACAACACACTGATGATTATGTATGCCTTCTCCGCTGCACATCTCAACACCATGCTTTTCCATGCTTCTGTTGTTCGTGAGAAAGGTTACGGCTATCTGTTCCTCGGCGTGAGCGGAACGGGTAAGAGTACACACACCGGCAACTGGCTGAAGTATATCCCTGGTACCGACCTGATGAACGACGATAACCCTGTGGTGCGCTTCATCGACGGGCAGGCCATCGTGTTCGGAAGTCCTTGGAGCGGAAAGACTCCTTGCTATCGCAACGTGGAGGCTCCTATTGGTGCGTTCGTGCAGCTCAAACAGGCTCCTGAGAACAAGATTCGTCGTCAGAACGTCATCGAGGCATTCGCTTCGCTGCTTCCTTCTTGCTCGGTCATGAAGTGGGACAAGCGCGTCTATGGCGGACTCTGCGACGGTGTCACTCGTCTCATCGAGAATGTCCCTACTTACTTCTTGGAGAATCTGCCTAATGAGGATGCTGTCCGCTTGTCGTACGATACCATCCACGTGAAACAGGTATAACCGATGCTCCTTGCACCTTTAAATGTTAAAAGCGTTTTGAAATGAAGGTCATACAGCTATCCAATGCTGAGTTCCTGCCGCATGTGACAGGATTGGTGGCAGAAGGACACAACGTGTCCATTCGTGCCAAAGGTCAATCGCATCGACAAGATTGAGGATGCCCAAGGCAAGGCGGTGAAGGGAAAAACCTCCGACACCCATGCCAAGGTCACACTCCGTGGCGATGGCAACGTCAGGAACAAGGTGAATGGAGGTGTGGAGCATTGCGAGTTGCGCGACATTCGAGCCCTCTGCAGTCAATTCATTCGCAAGGGCAAGACTTGGGACCTTCGTACTTCCCGCTTCTGGAAACTCTATTCCTGGGCATGGCCGCGCCTCCTGCCGGCTCGTCGCTACTTGCTGGCGCTCTACAAATTGCTCTGGTTGCACGAATTGCCTTATCGCTGGCAGCGTCATTGATTCCTGCCCTGCAGCGACTTTTCCCCTAACGAAAACAAAACTTCAAATATCAATAACAACATGAAAATCAAAGACGGATTTGAACTTCGTAGCATCTGTGGTGAGAACATCATCATTGCTCACGGAAAGCAAAACATCAATTTCACAAAAGTGATTAGTTTGAACGAATCAGCAGCCGATGTGTGGAATGCTCTTGTTGGTAAGGACTTCACCATCGACGATATGGCAAAGGTCATTACCGATACATACGAAATCGACGAAACCACTGCAAAAGCCGACTGCGAGAAACTTCTGGCCGACTGGAAGGAAGTGGGCTTCATCGAGGACTAATATTACTTTTTTACGAAAACGATAACGAATCTTTAGCTCTGCGTAGCCAAAACTGCCATCCAATTGGCAATCCCCTTCGTTATCGTTTTCGTTTTTTTTGAATCATTCTTAATTCTTCACTCTTCATTCTACTCCCCTCACCTTAGGAGAGGGGTTGAGGGTGAGGCTTTTCACTCTATTTATTATCATGAAAAAGACACTATTACTATCATCCCTTTTCTTGTGCTCCACCGCTTTTGCACAACGAGTTCCCTTTGTGTACGACCAGGAAAACACAGGTGCTAACGTACAAGTCGATTTGCCTTCCGTAGCAGACCTTCCTGCGGTCGAGACACTCACAGACCCACTGATGTGGTCCAATGGAAAAGGCCGTGTGAAGAACTTCTCCGAATGGAGCCAGCGCCGAGGCGAGATTGCCAAGGAAATTCAGCATTACGGCATTGGTATTAAACCCGCCGTCAATCTTCAGAACGTGCATCCTCGCATGGATGGTGACACACTCATTGTCGATGTGGAGCGCAACGGCAAGACTCTCACCCTGCGCATGACGCTTCATTATCCGAAGACAGGCACAGCTCCTTATCCCCTCATGATTGGCACCAGCCACAACTCCCTTCCTTCGTGGATCATTCTGGAGCGACCAATTGCATATGCCACATACCACGAAAGTCAGGTGAATCCCTATTCTCAGTTTGGTGGAGAGAAGGGTGGGAGAGGAACCTATCCGTTCGACACGCTCTATCCCGAATACAAGGACAATGGAGCTTATGCTGAATGGGCATGGGGTATCAGCCGATTGCTCGACGGACTTCAGATACTCGGTCCTGAAAAGACACGAATCGACATGAAGCACATAGGTGTCACCGGTTGTTCCTATGCAGGTAAGATGGCAATCTATTGCGGAGCCTTCGACGAGCGCATTGCCCTCACCATTGCCCAGGAGCCTGGAGGTGGAGGAGCAGCAGCATGGCGTGTGTCGAGCACCATGACCGAAGTGGAAAGTATCGACCGCACCGACTATCATTGGTTCCAGGAGAGTCAGAAAACCAATTTCGGTGGTGAGAATGTGAAGCGTTTGCCATACGACCAACACGAACTCTGTGCCATGGTTTGTCCTCGTGCCTTACTCCTTTTGGGTAATCCCGACTACAAATGGTTGGCCGACGAGGCGATGTATGTGTCAGCCAACGCAGCGAAGAAGGTTTGGGCAGCCTTCGGCATAGCCGATCGCATGGGTTATTCCATTCAGGGAGGACATCCTCACTGCATGCTTCCCGCTGTGCAGTGCCCTGAAGTGGAAGCCTTCATCGACCGATTCCTCTTAGGCAAGGATTATATGCGTGGCAACGTTGCCATCGCCCCTATGTTTGAGGGTAACGTTGATTTAAAGAAATGGATACAGTTTTAAATGAAGAATGAAGAATTTGGTCACTCCAATTCTTCATTCTTCGTTCTATTCCCCTCGCCTTGGGAGATGGGTTGGGGTGAGTCTCTTTAATAAGCTTCCTCATCCCCTGCAATTTCTTGCCTGTCGATTTTCTTCTTGTCCATTGCACGCCATGCATAGACGATGTAGGCAAGGACAAACGGAATGAGGATGCTCACGTAGGCCATAGTTCGGAGTGTAAATTCACTACTGCATGAATTTTCGATGGTGAGCGAACTTTGCAGGTCCACGTTCGACGGATAATAAGCTGTGTTGAAAAGACCTGCACAGAGCAGCAGCGCCAGCACTGTCATCACTGTACCGATGCCAGCCAACCATATCCCTTTCGTGAAAGGCTTCCCGTCTTTCTGCTTCAGCCACAGGGTGAAGGTAATACCGTTTACCACCATCACCACACCCACGAGGAAGAGTGCGAGCACAGTGAACGAACCAAACATATTGTGGAAGTATTTGTTTGGTTCCATGTATATCTCTCCCGTTGTTGAGTCGTAGGCATAGCCGTCTTTCATAAGCAAATGAAACACGAACATAAGGAAGAACACGAGGAAGTATATCGTGTTCACCAGCAAGCGCTTCTGACTGTGTTGGCAGATGATGTCGTCGTTCACGTTGTTGATATAGTAAAGTGCACCGAGGATGCGCGAGAGGAACACCACAGCCAATCCAAAGACGATGTTCCAGATGTCAAGCAGTGCATCCAGTCCGTGACTCCTGTTAGCCCACTGACTGATGATAGGCTGGAACTCGTTGGCGATGTTCTCCTTCTGCACGATGAAGTTCGAACCGTCGAAGAACGTAGCCACAGCACCGCCCAGCAGCAGTGGTCCCACAATGCCATTGATGACGAGGAACACCTGGAAAGTCCTTGTGCCCAACAGGTTGCCCAATTTATTCTGAAACTCATAGCTCACCGCTTGCAGCACGAACGAGAACAGGATAATCATCCACAGCCAGTAGGCACCGCCGAAACTCGTGCTGTAGAACAGAGGGAAGGAAGCAAAGAAAGCACCGCCGAAGGTGACTAGAGTAGTAAACGTGAATTCCCATTTCCTTCCTGTTGAGTTCACCAACATTCGGCGTTCCTCCTCTGTTTTCCCTATTTGGAAAAGCAGCGAGTTACCACCCTGAACAAACATGAGAAACACGAGCAGGGCTCCCAGTAATGACACCAGGAACCACCAGTATTGTTGTAAGAATTCGTATGACATAATATGCAAACTTGAATTAGTTAAAAGTTTTATTTTTAAAGGAACGATAACCGCCATCTGGATGGAACGTTCGGGTTAAGGTTGAAATCTCTTTCAGTCTTCATTTTTACATTCTACTCCCCTCGCCTTCGGAGAGGGGCTGGGGGTGAGGCCTTTCATTTTTCCCCTTCTGGTCCCTTCTTGATTTGCTTGCAGAGTATGCTGATTTCCACTGCGAGCATCGTGGTGAAGAGGATGAGGAAGAGGAAGAAAGTAATCATCACACTTTCCGTTTGCAGGTCGCTCACACCCACCCACGTTGGCAGCATGTCCTGGATGGTCCATGGTTGCCGACCGAACTCAGCCACCAGCCAACCGCTTTCGCTCACGATATACGCAATCGGTATGCACGCCAAAGCCAACCAGTGCAGCCACTTCGGTTTCGTGATGTCCTTCTTGTAGAGGAAGAAGAGAATCAGCGCGAAGAGCAGGATGAAGAGGCATCCGCCACCTACCATCACGCGGAACGCGTAGAAGCACACTGGGATGTAAGGCACAATCTGCTCGCTCTCCTTCACGTAGCCATAGCCGAAGTATTTCATGTTCTCAGCCATCACGCTTCTCGCGGCATCCATTGCAGCTGAGTCGCCCTTCTTTTTCGCTTCGCGGAACTGTTGCAGCGCTATGATGGCCTTCTGTCCCCGTTCTATCTTCTCTTTCAGCGACATCTCCACCGTTCCGTCATCCTTCGTGTAGCCGTTGATGATGTCGTTCACACCAGGCACAAAACCGTGCAGGTCGTGTGTAGCCAGGAAGGAGAGTGCGTAAGGCACGGCAATGCGGAAAGGAGCTTCCTCCTCGTTCTCGTAGTCAGGTTGCTTGAACGGGTTGACAGCCGAAATCACCGTCAGCGACTGGTCCGTGCCGCCGTTGTAGAGCGCTTCCATTGCAGCCAGTTTCATCGGTTGCGTCTGTCCCACCGTGTAGGCCGAGTGGTCGCCCGAGATGGCAGCCAGCAGAGAAGCTGTCAATCCCACGATGGCACCAATCTTCATACTGGCCTTCGCAAATTCCACGTGGCGCCTCTTCAGCAGATACCAGCAACACACGCCCACGCAGAACACCGCGCCTACCACCCAGGTGGAGATGGCTGTGTGCACGAACTTGTCGATGGCCACGGGTGAGAGCGCCACGTCTGCAAAGCTCGTCATCTCGTTGCGCACCGTGTCGGGATTGAATTCCTGTCCCACGGGGTATTGCATCCAAGAGTTGGCCACCAGAATCCACCATGCAGAGATTGTCGCGCCCAGTCCCGTGAGCCAGGTGGAAGCCAGGTGGAAGCCCTTCGACACTTTGTTCCAACCGAAGAACATCACTGCCACGAAGGTCGATTCCATGAAGAACGCCACGATTCCCTCGATGGCGAGGGGAGCGCCGAACACGTCGCCCACCAGCCACGAGTAGTTGCTCCAGTTCGTGCCGAACTCAAATTCGAGGATGATGCCCGTGGCGATGCCCATGGCGAAGTTCACACCGAAGAGCCGTTGCCAGAACTTCGCCGTGTCCTTCCAGAACTCCTTGCCCGTGCGGTAGTAGCATGTTTCCATGATGCCCATGATGACAGCCAGTCCCAAGGTTAGTGGAACAAAGAGCCAGTGGTAGATGGCTGTGAGGGCAAACTGTGCTCTCGCCCAGTTAATCATACTGGTGTCGAGGTCTAAGAGTAAGTTCGTCATATTCGTTAGTTTTAGTTTTTTATCGTTACTTAAATCGTCACTTTTCGTTACTTATTGTCTTGAGGTGATTTCAGTGCTGACAAACTCAGCTTCCTCTCCCTTTTTCGAGTGGTGGGAGATGAAGTTGGGGAAGAAGAACAGTTTCAGTACAACAAAGATAATGAACAGCTTGATGAGAATCACTGTCCAGAGCGTTTTTCCTATCGTCATATTTCTGAACCCGTCGTAATACAGGTGCCAGACATTCTGCCAAAATCCTTGTTTTTCCATGGTGAAAAGGTTTTTCTGATTGGCAATCGTGCGACATGTCGATTCAAGATGTTGGCAAAGATAATTAATGGTTTTTTAACAGCAAAATTTAACGATAAAAAAATGGATAAAAAGATTTAGGAGTGTTGGAATGTGCTTATGAAAATATTTTAATTCGTATCTATATAAATAATGAACTTTCATTGTAAAATTTTTGAACGTTCAAAATTAAGAAAATGAACGTTCAAAAAAATAGAAATGAACGTTCAAAATTTTTAAGATGAACGTTCAAAATCTTTATATTGAACTATCGACGAATTTCACAATCCCCAATACAAAAAATAAGGATGCAAAGACTATTATCTTAGCATCCTCAATAAAACATTTTAAAAGGCAAAGATTAGAGTCTAAACACCCCTAAAATCTTGTCCATCACCCAGTTGACAGAGGTGGCGCTCACGCAGTCGCAAGTGCATGTGGAGAAGCCACGGAGGTGGTTGACGACTTCTTGGATGAGGGGCATCTGCACGTGTGGGGGATTGGGCACGCTGATGAGCTGGTTCTGGTTTTCGGCGTAGAGGTGGATGGGGAGGTAGTCGAAGACGGAGAAGGAGATGGATCCGTTGCTGCCGACGATGGAGATGCGGTCGGTACGTGCGGACTCATGGGCGACGAAGCACCAGGATGCGGCACCTGTGATACCTGAATGGAACTTGAAGCATGCGTTGATGGTGTCCTCCACGGGATAAATGCCGGCCATGTTGCTGCAGAAGCCTTCGGCCTCGATGATGTCACCGAACATCTGCTGAAGGAGGTCGATTTGGTGGGGAGCAAGGTCGTAGAAGTAGCCGCCGCCACCAGCGATGTCGGGCTGCAGGCGCCACGGCAGGTTGGTGCTGTTGTAGTCGAGTTCGCGCGGTGGCACTGCGAAGCGTATCTGGCAGGAGAGAATCTTGCCGATGATGCCGATCTCGATGATTTCGCGCACCCGGACGAAGTAGGGGAGGTAGCGGCGGTAGTAGGCCACGAAGCAAGGGATGCCAGTGAGTTTGGAGATGCGATTGACGCGTAGACAGTCGTTATAGCGAGCGGCGAGGGGCTTCTCCACATAGACGGGTTTGCCCGCACGCATGGCCATGACTGCGTAGGTGGCATGGGAGGATGGTGGCGTGGCGATATAGACGGCGTTCACGTCGGGGTCGTTGACGAGTTCTTGTGGGTCGGTGTAGAACTTGCCGATGTGGTGGCGCTGTGCGTAGGACTCGGCTTTGTCGTGGTTGCGACTCATGACGGCAACGACTTGGGAGCCTTCGACTTTTCCGAAGGCGGGCCCGCTTTTCTTTTCGGTCACTTCACCGCAACCGATGAAGCCCCATTTGACGGTTTGTAGGGTGTTCATGGGAATGAAGAATGAATGGCCTCACCCCCAATCCCTCTCCAAGGGGAGAGTGGAGTAGAATGAAGAAGGCGATAGCCAGTGAAAGAGCAATGTTCTTTTAACGATTAACGATTATCTTTTAACTTTCTTGATTTCTTAATTATTATTAAGCAGTTGCAAATGTAGGCTTTTTTGCGTAATTTTGCAAACCAAACGTAAAAAATAGCTGAATGACTATGACGACAGAGAAAGATAATCAGAAGGAGCAGACGTTCTATTCGTATAGAAGTGTGGCGAAATGCCTTTCCGCTGGTATCAGTTTTTTGACAGACCATTTCCTGCATCTGGTGAAGTTGTCGCTTCCCGTGGCAATTCCTCTTGCTGTGGTGCTGGCTGCGAGCATCTACGTGTCGTGTGATGTGAAGCTGTTGGCCAATCCCATCAACTTGCTCATGACGGAAGGTGTGCTGACATTCCTGCTGGTGTTGCTGACTGCGGCGTTTGTGGGATTCGTGTTCAACATGATCAGGATGAAGTCGGAGGAACTGGACTTGCGGACGGTACGGCTGAAGGATGCTTACAAGAAGCCGTTCTTCAAATTGACGGTGAATGCCTTCGTTGTGTCGGTGATATACATGGTGGTGATGTGTGGCTTCGGTTGGTTGATGATGAAGTCGATGATGCGTGAGGCGCATGACATGTCGGAGGTGGTGGAGAATATCGTTGGTGCGATTCTTGTACTGCTCATCATGATTGTGTTGTTCGTGCCGACGGGTTTCTGTTTGCCGAACGTGGAGCTGGGTGAGGGTTCTCTGATGAAGAAGTTCTGGAAGGGCTACAAGGTGGGCTGGAAGAAATGGGCTAAACTGTTTGCCATGACGCTCGTGGTGGGTATCATCGTGGGTGTGGTGGCCATCCTGTTGATGTCGCCAGCCATCGTCATCTCGCTGATGCAGCGCAATGCGTCGTTGAGTATGTTGGAGGGCGATGCGGTGAAGTTGCCAAGTCTGTTTCCTGTGTGGGAGGTGGTGGTGCTCCTGGTATCTACGTTCCTGCTCACGGTGCTGTCGTGGATTCAGTACCTGCCGTTGGCTTATCTCTATGCCTCGGTGAAGGAGGATATGGCTGAGAACAAGGATGGGCTGCCGATGATTTAAAAAAAGCCTCACCCCCAGCCCCTCTCCAAGGGGAGAGGGGAGTGGAATGATCATCATAAAACGAAAATTCCGCAAGTGTTTTTTAAACCACAGATGTAACGGATTGAACGGATTTTGCCGCCTCCTCGGCGGGATTTCTGAAGGAATTACACAGATTGCTCAAAGCCCTAGGGCTTTCTCATCTGTAAAATCTGCGTAATCTGTGGTGAAAGAAAAACTTGCTAAGGTTGAGTAAATAATAAAGATATAATTCATGCGTAAGAAGAAAGCATTACCACTGCTGGAGAACGTGACTATCAGTGCTGTGGCTGCTGAGGGCAAGGCACTTGCACGGGTGGACGATAAGGTGGTGTTTGTGCCATATGTGGTGCCAGGCGACGTGGTGGACCTTCAGGTGAAGAAGAAAAAGAACAGCTATATGGAGGCTGTGGCCGTGAAGATTCATCAGGAGTCAGACTTGCGCGCCAAGCCGTTCTGCCATCACTATGGTGTGTGCGGCGGTTGCAAGTGGCAGTGCCTGAAATATGAGGAGCAGCTGAAGGCGAAGCAGCAGCAGGTGGTGGATAACCTTACCCGCATCGGGAAGATTGAACTGCCTGAGATTTCGCCGATTCTTGGCAGTGAGAAGACGACGGCGTATCGCAACAAACTGGAGTTCGGCTTCTCGTACAAGCGGTGGCTGACGGAAGAGGAGGTGCGCGAGAATGTGAAATACGAACAGATGAATGCTGTGGGTTTCCACATCACGGGTGCTTTCGACAAGATTCTCGACATAGAGCAATGCTGGTTGATGGACGACGTGAACAACCGCATCCGAAACGATGTGCGTGCGTATGCGCTGGAGCACGGACTGACATTCTACGATCTGCGCAACAACAAGGGCTTGCTCCGCAGTCTGATGATTCGCAACTCGAACACGGGTGAGCTGATGTTCCTCGTGCAGTTCCGCATCGAAAACGACGAGGAGCGTGCACAGGCCATGGGACTTATGCAGCACCTGGCTGACACATTCCCAGAAATCACGTCGTTGTTGTATGTGGACAATCACAAGTGCAACGACACGTTTGGCGACCAGGAAGTGGTGGTGTTCAAGGGTGAGGACCACATCTTCGAGGAGATGGAAGGACTGCGCTTCAAGGTGGGACCGAAGTCGTTCTACCAGACGAATACCGACCAGGCCTACCACCTCTACAAGGTGGCTCGCGACTTTGCCCAGCTCACGGGCAACGAATTGGTGTATGACCTCTACACGGGTACGGGTACGATTGCCAATTTCGTGTCAAGACAGGCTCGCAAGGTGATTGGCATTGAGTACGTGCCTGAAGCGATTGAGGATGCTCGTGTGAATTCGGACATCAACGGCATCGACAACACACTGTTCTTTGCCGGCGACATGAAGGACATCCTGAATCGCGAATTCATTGAGGAATACGGCAAGCCTGACGTCATCATCACCGACCCACCTCGTGCTGGTATGCATCAGGACGTGATTGACACGATTCTCTTTGCCGCTCCACAGCGTATCGTGTATGTTAGTTGTAACCCTGCCACTCAGGCTCGCGACTTGCAGTTGCTGGATGTGGACTACCAAGTGGTGAAGGTGCAGCCCGTGGATATGTTCCCTCACACGCAGCATGTGGAAAATGTGGTGCTACTCGAAAGGAAAAAAGCCTCACCCCCAACCCCTCTCCAAGGGGAGAGGGGAGTAGAATGATAATAATTAAAAATGACAATATACTTTGAACAATTAATTTTTAATTATTCATTTTTAATTTAATGAAGCCATGTCGTCTCAAGATTATTATAATAGGAAATTGGCGAACCAATACACTGACTATGTGGTGAAGGAGCCATGCGAACTCTTGCAGTTCCTGATGACTTACGTGCCAGGCAATACTCGCACGAAAGCGAAGCAGTTGTTGAGCCAGAAGATGGTGTTCGTGGATAAGGTGATTACCACACAGTTTAATACACCGCTGAAAGCAGGACAGCTGGTACAGATAGCCAAACGAGGGAACCTGCACCAGTTCCGGAATAAATACGTGAAGATTCTCTACGAGGATGCTTTTCTTCTCGTCATTGAAAAGAAGGAGGGCATCATCACCAATACGATGCCGGGAGGAAAGGAAAACTCCGTGAAGCGTATCCTCGATGAATACGTGAAGCGCAAGAGCCGTTCCATCAGCGTGCATACAGTGCATCGACTTGATCGTGTCACATCGGGACTGCTCATCTTCGCCAAGCGCCGCGACGTGCAACAGATGTTCACCGAGCATTGGCACGACATTGTGAAGGACCGCCGCTACGTGGCTGTGGTGCAGGGGCAGATGGAGAAGGACAGCGGAACGGTGGAGTCGTGGCTCACCGACAACAAGATGTTTGTCACCTTCTCGACGAACTACGACAACGGTGGAAAATACGCCATCACGCACTACCGCACGCTGAAGCGCTCTGAGGAATACTCGCTGGTAGAATTGAAACTGGAAACAGGGCGCAAGAACCAGATTCGTGTGCACATGCAGGATTTGCAGCACCCCGTAGTGGGCGACTTGAAATATGGTTCCGACGTGGATCCTATCGGGCGTGTGTGCCTTCATGCCTACCGCATCGAGTTTGTGCATCCTATCACGCGCGAACTGCTCTCGTTCGAAACTCCTATTCCTCAGGCTTTCCTATCCATTATGAAAAACGCATAGCACACATACACAAGTGTGGCTGTGCGTCTTTCGTCGTTTTATATATCACCTATTACTAATCAATATGAACTATTTTACGGAGTTATGAAAAAGAACGTATTACTATTTATGTTATTGGCTGTTGCGAATGTTTGCTTTGCTCAGCGAATTGTGGATAAGCTGGACCGTGGACTTGTGGCACAGAAGGCCTCAAGGGGCGTGTTTCTCTCCTGGCGTATTCTGGGTGAGGAATACTACGACGTGAGCTATCATGTGTATCGTGACGGTGTGAAAATCACTGATACTCCGCTCAATGTGTCGAACTACAGCGATACGGGCGGCACTATCTCGAATAGCTATGCCATTGCCGCCGTGGTGCGTGGCGTGGAGCAGGAACCTTGTAAGGCGGTGAAGCCATGGTCTTCCAGCTACAAGGAAATCACTCCCAAGCACGATGCCTCGTTGCTGAGCACCTATGTGCCCAACGATGCTTGCTGTGCCGATGTGGATGGCGATGGAGAATTGGAAATACTGCTGAAATATGACAATCAGAGCGAGATGGCGCAAAGCTATCCGAAGTATGGCCCTACGATAAATGGTGTTGTCACCCGTGAGCACACACTCCTGGAGTGCCTGAAGATGGACGGCACAGTGCTGTGGTGGGTGAACTGCGGTCCGAACATGGGCGACTTCCAGAATAACGAAATCAATATCGTTGGCTACGACTGGGACGGTGACGGCAAGGCAGAGGTGGTGATTCGTGCTGCTGATGGTACGACGATTCATCAGGCCGACGGCAAGGTCTTCACCGTAGGAAATGCCAATCTGAACTACAGAGCCAACACGGGTGGCGGCACTAACTGGTTTATGCACGACGGTGCCGAATATCTGGTATATATGAACGGAGAGACAGGTAAGCCTTATCAGTGTGTCACCTATCCTTTGCTGCGACTGGAAAGCGGGGAGAACGACCTCAACGCTGCTTGGGGCGACGGCTACGGCCACCGCAGTTCGAAGTATTTCTTTGGCGCACCTTATCTTGATGGACATAAGCCAAGTATCTTCTTGGCACGAGGCATCTACACTCGCCACAAGATGGTGGCCTACGACGTGAATCCCGAAACCCACGAACTGGTGCTGCGCTGGAGATGGTACAACAATACGAATGGTCCGTGGAAGGGACAGGGCTATCACAACTTTGGAATTGCCGATGTGGATTGGGACGGACGCGATGAGATTGTGTTCGGTTCGATGGTGATAGACGACAATGGAAAAGGACTTTCAACCACAGGTTTGGGACATGGCGACGCACAGCATTGCGGAGACTTCAACCCATATGTTCATGGGCAGGAAATCTATGCCTGCAATGAGGATCAAGCTGGTAACAACTACCGCGATGCCACCACCAGCAAGATGTATCACCGCTTCAATGCCAGCAACGACGACGGACGTGCCATGGCAGGTAATTTCTGCAACAACTTCCCTGGTGGACTCGGATGCTCGGCACGCGAAGGTGCCATTAGTCTGGTTTACAATGATCCTGTTGAAGGACTCAACACTACGGGTGTGAATACAAACTTCCGCATCTATTGGGACGGCGACTTGTGCGAAGAGACCTTCAACTATCTCAATGGAAAAAACACGGAGGGATGCGTGGCCAAGTATGGCAGCTGGACACCTATTTATACTTGTGCAGGTTCGATGACCAACAACGATACGAAGGGAACCCCTTGCTATCAGGGCGACATCTTAGGTGACTGGCGCGAGGAAATCATCATGCGTACTGCCAACAACCGCATCCGCATCTATTCCACACCAACTCCAACGAAATATCGCAACTACACGCTGTGGCACGACTATCAGTATCGCAACGCGATGGTATGGCAGATGTGTGGCTACAACCAGCCGCCTCACGTGAGCTATTTCCTTGGCGAAATGGAGAACATCACTGTAGCTCCACCTCCACTCATCATGACAGGACGCAAGCAAGTGACGGATGGCGGTACCATCAGCAGTGCGCTCAACGGAGAGCACGTCATCGTGTGTGAAAATGGCAACAGTCAGGTGACGATTGAAGATGGCGCAAAACCATATATCCTCACCTTCAATGTGCCTACATGGGTGCAGGGAACGGCAAACAGCGAATACTCCTCCAAGACAGCTACTATCAAATACAATACCTACACTTGCAACGTGACTGGCGGTGGCATCGCTGGAGAGGCACGCATCGTGAAGCAAGGCGATGGTGTCCTTAATCTGCCAAAGGCTGAATTCACCCATACGGGCGAAACATACGTTTGGGCAGGTGTGCTGAATTTCGACGGAACGATGCGCAATTCCGACCTCCATCTGAGTCGATTTGCAGAACTCAACTCCAACGGTGGCGAGTTCAAGAGTCTCTCGGCTGAGTATGCATCAGTTGTTCGTCCAGGTGGAGAGTCCGCAGTTGGTACGATTCAGTTATCGGAAGGCCTTTCCTTAGGTTTTGGTTCCCGCATCATTATCGACATCGATGCTGCCTCCAACACCAACGACTGCGTGAAGGCGAAGAGCATCAGCATCGAACGAAAGACTGGTACGGCATGGACGAAGTACGGACCTGAATACATTCAGCCTGTCATCGAAGTAAGAGGCAAGGACATCGTTGCCGGAGAATATGTGATAATGGAAGCTGAAAATATTGAAGGAGTGGTTTCGAATCTCAAGATTGAAGGCGAAGACATCGGTTCTTTCAAGTCGGGAATCCGTTTCGAAGACGGAAAAGTCATCCTTTCGCTGGGTGGTACCCGTGGCGCAACCAATATTGAATGGACTGGTGCCAACAGTACAGTGTGGAACTTTGCCGATGCCAAGAACTTCGTAGTGTCGGGCGACGAAAGTGCAACAGCCGACTTCTTCGTGTTTGGAGATGTGGTTGAGTTCAACGACAATGCTTCGAAGTTCGTCGTTGATATTGCAGAAAACGTGGCTCCATCCGAAGTGATTGTCAACACGGACAAGAACTACACCTTCCAAGGTGCTGGCTCCATCACAGACGGTTCTCTTGTGAAGGAAGGAACAGGCTCATTAACTATACTCAACACCAATTCATACACAGGCGGAAACTATCTGAAGGGTGGAACGGTGAAAGTAAATTCCCTCTCCAACGATATTTCTGCAATGGGTAACTTGGGAGCAGTAACCAATACTCCTGCTAAATTCACCATGGAAAATGGAGCCGTGCTTCAGAGCACAACAGCTGTGACGAATGGTTCTCCTATTAGGATGATTGGCGAAGCAGGAGGTGGCATCACTTGCTCAGCCGATTTCGTTCAGCAGAAGCCTATCAGTGGTACACTGTTGACGAAGAAAGGCACAGGATGCCTCAAGACAGGTGCTACGAATAATAGCCTCACACGACTGGTGATTGAGGGTGGTTCTGTTGCTGCACAAGCCGGAAATCCTGCTGCTACCGTAGAGTTCCACAGCGGTACACTTTGGGATGACGCGCAGGCTACAACCCATGCCATTGAAGTACCTAAGGGAAAAGCAGGTACATGGCAATTGACATACACCTATTATACTGCATACGCTAACAAACTGACAGGAGAGGGAACGCTCACTATCGTTCCTCGAAATACTGTCAGTCGTGTGCGAATCACTGGCAACTGGTCTGAATTTGCTGGAACCATCAAGCACAACACTAGTGTTTGGCTTCCACTCGATGCCTCCACAGGATTGCCTAATGGCACACTCGACGTGGCAGCAGGTTCCACCGTTTCCAATGTGTGCAGAACCTTCCGCATCGGACGACTCACAGGTGGTGGCGACTTGGCTCATCCTATTGCCGACTTCAAGAGCTCGGCAGCAGTCAATGGTAGCAACACCTGGCAGGTGGGTAACAGCAGCGAGACACTTGGTAACTTCACCTTTGCTGGCAGAATCACGGATGCCGGAGGTAACAATAAGGCGAACTTCGAGAAAGTGGGTACATGCAAAATGTCCACGTCGGGAGTGTGGGACAACACCGGTACCGTTAAAATTCAGGAGGGAGAACTCCACATCAATTCGGGCTCAGTTCTGGGTAAGGGAGCACTTACCGTCGCAGCTGGAGCACGCCTAAGCGGTATTACCAAGGCCGGTTTGCCACTTACTAACTCTTCGTTTACCATCCAGGGAGAACTTCAAGTGGGTAGTACTGCCACCGCCGCTTCGGGCTTCATGGACTTCAATGGCACGAACGTAAGCTTTGGAACCAATGCACGACTGATTCTTGGTTTGCGCACTGCAAGTACGAAGGAAACCACAGCCAGTGGCACTTATATTACGAATGTGGGAACACTCAACATGAATGGTACCATCGCTCCTTATCTCTATTCAGGCTACCTCCCAACCGAAGGCGACGAACTCCGCTTGTGGACTAACGTGGGAAGTGTGAAGGGTACTCCTCAGTTCGACCTTCCTACCATACATGAATGTAGCAAGGACGGCTGCATCTACGAGATTGTTTGGGACACCAGCGACATCGCCCAGGGCATCCTGCGTATTGCCTCCGTGAAAGACGTGACAACAGGGATTCAGTCTTTGGCGATAGCTGACGATGAAATCGTGGAAGCGCAAGTCTTCACACTCAATGGCGAACCTGTTTGCAACTTCTATTCGCCTCTGAAGTCGGTCAACACCGCCTTCCGCAATACAGCTACTTCAAAGGGCATTTATCTCTTGAAGATGAAGACGGAAGCAGGCAAGACACTCAGCTGGAAGGTGCTGAAGTGATTTGTCCCCAAGGACAATTTGCAGGGGAGTGGGCAAAAAAGACAATTGCTCACTCTCCTTTTTATTTTAAAAATGCAAATAAATTTGTTTTTTCGCTCGACTTGCACTAACGTTGACATGGTCGAAGTTAGGCTGCGTCTCGGAAAAATGCAAATAAATTTGTTTTTTCGCTCGACTTGCACTAACTTTGCAGCGTTTTAGAATTATCTCTTTCCTTAAAATGAGTGAATCACGACCTTTCAAGGTGTTTTCGGGCACCAATTCAAGATATTTGGCAGACCGCATTTGCCATCATCTTGGATGTACACTGGGCAATATGATTATAACACACTTTGCCGATGGTGAGTTTGCAGTTAGTTTTGAAGAATCTATTCGTGGAAACGATGTGTTCCTCATTCAATCCACTTTTCCCAAGAGCGACAACTTGATGGAGCTGCTGCTGATGATTGATGCGGCGAAGCGTGCTTCTGCTAGTCAAATCATCGCTGTTGTTCCTTATTTCGGTTGGGCGCGTCAGGACCGCAAGGACAAGCCTCGCGTGTCAATTGGTGCGAAGCTGGTTGCCGATATGCTTTCGGTAGCAGGCATCGACCGCTTGATGACGATGGACTTGCATGCCGACCAGATACAGGGATTCTTCGATGTGCCTGTTGACCACCTCTATGGTTCGCTTGTGCAGGAGGAGTATATCAAGAACTTGAATTTGGAGAACCTGGTGATTGCAACTCCCGACGTGGGCGGTTCGAAGCGTGCAGCTCATTTTGCCAAGAAGTTAGGCTGCGACCTTGTGCTTTGCAATAAGGTGAGAGAACGTGCTAACGTGGTAAGCAACATAACGATTATCGGTGATGTGAAGGACAAGAACGTGGTGCTGGTGGATGACATTGTCGATACGGCGGGAACAATTACAAGGGCTGCCGATGCCATGAAAGAGGCTGGAGCGCGTTCGGTGCGTGCCATTGCAAGTCACTGCATCATGAGCGATCCTGCCAGCGACCGTGTGCAGCAGAGTTCTCTGGAGGAAATCATCTTCACCGATTCTATTCCTTACACTCAGAAGTGTGCGAAGGTAAAGCAGATTTCCGTGGCAGAAATGTTTGCCCGTGCCATTCGTTGCAATGTGGAAAATGCTTCCGTCAGTGAGGCATTTGACTTTTAATATTATTTTTAACTCTAAACTTACAATGATGAAATCTATTTCAAAGTGTTGCTTTGTGCTTGCCATGGCAATGGCATCGGAATGTGCTTTTGCCCAAGGCAACACACAGAGTGGTACTCCTCGTCGTCAGCGTCCTGTTGCTTACGTCATCCCTACCGATGCTCCTATTCTTACGAAGGAAAAGGGTGGTACTTATGTCATCAACACATCTGGCCTTTGCAAGGATGTGAAAGGCTACAAGGACTTGGTTCCTGTAGAAATCACCATCAAGAGCGACAAAATTGTCAACATCGAGGTGCTCCGCAATAACGAAGGTCCTAAGTACATGGCATCTGCATCGCAAGGCATTCTTGATAAGTATATCGGAATGAAAGTGAAGAAGGTGCAGAACGCAAAGGTAGATGCAGTGGCAGGTGCTACGTTCACATCAAATGCCCTGATTCAGAACATCAACGCTGGACTGAATTATTATTTAGAACACAAGTAAAATAAAAGTTAAGAAGTAAAAATGGCAATGAGTGTCCTTTTTGCTTTTTAACTATTAATATATAATTTTCTTCATTCCTTTCGAGGAGTGAAGATTTTTTTTCCGTCTTTCACAATGACAGTTCCCTTTGGTAATGTTGCCTCAGAGAATGGACGACCAGAGAGGTCGTATGTGCTGTGTGCACCGATAGATGCATCGTTAGCGATATTGTTGATATCCAGATAATCGGCATTGAGAACTGTGACAACGTGAGTAGAGTCGGTATAGATGAGGTTGAGGTCGTTGGTGAAAAGGTCGATGTCTGCAAAGATTCGGAAATAGTACTGGCCAACGGGCACTCCTTGCAAGTTGGTCATTTTCAGTTCTATATCCTGCGTGTCGTTACTGACGATGGAAATGCCTTCTTCGTTGAAGAACATGAGCATGACAGGATTGTCGATAGGGGAGAGAGCATAGTAGAGTCTGCCCGAATATTCCGCTCCTTTGTTGTGAAGCGTGAACGAGAAGTGTGGCGGTGTACGACGAATGAGTGTGTCGGGAAATACCACATTGCTTACTTCCAACTCTGCCAATTCATGTTCTGGTACTGACAAGACGTAAGTGCCATCTGCATTTTTGGTGCAAAGCACATAGTTCGGCATACCCATTTGGGTGCGAGCCTCATAGAATTTACCATCTTTTTCATACACAGGACAAATGCGATAGTTGCCTGGCGCAAGATTCTTTGGAATGTTGATTCCCAATGTGTCGGAGTAGGTGGTGTCTTCAATTTCCTCCAATGCAAACACACGGTCATATTGGTAGAGCAGGGTAGTGCTTGCTGCATCAGTCACTTTCCCGCTGGACATGGGTTTCAGAGCGAGGCCCACTTTTCCTTCGTGAGTGTTCCACCCCACGTTTCCTAAATGATAGACTGCGATGCTATTGTTCGTTAATGCTTCAATACGTGCGAAGGCATAGATGTATGTTTGTTTGCTTGGAGTGTTGTTCTTCTTAGGTTGCACACCTGCTAAAATGCTTTGCAGCAGATTGAATCCACCTTCGGGGTTGTTCTTGTCGTGCCATCGTGGTTGGTCGGGGGTGAGCCATGTGAAATAATAATATCCATCGGCATCGCCTTCGGGATTGCCAAACTTGATGTGGAAATATCCGTCAGCATCATAACCGTCGCACACAAAACTGTGCGCCAGTTCCATCGACCATCCGCCTACGATGAGTGGGCGCCCTGCACTAATTTCGTGGAACATGATGGAGTCCCATTCCACTTGCGAGAAAAAGTTTCTGTAGTAAAGCTGCATCCCTTCGTCGTAGCCGAAATAGTTGATGAGTGCCAAGGGTTGCTGAATGATTTGTGCTCCGCTTGAGCCTGTTCCATAGCGCATATTCACTGCTATGCCGCAGTCGCTCATGAGTTGGGCAACGGCATTGGCTTGGCGTTCGTTGTAGCCAAAGTAGTAGTTGTCGAGCATGTTGTCCCAATCGTAGGTGTGACTACCAAAATCTGCCGTGAGCGTATAGCCGCATCCCGTGGAGTCAGTGTAAGTATAGGAGCCTGTGCCTTGTTTCGGCCATTTCCAATAGTTCATCACCTGCGACATCGCCAATGCCACGCAGCCCACAACGCAAGTGTCGGGCTGGGCAACACCATCAATCGTGTCCTCATACACCACTGGGCACATCCGCTTATAGGCAGAGAACTCCTGTTCCCAGGCATCTGTGCAGAGAGGACTGACGAACTCCTTCACGTCGGAAGGCTTGTAAATGCGATGATTACTAATCGCCAAGCTCTTTTCCATCCGTTGGATAAAATCCCTGAACTGCGTGTTCTTGTAGGCATTCTCAAAATTGCTACCGTCAGAGTAGCCAAGTATGGCAGGATGCTCCTCTGATGCAGATGCCAGCACGAAACCATCCCTCGAATCGAAGGCATAGAGTTGATCCGATTCGTAAGCTAACGTCAGTTTGGGCTGTGCCACCCTTTGCATGGCTCTTTCCACCGAAATGTGTTGCGCATGACACATGGTGGTTATCAAGAAAAACAAAAGGAAACTTACTCCTGTTTTATGTACTTGTTGCAATTTCATTTGATCAGTTAAAAGTTTGCTGCTCCTTGGCATTTATAATTTTTAATTCTTAACTTTTAATTATTATTCAGTCTGCCATCTTTCTCAGAAGTTTGAATTGCTCCACGATGTCGTGAAAATTCGAAGATTCATGCGCATCGAAATGCTCCCACAATCCAGTCATCACCGCAGCACCGCCAAATCCCATGTTTTTCACACGCTTGATGTTCCTGGCATTGATGCCACCCACAGCTATCACCTTCTTGTTGATGACACCTTCCGTGGCTGCCTGTGTGAGTTGCTGAGTGTTGAAAGCTTCCCTTTTGATTCGTCCCGACTTGCTGTCGTAGATAGGACCGAGAAACACATAGCTGCACCGTGATTTCCATTCCTTCACTTCCTCAATTGAGTGGCAGGAGCGGGACACGTGCCCTTTGTACCCCGTTGGTATGTCAGGGTTGCGGTCGTTCAAGTGAATACCCTTCAACCCAAATTCATCCTTCAAGTAGAAATGGTCGTGCACCACGATGCGCTTCAGCCATGGCTTATCTATCAGTCGCAGCAGTCGTTCGCAGAAAATAGGCTCCGAGTCAGGTTTCTTCAGATGCAGCACATCCAATCCCTCCTCAAAGAGCGCGTTCAGTATGATATGTTCCTCCACAAAAAACGAGGGAGATGTAATTGCTATCAGATTCATTGCATTCAAAAATCATTTTTCTATCTTCATTTGCAAATGAAAGCAAAGTTTTTCAGATGACAAAATTTTCATCTCCATTTCTCTCATTTTTGCATATCATTTTAACGGATAGCAATTGAAATATATTCCTAATCGACAGAACTTTTTCATGTTTTTCTTTTGTGACAGTGGAATTTCTTCGTGGAATTAGTCTTAGAAATAGTTCTTTTTGTGTAAATTTGCAACTGAAAATAACAGCCAATGCAAATATGACAACTATTACTATTAATATTCCAAATCACGAAGTCAGTTTTTTCAAGAAGATGATTTCCAAGATGGGTTGGACAATCAATGATGGTGATGTGGTGCGTAAGAAGGCATCTTCTAAAGAACAAGCACTTGCTAAAGTTGACCACGCATTCGAACAACTTCGTCAGATGAATGACGGTCAGCTCGAAGGCATTGATGCAGAAGAACTACTCAATGAATTGTAAGATTGTCACCACTCCAGATTTTGCTCACGAACTGAAGCAACTTGCCAAGCGTTATCCCTCCATGAAGGATGATTACAAGCAATTCCTTAACGATTTGCGTCAATCTCCTTTTATGGGTAAGGAGTTGGGAAAACATCTACATAAAGTACGTTTTCCTATCTCTTCGAAAGGTAAGGGCAAGAGTGGTGGTGCAAGAGTCATCACCCATGTGATATTGGTTGTGAGTGATAGTGCTAACATCACGCTTGTTACCATATACGACAAGTCTGATAAAGCGAATATCACCGATAAAGAACTACGCCTACTCATGAAGAAAAACGGATTGCTATAGATAAGATTGAGGGGATTTAATGAATCGCGACTTTGATTCAACTAGTTGCGCGAGGGCTCGCTATCGAATTGGCGAGCCCTCGTCGTTTCAATAGCGAGGGCTCGCTTGAACAATGCTGAGGGTTCGGCAATTCAGTGCAACCGATTCAACGATAAAGTAAATCCCCAATAGCGATAAAGTGAATCCCCAATCGCGCATGAGTACGTCCCCAATCGCGTAAGAGTACGTCCCCAATGGAAAAATGGTGATGGTGTAAGAGGGTTGATTAGAGAGTGTTGTTGCGCATTCTGACGAGTTCTATTGCTTCTTTTCCAGTGAGGTGTTCGATATCGAAACGGATGGCTAACATGCGTGCCAATCCGTTTTCTATTTCTTTTTGGAGGCTTTCGTCGTCGTTGGGGTTGTAGCGGTTTCCGAGCAGACGGGCAGCTGCTAATTTCTCTGCTTCGTCCTCAATGATGTGTATTCTTCCGAAGGCAATGACGCTGCGGAAGAATGTGGTGTATTTCTCAGGCTTCACCTCGTCCTGCTCGATGACACAAAAGGATGCCTTGTCGCAGTTGCGGATGGCATCGACTTTGTGGCCACTCAGTGCACTGTGAAAGAAGAGTTTTCCCTCGGAATAGACATAACTGATAGGCACGGCGTATGGATAGCCGTTGTCGCCCAATAAAGCCAATGTGCCCGATGTGGCTTTCTCCAAAATGGCAATGCTTTCTTCATCCGAAAGCTGTTGGCGATTGCGTCGCATGGGTCTGAAATTGCTCATGTTGTGAAATAGTGTTGATTATTGTGCAAAGTTAGCGAAAAAGCTTCATCGCAGAAATAAAATGGAGGTGAAAGCAATGGCGAAAACAAATGCTGTTGCTCTTTTTTTGTGTTTTCCCGATTATTTCCTATCTTTACACTCGATTTGACAATAAATACTGACGAATTATGGATTCGATTATGACCTATGCGAAAGAGAACTTCGACCTTATCAGTCTCTTGGTTGGAATATTAGGAGTGGTGGTCGCAGTCGTTGCGCTGATTGTGGAAATCAAGAAGAAAAGAAAGAAATGACGTTGGATTGAAGGATGAGAAAGTTAGGCTGCGACTCGGAAAAACGCAAATAGATTTGCTTTTTCGCTCGACTTGCACTAACTTTGCACCTTCTAAGCCCTCCATGAAGGGAGGGGAAATTGTTCGCGAATGAAGCATATAAGAAATTTTTGTATTATAGCGCATATCGACCACGGAAAATCGACACTCGCTGATCGTTTGCTGGAGGCTACGAACACCATCAAGGTGACGGAGGGACAGATGCTGGACGATATGGATTTGGAGAAGGAACGCGGTATCACCATCAAGAGCCACGCCATTCAGATGGAGTACAAGTATGAGGGCGAGAACTATATCCTCAACTTGATTGACACTCCGGGACACGTGGACTTCAGCTATGAGGTGTCGCGCTCCATTGCTGCGTGCGAGGGTGCACTGCTCGTGGTGGATGCCACGCAGGGTGTGCAGGCTCAGACCATCTCAAACCTATATATGGCGATTGACCACGATTTGGAAATCATTCCCGTGGTGAACAAGTGCGACATGCCGAATGCCATGCCCGAGGAGGTGACGGACGAAATCGTTGACCTTATCGGTTGCAAGCCTGAGGATGTCATCTTGGCTTCGGGTAGGACCGGTCAAGGTGTGGATGAAATCCTGAAGGCTGTGGTGGAGCGCATACCTCATCCACAAGGCGATGAAAATGCTCCGTTGCAGGCTCTGATTTTCGACTCGGTATTCAATAGTTTCCGTGGCATCATTGCTTACTTCAAGATTGTGAACGGTGTGATGCGTCCAGGCGAAAAGGTACGCTTCATCAATACGAAGAAAGAATATCAGGCAGAGGAAATTGGTGTGCTGAAGATGGACATGATTCCTCGCAAAGAGTTGCGCACGGGTGATGTGGGCTACATCGTGTCGGGTATCAAGAATGCTGTGGAGGTAAAGGTGGGTGATACGATTACCACTTGTGCCAACCCAGCGCAAGAGGCGATTGCAGGTTTCCAAGAAGTGAAGCCAATGGTGTTTGCCGGAGTGTATCCGATTGACCCAGAGGACTACGAGAACCTGCGTGCATCGCTGGAGAAGTTGAGGCTGAACGATGCTTCGCTTTCTTTCCAACATGAGAGTTCAGCAGCCCTCGGCTTTGGTTTCCGCTGTGGATTCCTCGGTCTGCTCCACATGGAGATTGTGCAGGAGCGACTGGACCGAGAGTTTAACATGGATGTAATTACGACGGTACCAAACGTGTCGTACATGGTGTATGACAAGCATGGCGAGAGCATGGAGGTGCACAATCCTTCGGGAATGCCCGACCCAACGCTGATAGAACACGTGGAGGAACCGTTCATCAATGCTACGATTATCACCACCGCCAACTACATCGGTCCTATCATGACATTGTGCTTGGGCAAGCGTGGTGAGTTGATACGTCAGGATTTCATTGCGGGTAACCGTGTGGAAATTCAGTTCTTGATGCCTCTTGGCGAAATTGTCATCGACTTCTACGATAAGTTGAAGAGCATCAGTCGCGGTTACGCTTCGTTCGACTATCATCCAGCAGGATTCCGTGCATCGAAACTTGTGAAATTGGATATTCTGCTGAACGGCGAAAGTGTGGATGCACTCTCTACGCTGACACATGTGGATAACTCGGTAACACTGGGACGACGCATGTGTGAGCGTCTGAAGGAATTGTTGCCACGTCAGCAGTTCGACATTGCCATTCAGGCAGCCATCGGTGGCAAGATTATTGCCCGCGAGACGGTGAAGCAGGTGCGCAAGGATGTGCTGGCGAAGTGCTATGGTGGCGACGTGAGCCGTAAGCGCAAGTTGCTGGAGAAGCAGAAGCGAGGCAAGAAGCGCATGAAGCAAATCGGCAACGTGCAGGTGCCTCAGAAGGCGTTCTTGGCTGTGCTAAAACTTGACGGCGATTGACAAGATGCGGAAACATCGATGTGTGTTTTCTTATTGACAACTACAGATGTCACAGATTCACACAGATGTGTTCTGCATTCTTTTGGTTTCAGAAGATGATTGACACCTAACAAGAATAGAAACTTTTAACTAATCAAAAGAAGATAGTGTTATGAAAAGGAAATATATGATTGCTGCGGCAATGGCGTTGACAATGGCAACGGCATGGGCAGACCCCGTTGGGTTGGCAAAGGCGAAGAAACTGGCAGCTCCTTTCCTTATGGAAGGAACGGAAGCGGTGCTCGTGAAAAGTGCTACGCGCAACGAGGCAAAAGCTCGGAAGGTGACAGCTGCCGTGAATGCCACTTCACCTTATTATATATTTTCGCGCGGAGAGAACCGTGGATTCGTCATCGTGAGTGGTGACGACTGCTTGCCATCAATTTTAGGATATACAGAGAGCGGCAACTTCGTTGAGAACGAGATGCCACCTGCTTTGTTAGGATGGCTCGACTACTACCGACGCATCGTGGAAGATGCACAGGTGGCTGGTGAAAACGTGAGTCAGGTTAAGCGTCGTGCTGCAGCTCCAATGCTGGCAGCTACGACTGCAAAGGTGGATGTGCCAGTGTTGATGACAAGTCATTGGCATCAGACGGCACCTTATTTTAACCGTTGCCCTTATCTGGAAAATGGAAATCATGCAGTGACGGGTTGTGTTGCAACGGCGGGTTCTCAGGTCGTTTATTACTATCGCAAGGACAATCCAAGCACGCTGGGCGCTTCGACTCCTACATACGACTATGGAGCACCCGTGACAGAGTCGATTCCTAAGGGTACACCGATGAAATGGGACTTGATGCTCGATGACTACAATTCGAACTGTCCACAGGAATACAGGGATGCCGTGGCAGAATTTTGCTTTGCTGTGGGTGCTGCTACATGGTTGACGTACGGTGAATCGACGGGTGGGTATATCAATAATCTTGTCAGCACCTTCAACAATTGCTTCAACCTGAGCAGTGTGAACGTGTCGAAGTCGTCCTATTCACAGTCGGCTTGGGAAAAGATGATTTACGACGATTTGGTAGAAGGACACCCGATGGTGTATTCGGGTTATGAGGTGGATGAGGCAGGCACTTGGAATGGACATGCTGTGGTGGTGGATGGCTATCGTGCCAACAGTAATCTGTTCCACTTCAACTTCGGTTGGGGTGGTCAAGGCGATGGCTGGTACACGGTGAACGACGAAACCGGTATGAATGGTTTCAACACGGAGCAGAGCATGACCTACAAGGTGCAGCCAAAGAAGCAAAATCTGTCGGCTTCGATTGAACTGCCAGAAGGATTCTACGTGAACCACGACAACAAAGTGAAAGTGACTGTGGAGAATAAGGGTACGCTCAACTATTCGGGCATCTACCTTTTCTGCACAACGACCAACACACGACCTTCGGGTGTTGCGACTGCTCGCTCCAAGGATACGGAGACGATTATCACCAACGATGGCAAGAAAACGGTGATTGAGCTGACGGCCAAGCCTACTTCCGACCGCCATTGGTATGTGAAGGTGACGGATAAGAACATGAATATTCTGGCAGAAACAACACTCACGCCAGAAGTATTGACCAACGAACTGAGTTTCAATAGTCTGGAAGTGTTGGGCAGTTCAGATGTGGAGACACATCAGGGTAAAGACTATACCGTGGTGTATGCCGACCGTTCCACTGCCATTGCCAATTTGCAGAATCTGAGCGGTGTGAACTATCAGGGCACACCTCGACTGGAGCTCTACAAGAGTGAGGACGATGGACAGACTTTTGAATACGTGGGCATGAAGTCGGCTCTCAATGCAGAAATTCCTGCACATTCAGCTGCCGATATTGAATTCTCGCTTACCAATACATCCACTTGTCCACTTGGTGTTGATACACTCTATTATGTGGCACTGCGTCATCCAATCGAAACGGCAGGAAGCAACTTCGTGAAATATGAAGCAGGTGTTGACACTGTGGCACGTTTTGTCCTCCGAGAAAACAAGGAGGGATTGAACGCCACATTGGACGAGAACGTTCTGCGTTTCGAGGGCAGATGGAACGCCTCACAATTCAATACACTCTGCAACCGCACCGCCAATGCCGATGCACAGAACTACGACCTCACAAAAGTGGAAGCTGTAGGTCACATTCCTGGCGTAACAAAG
The DNA here is from genome assembly GCA_902798705.1 of uncultured Bacteroidales bacterium. Classification (GTDB taxonomy): domain Bacteria; phylum Bacteroidota; class Bacteroidia; order Bacteroidales; family Bacteroidaceae; genus UBA3839. The sequence goes on from CADBXS010000007.1 coordinate 36,675, forward strand.
AATCCGAATGCACTTTTCTTTGTGGCTGACGATTCCAAGGCAAATGGTAAGAACGTCGTCAAAGCTCAGGGTGCTACTGCAGACGAAATAGAAATTACGATGGGCTACGACTATGTTCCTTCAACAGCTATCGCGGCAAAGAAGGCGACTTTCAACATGACTCTCACTCCTAATCAGTGGGAAATGCTCACCGTGCCATTTGATGCTGCTGTTCCTCAAGGTATTGTGGCAAAGCTAGTGGATGAGCACACCTCAACGGGTATTGGAAACAAAACCAGCATTGTCCGTTCGTTCGAAGCAGGAAAGACCTATATCGTGATGGCTTCGTCGAAGTACAACCAAATGCTCACAGCTGAGAATGTAACTGTGGTGGCAACTCCTGTGGAGAATGTGGATGCAGCCGTGAAGGGCGTGTTTGCAACAACCGCCTTGCCTGATGGTTCACTTTATCTGAACGAAGATGAAATACAATACTTCCAGTTGATGGAAGAAGGCATGACGGTGCCAGCCTTCTCTGGCTATTTCTATGCGAGCAATCTGATTCGTGCTTTCCGTGCCAATTCGAACATCACACTTGATCCTACCTATTTGTCGTTGGGACAGACCATCGAAGAGGCATACGATGTACTGAATGAATACAAGAACATCATGAATGAAGAGGCAAGCGAGGCACTGCTTGCAAAAATCGGTGAAAGTGAGAAATATTTCACTGAGCGAGAAGGAACCAATTCGAAGGAAGTTCATGCCGTTACTGATGCTTTGGCTGAAACGATTGTTTGGGCAAAGCAACAGTTGCGTGAGAATTTGAACGACAGGGTTGTCGAAATGACGGACTACATTGTGAATCCATCATTCGAGAAGGGAACTACGAGCACTTCCACCACAGGTTCCATCACTGGATGGAAAACGAATGGAACAGGTATTTCCGCTCGTTCTGCCAGCAACGTATTCTATAAAGGTGTGGGTGCGGATGGTGACTATCTCTGCTACAGCTACATCAGTACCGACTTCTCAGGCAAGGGTATCTATCAGAAGATCGCAGACATGCAGCCAGGACTCTATCGCCTCACAGCCAAAGTGGGTACGGACGAAGGCGAAAGCGTGAGCATCTTTGCCAACGACCAAGAGACAACCGTGGATGCACACGATTTCGGGAAATACTATCTCACGGATGCAGCCATCGACAGCATTGTGGTGACAGCAAACGACACACTCACAATCGGTGTGCGCGACGGACATTGGTACAAAGCCGACGATTTCCGTCTCTTCTACATGCGCTCACTCACAGCCGAAGAGGATCCTCTGGGCATTGACGATATTTCTGCTACTGAGCAGAAATTCACTGTTGTGCCAGTGCAAGGAGGAGTGCGCATCACGGCTCCAACCATGCAAACCATTGCCATCTATGCCGCTTCGGGAACATCTGTGTTCCGAAAGAAGGTGCTTGGCACTGAAATCGTTCGACTCCCTCAAGGCATCTACATCGTTGGAGGCAAGAAGGTGATGGTGTTGAAATAAAGCGTAAGGCATGAACCAACAATATTCTTCAGTTCTGCTCGAAAAAGCAGTTGATGAATTTGCCAAACTTCCAGGCATCGGACGCAAAACCGCTTTGCGTCTGGTGCTTCATCTTTTGAAACTCGACGTGGCAACGGTAGATCATTTTGCAAATAGCATCACTACGCTTCGACACGACGTGAAGCATTGCCGCGTGTGCCACAATATCAGCGATGAAGAGGTGTGTGGCATTTGCTCCAATCCCCTGCGGGACGAATCCACGGTGTGCGTGGTGGAGAATTTTCAAGACGTGCTCGCCATTGAGGCCACCACACAGTTTCATGGACTCTATCATGTGCTGGGCGGAGTGATTTCCCCGATGGATGGCATCGCTCCCAGCGATTTGGAGATAGATAGTCTGGTGGAAAGAGTGGGGAAGGGAGGTATTGATGAAATCATTCTTGCGCTCAGCTCTACGATGGAAGGTGACACGACCAACTTCTTCATTTCGCGAAAGTTGTCCGCCTTTACCGACCTGAAAATAACGGTGCTGGCGAGAGGAATTTCCGTTAACGACGAATTGCAATATACGGACGAAGTAACGCTCGGACGCTCCATCGTGAACCGAGTTCCTTTTACCATTAAATAAATAGAAAGACAGTGGAACAATCCATACAAAAATTGCTCAGTCTGCTCCGCATAGAGTTCTATGTGGTGCTTGTTTCTGCGTTCATTCCTGTGGCGTTAGGTGAATTCAATCTTCTGCCCGTAGGCGAGTTGGCAGACGACCGCAAGGCTGAATACGTGTTCAACGTTGTGGTCATTCTGCAAATGATTATCACGGTGCCTTTTGCGTTGAAGATTTTCAGTCTCAACACTAAGAAAAGTCTGCATCGATACACGTTTGAAAAAGCCTTATTAACCTACCACCGATGGAGTGTCCTTCGCCTTTGTCTCCTGTTGGCAAGTACGATTGTGGGTGTGATGTCATATTACTTAACCTTCAGCACAACAGGACTTCTTTGTGCTGCCATCACTTTTCTCACCATCATCTATTGCTACCCATCGTCCCACCACTTGCGCCAGTACATCGACGACTGTCGTAACGATTTGAGTTAATAATCAAAAGCCCCAAAGCCCCCTCCAACTCTCCCAAGGGGGAGAGAATGCCGTTCGGATGGAGCCCTCCCCCCTTGGGGGGAGCTGGAGAGGGGCAGCCCTTCTTCATTATGCAATTATCCATCATCATAGTCAATTTCAATGTGAAGCACTTCTTGCACCAGTGCCTCCTTTCCGTGGAGCGTGCCAGTGCAAACATTGACGCCGAAGTGATTGTGGTGGACAATTGCAGTCAGGATGGCTCTATCGAATATCTCCAGCCCCTTCATCCCCATGTAACATTCATTCGCAATTCTCAGAATTTTGGTTTTGCGAAAGCCAATAACATGGGCATTCGACGGTCAACTGGTACATACGTTCTGCTGCTCAATCCTGATACTATCATCACCGAACGCACCCTCACCGACTGCATTTCTTTTATGGAAACGCATCCCGAGGCGGGAGGAGCAGGCGTGAAGATGCTCAATCGAAACGGAACTTTTGCACTCGAATCAAGAAGAGGCATACCAACCCCCCTTGTGGCTTTCTGCAAGATGTCGGGACTTAGCACCCTTTTCCCACGTAGTCGTGTCTTCGGAAGATACTATATGCAGTATCTCGACAAGGAACAGGAGAACTCCATCGAAATCATCAGTGGCGCATTCATGTTCCTTCGCCGTTCCACCCTCCAGCAAAGCGGATTGCTCGACGAGGATTTCTTCATGTATGGCGAGGACATCGACCTTTCCTATCGCATGCTCCAAACGGGACAGCAAAACTGCTATATCCCCACGCCTATTCTCCATTACAAGGGAGAAAGCACCCAGAAGAACAGTTACCGCTACGTTCACAACTTCTACAAGGCGATGCTCATCTTCTTCCGAAAGCACTACGGCCATTTGGGAATGCTCTATGCGCTGCCCATCAAGTGTGCCATCTTTCTGAAGGGATTCATGGCCTACGCCCACCTCAAGCTCATTCGCAGCAGGCAGGACGTGAAGGGCGACCTCGACTATATGAAGGAGCGCAGTTTTGCCTTCTGTGGAAGCGAAGAGGACTGGCGACAGGCACAGGCAGCCATGTCGCATTTCTCTATCTCAGTGAAGCACCTGAATACCACAACGCAGCACGAACTTATGTCGCAGCTCCAAGCCTTGCGTCCCGACTATATCCTGTTCAATGCAGAGGCTGACAGCTATGCCATCATGCTCCAGCAATTACAGTTCACGTCCACAGCAGCTCACGCTCCTCTCTTAGCCACTTTTTATCCCTCTTCCAAGATGGTCATTACGGATTCATACGTGTTTGAGCAAGGATAAGCGAGGTTGTGTGGATTTTTCAGTTTTTGTGTCATATATTTTGCAGATTAAAAGAATTGTCGTAAATTTGCAGCCGATTCCTAATCGGAACGACGATAAAAACAAGAAACTGAAACAAGAAAAGCGAAATGATTTTTGCCCATTATCATATCCATCATGAGTTTTTCAGCGAGTAATCTCGGTGAACTTCAGCGATGTGTGTGGAATGCTTGCAGTGATCGGCAAGGGCAAAACAAGAAAACAATAGCGTTGGAGGGCTTACCGAAGGAGGTTGGCTCTCTCTTTTGTTTATAGCTACATCAGAAATAAACTACAGATACAGAGATATGTTAAGAATTGCAGTACAATCGAAAGGTCGTCTTTTCGAGGACACGATGGCCCTTCTGCAGGAGGCGGGCATCAAGGTGGGCTCGTCGAAGCGCACGCTGCTCGTGCAGTCCTCCAATTTTCCCATTGAGGTGCTTTACTTGCGGGATGATGACATTCCACAGACGGTGGCAAGCGGAGTTGCTGACATAGGCATCGTGGGTGAGAACGAATTTGTGGAGCGTAATGAGAACGCCGACATCGTGAAGCGCTTGGGTTTCAGCAAGTGCCGTCTTTCCTTGGCTATTCCAAAGAATGTGGACTATCCCGGGCTGGAGTGGTTCAACGGCAAGAAGATTGCTACGTCCTATCCGGGCATCCTTCGCCGATTCATGCAGGAAAAGGGCATAGACATGGACATCCATGTGATTCAGGGTTCGGTGGAGATAGCTCCAGGCATTTGTTTGGCTGATGGCATCTTCGACATCGTCAGCTCCGGTAGCACATTGGTGAGCAACAACCTTCGTGAGGTGGAAGTAGTGATGAAGAGTGAGGCTTTGCTCATCGGTAACAAGGCTCTTGATGAGGAGAAGAAAGCGATTCTTGAGGAATTGCTTTTCCGCATCGATGCCGTGAAGGCTGCAGAGGACAAGAAATATGTGCTGATGAATGCTCCAACCGATTGTGTGAAGGACATCATCAGTGTTCTCCCTGGCATCAAGAGCCCTACAGTAATGCCATTGGCAACGGAAGGCTGGAGCAGTATCCACACAGTGCTCGATGAGAAGCGATTCTGGGAAATCATCGGTCAGCTCAAGGCATTAGGTGCTGAAGGCATACTGGTGCTTCCGATAGAGAAGATGATAGTTTAAGTAACGTTTAACGTTTAAAGTTTAACGTTTAACGAAGTTTGTAGGTAAAACTTACGAAGTTTATGAGAATCATTAAATATCCTAATCGCGCGGAATGGAAGAGTCTGTTGACACGTCCGCAGAAGGATCAGAAGGACTTGTCTGCGCGGTGAAGGACTACGAACGACAGTTCGACCATGTGGAACTCGACACATTACAAGTGAGTGAAGCGGAGATGGAAGAAGCTGAGACGCTCGTTAGCGATGAACTGAAGGATGCCCTCCGTTTGGCTCATGCCAATATCGAGACCTTCCATGCTGCGCAGCGATTCGAAAGCAAGAAAGTGGAAACACAACCAGGGGTTGTCTGCTGGCAAAAGGCAGTACCCATCGAAAAGGTGGGACTCTACATTCCTGGTGGCACGGCACCTCTCTTTTCCACCGTGCTGATGCTTGCTACTCCTGCTCGCATTGCTGGATGCAAGGAAATCGTGCCTTGTTCTCCACCCAACAAGGAGGGAAAGTTGAACCCCGCCATTCTTGTTGCAGCCCGTATAGCAGGTGTGAGTCGCATCTTCAAGGCTGGAGGTGTGCAAGCTATTGGTGCGATGGCATACGGTACGGAATCGGTGCCAAAGGTGAGTAAGATTTTTGGTCCTGGCAATCAATTCGTGGTGGCAGCTAAGCAAGCTGTGTCGCTTCGTGATGTGGCTATCGACATGCCAGCAGGCCCAAGTGAAGTGGCTGTGGTGGCAGACAAAACGTCGAATCCTGTGTTTGTGGCAGCCGATTTGCTTTCGCAAGCGGAGCATGGCGTTGATTCTCAGGTGGTGCTAATCAGCGACTCCGAACAGATGATTGAGCAAGTGCAGGCAGAAGTGGAGAGACAGGTGAAACTGCTTCCTCGTTTTGCCATGGCTGAGTCCTCTCTCAGCAATTCGCTTTTCATCCTTGTGCATGACAAGGACGAGGCCATCGATATCACGAATGAATATGCTCCCGAACACCTCATCTTGGCAGTGAACGACTATGTTGAGATGGCAGAACGAGTGGTGAATGCTGGTTCTGTCTTCCTCGGAAGATATTCCTGCGAAAGTGCTGGGGATTATGCTTCTGGCACCAATCACACACTGCCAACAAATGGCTATGCCAAGGCCTACAGTGGTGTGTCGCTCGATAGCTTTATCCGCAAAATCACTTTCCAAGAACTCACCGAAGAGGGAATCCGTAACATTGGAAGAGCCGTGGAGGTAATGGCCGAGAATGAACAGTTAAATGCGCACAAGAATGCAATGACATTGCGAATGAAAAGTGTTTAAAGTTTAAGGAAGAAACTCAGCTCCGCTAAAACTCAAAAACTTAAAAACTCATAAACTAATATATCAATGAAAGAATTGAAGAACTTGGTCCGTCCAAATATCTGGAGCCTGAAGCCCTATAGTTCGGCTCGCGATGAATATAAGGGCGTGACGGCAGAAGTGTTTCTCGATGCCAATGAGAATCCTTACAATAGGCCCATCAATCGCTATCCCGACCCTTTGCAGGAAAAGTTGAAAGCTGCCATTTCGCCCATCAAGGGAGTGCCTGCCGAAAACATCTTTCTTGGCAATGGTTCGGACGAAGCTATCGACTTGGTCTATCGTGTGTTTTGCAATCCAGGTAAGGACAATGTTGTGGCCATCGACCCAACATACGGCATGTATGAAGTTTGTGCCGACATCAACGATGTTGAATATCGAAAGGTGTCGCTCGATGAGCATTTCCAGTTCCGTGCAAGCGACTTGTTGGCTGCTTGCGATGATTCCACCAAGGTCATCTTTCTTTGCTCGCCGAATAATCCTTCGGGCAATTCTCTGCTGCGCAACGAAGTGGAGACCGTCTTGCAGCAATTCGGCGGCATTGTCGTGGTAGATGAAGCCTATTCCGACTTCGCCGAGCAGCGTCCATTCCGTTTCGATTTGCAGAAATATCCCAATATCGTGGTGCTGAACACTTTTTCGAAGGCATTCGGTGCGGCAGCCATTCGTCTTGGAATGGCATTCGCTTCAACAGAAATCATAGCGTTGTTCAACAAGGTGAAATACCCTTACAATGTGAATAAGCTAACGCAGGACTGCGCACTTGAAGAGCTGAAGGATGTAACGAAAATCCATCAGCGCATTGTGATGATTAAGGAAGCACGAACATATTTGATGCAAGCATTTGCAGAACTTCCTATCTGCGTCAAGGTTTATCCTACCGATGCCAATTTCTTCTTGGCACGTGTGACCGATGCCAATGCCATTTACGACTATTTGGTTCGTCATGGCATCATCGTTCGTAATCGCCATCGTGTTTTTCTTTGTGGCAATTGTCTCCGCATCACCATTGGCACAAAAGACGAAAATGTTCGTCTGCTCAGTGCTTTAAGACAATATCGTTAAAACATGAAACGCATTCTTTTTATAGACCGTGACGGTACCATTCTCGTTGAGCCCGAAGACGAGCAGATTGACTCCTTCGAGAAGTTTCAGTTCGTTCCTGGTGTCATTCGCAATCTTCATTTCATCCGCACCCACCTCGATTTCGAGTTTGTGATGGTGAGCAATCAGGATGGACTGGGTACAGATTCCTATCCAGAGCACATCTTCTGGCCTACGCATCATCTGATGCTTCAGACGCTCAAAGGCGAAGGCATTGAGTTCGATGACATTCTCATCGACCGCTCTTTCCCTGAAGACCATCTGCCTACTCGTAAGCCTGGCACAGGAATGCTGACAAAATACATGCAAGGCGACTACGACCTTGCAAACAGTTATGTGATAGGAGACCGTCAGACCGATGCAAAATTGGCTGAGAACTTGGGATGCAAGTCGCTCATTCTTTCCGACGAGCTCGACTGGAATCGCATTGCAGAAATCCTCTTTGCAGGAGAGCGCACGGCTTCTGTTCGTCGCACAACAAAGGAAACCGACATCGATATCAGCCTATGTCTTGATGGCACGGGAAAGTCTGACATTTCCACAGGACTCGGTTTCTTCGACCACATGCTGGAACAAATCGCTAAGCATGGCAGCATCGACTTGAAGATACACGTGAAGGGGGATTTGAATGTGGATGAACACCACACCATAGAGGATACGGGTATTGCTCTGGGTGAGTGCATTGGCAAGGCTTTGGGCGATAAGCGAGGCATAGAGCGCTATGGTTATACTTTGCCAATGGATGATTGTCTATGTTCTGTTGCTCTCGACTTCGGAGGGCGCCCTTGGCTCGTTTGGGATGCTGAATTTCATCGCGAACGGGTAGGGGATATGCCTACCGAAATGTTCCTCCATTTCTTCAAGAGTTTCAGCGACGCAGCCCGCATGAATCTCAACATCAAGGCAGAAGGCGAGAACGAGCATCACAAGATTGAAGGCATCTTCAAGGCATTGGCACGCAGTCTGAAAATGGCTGTAAAGCGCGACATCTACAAATACCAGCTTCCTTCCAGCAAAGGAATGCTTTAAGAAATAATCCGTTCATCTGGGGAAAGATGAACGGATTATTAGTTTTTGGGGATTTCTTTTTCTTATTTTTGAATGGGCAAACTATGCTCATTCCTTTTCAACATTTTTCGCAATATTCCTTAATATGATGCTTGTGAGGGTGAAAATGCGCTGTTTCTTTTTTTCTGTATTGAAGACGAAATCATTAATCATCCAGTTGGGTGTTTTGTTTTCGTCGAGCTCCTTCACCATTTTGAACACGATGATGCTTGGCTCAGTAAAACCAATGTCAACGGTGACTTTAGCATCAGCCCTTTTCTCTTGCAAATTGGTTACTTCGATATCTGTCACAGAGATGTGGTCGAAATCCTGAGCATCAATGAATGGGTCGAAATCTACCACAAGATCATCGTCAGGCAGTTGGTTCCACAGCTTTTTCAATGTGGAAGAAAAGAACTTTGATGTGTTGAGAGTTGAGGATGTGAAGTCGGCGTATGCTTCTGAAATTTGCTGATAAATGTCGTAGATTCTTGCCTTCACCTCTTCCTCTAATTGATTGTCTGAGCCACGAAGATTCATATTGCCGAAGGAACCTTTCTTCATTTCGTTCAAAGTGGCGGTATTCATCATCCTCAGAACCATAATGGTATTCATGTTGAGAGAATCCTTGTAAGCAGCATTTTCCTCCAATCCGTTCAACTCTTTTTGATAAGCTTCGTCTCCATCTATCAGCAATGTGCAAAAAGCTCGATTGATGGCATTTTTGAGGTTCGGTTCCTTTGCCAATGATTGGTCAAATAATACTCTCGATTCTTCAAAACTCTTTTGTGCTTCCTCCTTTTGTCCCAAGGTGTCGAGCACAAAAGCCTTTATGAAAGGAATTTGTGGGTCGTCGAAGTATTGCTCTTGCAGTGTTTGCAATGCATTCAGTCCTTCCTCAAATTTGCCTTCGTTCAACAACGTGTTCTGAATGGCATTCTTGGTGGAATCCAATGCAGCCAGCTCTTCAGTTGTTAATTCCGCTATCGATTTCTTGCTTTCGGAACAAGAAAAAAACATCATGCACACCAGTGCTAAAACTGAAAAAAAAGTGAACCTTACCATAACACAGATATTAAGTTTTTTGCAAAATTAGGTGTAAAACTTGAGTTCTCCAAAAAATCCGAATACTTTTAGTAATGATAAAAAAATAAATAGGTACGATTTACTCATATTTTGGAGATGTTTTTGTTCGTTTTTGAAGGAGTGATGCGGGCATCATGACTGAGAAAACGGGCGAAAACAGCCCAAAAGATGCTATTTATAATTTCTTGAAAGTCACACCTATTATATAATAATGTGGACTCATGCGGCAGATGTCGGAGTCGAGATTCGAAGGGATGATGGAATCACCGCAGAAACGCACTCCTCCATCTTCTGTGAGAAAAGCGGAGCCATAAAAAGCAATCGGGATAAACTTATCAGTTTCAAATTTGTCGATGGCGATAGGACGATATGCATAGTGATACTCTTTCAGTCCGTTTCGCTGGAGAGGCAGAAGTACCAAAGGATAGCCCAATGAACCCATTCCTGCCACAGTGATTTGGACGTTTTCGATATGAATGGTGTCCTGTACTTGCACGGGAGTGAATCCCATCGACATGGTTTTCCACATTTTGTGAGTTGGCAAATTATTCATGGTGTAAGTCATGAAACCATCGCTCACATAGCCAAACTTATCATATTCTCTCACACTGAAAACGGCATCGTAGTCCTTGTTTCCGAGGAAGGACAAGTCCCACACATAGAGCTTATAACCTGCAATTTCCAACATCTGAAGAATATCTTCAGTCTTTGGTTGTATCTGCTTGATTTTCTGAGCATCAACGGCTCCAAATGCCATCAAGAAAAGCATTGCAATAAGAATCTTCTTCATCATTAATCCTATTAGTTTAATTGTATTATTCTATCTATCTACTCCCCTCTCCCTTCGGAGAGGGGCTGGGGGTGAGGCTTTTTTATTCTTTCTGCCAATCCTCCTCTTCGAGTTGGAATACATCATCGAAAGAGCGTCCGAAGATGTGAGCGATTTTGAGAGCGAGAACTGTGGAAGGAACATATTTCCCCGCTTCGATGGCAACGATAGTTTGTCGGCTCACACCAACCTGCTCTGCTAATTGTTGCTGTGTCATACGTGCGATGGCACGCTCCACTCGAATGTTATTCTTCATCGCTTACCACCTCCTTTCTGAATTTCCATATTTCATAGTAGAACTTGCCAATGAAGAGAGGGAAGATGAGCCAATGGAAATAGAGTAGCGGCAAAAGATACCCAGTTCCGTAAACCGTTAGCTGCGTCAAAATAAAGAGAATACCATATACTTTCACTGCCCAGCTAAAAGTTTTCAAGCGCAGATTAATGGTATATTCATCTTCTTCCTTCAGTCGTGTGAACGACACGAGGATAAATCCCACCATGATGGCAACATTTGCAATCTCATCCGTCCAATCATCGTTCTGCGTAATGAAAGAGAGTGTTTTTTCAACCTTTTCCCCCTCCTCAAAAGACGTCTTTTCGGATGGAATCAGTGTAATTGCTTTCGTTGGGCCCAAATTAGGAAGGATATCTTCATTAGATAAAATGGCAGTCACAAGTCCAAACAGAATGAGTATCCATCCGATAGTTTTGCATTTTTCGGGAAATAAATAATTTGTTTTCATACATTCGCAGTGTTTAAAAAGTTTGACATTTATTTGGTAATTTGTCATGACGCTGCAAAAGTATGGATTTCTTTTCAAAAAGTAAAGCAAACACGACAAAAAGTTTTGTAAATTTAACACATTTTATCTATTTTCGTGCTTTCTTCTCTCCTTTTGAGCATAGATGGAGCCTCAATAAAATAAAAAGTACAATCCTCAAATATAAATATTTTGCAGCGCTGAATTATTCATTAATATTTTGGCGAAATACAGATTAACAGCTAAATTTGCACAGGTAATTACACTTCCTAAAAATAAAATCATTGTGAGTGGTAAACTGAGAAAATCCCTTCTGATAGCATTGATTGCTGAATTGTGCTTCATTGCTTTTAGCCTCGTCTTTGGCTTTTGGGGACACTACAAAAGTCTCGGAATTGAAATCAGTGTGCATGTCATGCTCATCGTTGTTAGTTTTCTTACGGTTTTTCTCAGTCTGACATGGTACAAGACGAAAAGCATTTTCTTTCGCTTTTTGCACCTTTTGTTTGTTTCATTGTGTTTGGCTCTGTTGGGAACTTTGCTTTTCTTATTGCTCCATGAAGTTTTTTCTCATGGTTTTCAACACATCGGGGGAGGCTTCTGGAATTTCTTGTTCCTTTGGTTTGGTACGCCCTATGGCTTTGCACTTTGGGCAGGTATTGCTGTTGTGCCCTGCTTCATAGCCGCTTGCCTTCTTCGCAAATGGGAATTTTGAATTTCTTTTTTCCGCTTTTCCAAGTTCTTTTTAGGGGATTCAGTAATAGATTGAAGGTTCGATAAAATTTTGTTGGACCTTCATTAAAATTGTTCCATACCTTTATTATATATATGTCGAACTTTCAATTAAATTTCTTTGAAAGTTCATCGTAATATTTTTGAACTTTCATTGCAAAATTTTTGAACGTTCAAAAATAAAAAAATGAACGTTCAAAAAAATATTTCTGAACGTTCAAAATTTTAGAAACGAACGTTAAAAAAATCTTTTATGAACTTTCGAGATATTTTAAATGAACTTTCTGTATATTTGTAATGTGGGTTTTGCAATTTTGAGAAACCTTTATGGAAAAGTTGGAAAAGCGTAGTGAAATAGTGAAAAAAGCCTTGCTTAGCATTGAAAAGAGTGAAGAAATGTGTATTTTTGAATGCTACAGGAAATGAAGCATTGGCTTAAGAATGTGGCGTAGGACTAAAAACTACATTTAATATAAGTTATATGGCAACTTTGAAGGTTAATGTAAGAAAGCAGCGCGTGGGCGTGATGCAGAATCGGGAAATGTATGTGGCGCATGTTGATAATCAGACTCTTATCGACAGGGATAATCTGATTAGTATGGCGGCAAGTGACTCGGGACTCAGTGAGGCTCAGATTGCTGCATCGCTCTTTGCATTGGAAAAGCAAGTGGAGGAACTCTTGTTGGAGGGACATCGGGTGAATTTCGGAATATTGGGTACATTCCGCATGTCGGTGGATTGCAAGGCTAAGGAAAGGCGAGAAGATATGACTGCGGAATGCATCACACGTCGTCGCATCATCTATACTCCATCCACTCGAATCAAGGGGAAATTGAACAATGCCAAAATCAAGGGGTTCGAAATGAAGAATGTTGAGTCGTAGGATTCAGAAAGACAAAATCTGGAAATGATGAAGAGCGTGTTGCGGTTTTTTTGAAGCGCATCACGAGGGTGAAGTCTGCAAGAAGAAATGAAACGATTGCAAACTATGCTTTTCACTTGGTGTGAGAGTGTGTCGTTTGAATAAAAAATGCATAAGTTTTCTCGTTTTTTTTGTTTTCATTTCTTTATGCAGATTTATTTCTGTAACTTTGCAATGAAAATGGGCGATTGGCAATGATGAGTTGCCAATTTATTGTGTCAATGAATTTATTTCCAATTAAATAACAATTTAAATTTATTTTATCAGTATGAAGATTTCTCGTATTGACCATCTGGGCATTGCTGTCCAGAGCATTGAAGAGGTTCTCCCTTATTATGAGAACGTTCTCGGTTTGAAGTGCTATGCTATTGAGGAAGTGGCAGACCAGAAGGTGAAGACTGCTTTCTTGAAGGTGGGCGAAGTGAAGATTGAACTCCTTGAGCCAACAAGCCCTGAGAGCACTATCGCTAAGTTCTTGGAAAAGGGTGGTAGAGGTGTTCACCACATGGCATTCGCTATTGAGGACGGTGTTGCAAACGCATTGGCAGAGTGTAACGAAAAGGGCATTCGTCTGATTGACCAGGCTCCACGTCCAGGTGCTGAACAGATGTCTATCGCTTTCCTGCATCCAAAATCAACTGTTGGTGTACTCACAGAGTTGTGCGAACCACAGAATAAATAAAAAGCCTCACCCCCAACCCCTCTCCAAAGGGAGAGGGGAGTAATCACCATAACGACCTATTATCAACCCGCAAATCATTCTACTCCCCTCCCTCACAGGGAGGGGCATGGGGGAGGGTCTCTTGTCATCACCGACAATGGTCATGGCATCCCGCCGGCTATAGCGAAGAATCTCTTCACTCCGTTTTTCTCTACCAAGCCCCAAGGTCAGGGTCTCGGTCTTCTGCTCATCCGCGACATTCTTACTTCTCACCACTGCACCTTCAATCTGCTTACAGATCCAGAAGATCATCTCACTCGCTTCACCATCCAATTTCCTATCCAGAAAACTCATAAATGAAAGGTGCCGAAGTAAAAGGGAAAGGGCAAACCCATAGTTTACCGTAACTAAACCCGGAGTTTACCGTAACTAAACTGGGAGTTTACCGTAACTAAACCCGGAGTTCCCACGGGGGGAACTTGGGGGGATGGGGAGTAGGGCGGGAAAAGAGAGAATTTCGTGAAAACACCTAACCTCCTACCTGAATCGCTGGAAATGCCTTTGTGGAAAGGGGTTTCAGAGAGGTAGGTGTTTACATAACACCTACCTAACACCTACCTTGACACCTAACTCGGCCGAATGGTAAGATGGGTGGGAGCTTGTTTGGAGGGGAAGGAGGTGGCGGGTTAGGTGTTAGGTAGGTGTTTGCGGAACACCTACCTTGCTGAAACCCCTTTGTAGAAAGGGGTTTCGGAAGGTTTAGGTAGGAGGTTAGGTGTTATTCGCTGAACACGAAATCCTGGAGGATGCAGAGCGACTTTTCCTTGGTTTCTGACTGGAAGGTGAAGTAGAGGGCGTGCTTGCCCGTCAGCTCGGAAAGAGCGGGCAGTTCGACAGCCACTTCGGTAGACTCGCGAGGCATGTCGGCCTTCAGATTGATGGTGCCCAGCACCTTGCCCCCCTGCGACGTCCACGGGCGGTCAACCATGATGGTGATGGTGCCGTCGATGCCTTCGGGGATGAGGCGCAACAGCAGGGACACGTCCTCCAGTTCTTGGGTGGCAGTAAAGTTGAAGTACTTGTAGCCCACGATAGAGCCGTCGGTATTGTTCACCACGGGGTTGGTGTTGTTCTCTATAGCGTAGGGGGCCTCCATGTTGGTGGCGGTGCCGTAAGCGGCATCGACGTAGGAGCCGTAGAACTTGTTGTTGGGCCACTCGTGCTCGGCAGGCTTGGGGCCTGTCAGCCAGCAGGCGATGCCAGCGGAGTGACGCTCCAGGGGGTCAAGACCGTCGAGCGCGAAACCTTCGGAGTTGTACTCACCCTCAGAAATTTGCACCTTGCCACCAGGGCCTTCCTCGACGTCGACGGTGATGGGAGCCACCATAGCCTGACGGGCAAACTCGTTGAGGCCGGTCTGACGGTGATAGAACACGTACCACTGGCCGTTGACCTCGCAGATGCTGCCGTGGGTGTTACCGTCGGGCACAGCCGAGGCTATCACGTTGCCCTGCTCATCGGTCTCGCGGGCACGGCCGTCAATAATGGTGCCGCCGTAAGTCCAGGGGCCTAACGGAGCGTCGCTGTAGGCGTAGGCCAGGGTGTAGTTCGTCGTGGGCAGGCCGAACTCGCCGTCCTCGGTGAAGCGGCTATAGATGAAGACGTACTTGTCCTTGATTTTGCGGATGCTGGAGGCCTCGAAGAACTTGAAGCGGCCCGGCTGGTTGCGTCCGCTGATCATGTCCTCCACCACCTGCGTGCCGGGCTTCACGGTGGCCATCGTCGTGGGGTCGAACTCGGCGGCATAGCTCCGTTCGAAACCCCAGTAGCCGTAGACGCGGCCATCGTCGTCGACGAATACTGCGGGGTCGAAAGCCAGCACACCGTCCACCACATTAGGATTATCCTGGCTCCAGTTGCACACCTCGAAGGGGCCATTGGGGCGCGAACTCTTGGCTACCAAGCCGTTGCGGCCACCAGCCTGGTCGTTGGGGAACAGGTAGTAGGTCTTGGTGCCGTCGGCTGCCGTCACCAGCGTGACATCGGGCGCAAACAGCACATCGGCGGTGCCTGCCGAGTCGAAAGGCTCGCCCTTAGCGTTCTTGTCGACCACGAGGATGACACCGTCGTAGCGCCACTGGCCGAGGTCGTCGACCGGTGCCGACCAGACCACCTGGTCGCGTCCGCAGTAGTCGGTCTTCAGGTTGTCGTGCGAACCGTAGATATATACGCGCTGCTTACCGGGGTTATCGGGGTCTTCAAACACGTATGGTTCGCCATCGGGAATGTGCTCCCACATTGGAAGGAAGGGGTTTCCCAC
>CADBXS010000008.1 GCA_902798705.1 uncultured Bacteroidales bacterium
GAACAACTGTTTGAGCCAGCTCCTATTTCTCCCGATTCGCTCTTCATCTTGCTCTATACTTCAGGCTCCACAGGCATTCCGAAGGGATGCCAAATCACACACAGCAATCTCGTTACTTTCTGCCATTGGTACCAGCGTTTCTACAACTTGCAGCCAGAGCACAATGTGGCAGCATACGCCAGCTATGGATTCGATGCCTGCATGATGGACATGTACCCAGCACTCACCTGCGGTGCTACGACCCACATCATTCCTGAAGAAATACGCCTCGACCTCATTGCGCTCAACAACTACTTCGAGCAGAACGCTATCACCCATTCGTTTATGACAACGCAAGTGGGTTATCAGTTTGTCTCGAACTTTGAAAACCATTCGCTCCTCCACCTCTCCATCGGTGGCGAAAAACTGACATCCATCGCTCCGCCAAAGGGCTACCATTTCTACAATGTGTATGGCCCTACGGAGTGTACCATCTTCACGACCATCTTTCCAATTGAGAAGAAGATGAAGGAAATTCCGATAGGCAAGGCACTCGATAACATGCGCCTCTACGTGGTCGATTCACAAGGCCATCGACAGCCAATCGGTGCATCGGGAGAGCTGTGGGTGGCAGGACCTCAAGTGAGCCGTGGATATCTGAACCACCCAGAGAACACGGCCGAAGTATTTATCAGCAACCCATTTTGCAAGGATAAGAAATATGCTCGTGTCTATCGAACAGGCGACATCGTTCGTTTCCTCACCGACGGAAACATCCAGTTTGTAGGTCGTCGCGACGGACAGGTGAAGATTCGTGGTTTCCGCGTCGAGCTGAAAGAAGTGGAAGCCATAATTCGCAGTTTTCCATGCATTAAGGATGCCACCGTGCAAGCATTTGATGAGGAAGGTGGTGGAAAGTTTATCGCCGCTTATATCGTCAGCAATCAACAAATAGATATCGACGCCCTCAACAAATTCATTCTCAACCAAAAACCACCTTACATGGTGCCTGCCGTAACCATGCAGATAGATGCCATTCCGCTGAACCAAAACCTAAAGGTGAACAAACGCGCTTTACCAAAGCCTGAGAAGAAAACTGCTAAGGAAGAGGTAGCGAATGTTCCGATGAACGTACTCGAAGAGGAACTGCACAGTATGGTTGCTGGCATTATCAACAACGTGGATTTTGGATTGACAACCGTCCTCGGCTATGCAGGACTAACGTCTATCTCCGCCATCCGACTGGCAATGCAAGTGAACAAGCGCTTTGATGTGATGCTTGATGCAAAGTCGCTTGTCAAGACTGGGACGCTGCAAAGCATCGAAAACGAGATTCTGAAGAAGTTGCTCTCGCAAGGTTCATCCAATTCCACCAAGAGCCAACCATCACTCAAACCAACAAGCGTTCCTCTGTCCTATGCACAGACGGGAATCTATTTCGAATGCCTGAAGAATTCCACCTCTACACTTTACAACATCCCATATCTGCTCACTTTCCCTTCGGGCACCGATGCACTGAAGCTTGCCGATGCTATTGAAAAGGCAGTCAAGAGCCATCCCGAACTGAGCGTACATTTCACAACCGAAGGTGACACCATCGTTCAGACCATTGACGAAAGCTTCGAATTCTCCTTTAGCAAGGGCACTGGTGGCATCATCTCCGAAATGAGCGAAGCGCAACTGAACAACTACAAAAACACTTTTGTTCAACCATTCGACCTACAGAAAGCCCCACTATATCGCTTCGAGATTGTAAAAACAGAGCAGTCCATCCATCTCCTTATGGACATCCATCACCTCGTCTTCGACGGTGGCTCTGCAGACATACTGATTCGTCAAATTTGTACTCTCCTCGAAGGAAATGATATCGAGAAGGAAACATACACCTACCTCGACTTCGTCACTGACCAACAGGCAGCGGAGGACTCTAAGGAATTCCTTGCTGCAAAGGATTTCTTTGCAGAGAAATTGCAAGCCTGCGAAGGTGCCAGCGAAATACCTGCCGACCTCCATCCAGCTTCTTCCTATGAATCAACAGAACATAAGGGAGTTATAGGTGAGGCTGTATGTATGCCAAACTTCGACCGCATCAATACTTTCTGTCGTGAACAGGAAATCACACCTGCCCACCTATTTCTGGCAGCCACTGCTTACGTTGTTTCGCGCTACACCAACAATCGCGAGGTATATCTCTGCACCGTTAGTAGCGGACGCAGCAACTTGAGGATCGCCGACACCGTAGGTATGTTTGTCAATACGCTTGCTCTTGGACTCAACATCAACGATGTCAGTGTGTCCGAGTTTCTGAAACACACAAGCAACACCTTCGAACAAACACTTCACCACGAGGACTATCCATTCGCGCGTATCGCTTCCGACTACGGATTCCGCCCTACCATTGCCTACGCTTATCAGGTGGGGATACTCTCTGAATACACTGTCAATTCTAAGCCTATCGGTCAGGAGCTGCTCGAACTCAACGTACCAAAGTTCAAAATCAACATCAAGATAGAGTCAAGAGGAGTGGTCGTACAGTATGACGACTCACTCTATTCTGCCCGTCTTGGCACCGCTCTTGCCGAGAGCATCGTGGCCGTAGCAGAGCGTTTCACGCAGAATCCGCAAGACAGGATTCGCCACATTTCTATCGTTAGCGACCATCAGGAAGAAGAACTCAGCCACTTGCGGCAAACCGCCACCAGTGATGCTCCATTTCAGTTCTTCCACGATTGCATCACCCACTTCGCACAGACGCAACCTGAGCACGAAGCATTGGTAGCCATCGATGCTTCTTTTACCTATCAACAGATGGATAAAGCCACCAACCGCATCGCAGCAGCACTCCGTCAGCACGGCGTTCAAGAGCGCAATCGTGTGGCTTTGCTCCTCCCTCGCACCAGTCGACTCATCCTCTCCCTCTTCGGTGTACTGAAAGCTGGTGCTGCCTACATTCCTTGCGACCCAGAGTATCCTGCCGACCGCATAAAGTTTATCCTTGAGGACAGTGAGGCACGTTACATCATCACAACAGCCGACCGTATCGACTCCTTCCCAACAGGAAAGGCCATCGATGTGGAACAACTGCTGGAAGAACAAGCTAACGTCAACTTTATTGCGCCATCCATCACTCCCGACTACCTCGCCTACGTCATCTACACCAGTGGTTCCACAGGCAGACCAAAAGGTGTAATGCTGCACCACGAAGGCATCTGCAACTACCTCTACGGCCACCCTGTCAATGTATTTGCCCATGCCGTGCAGACCGATGCACGACGCATTCTAAGTGTCACTACCATTTCGTTCGATGCTGCCCTGCAGGACATCGGTATGGCATACTACAACGGCAAGACTCTCATCCTTGCCACCGAAGAGCAAGCCAATAATCCGCTCGAGCTGGCGCGACTCATCAACGAGCAACACATCAACATGGTGTCGGGCACACCATCCCGATGGCAAACATGGCTCACAAGCAAAGACTTCTGCCAAGCAATCCGTCACGTGGACATCTGCAGAGCAGGTGGAGAGAAATTCTCAGACCAACTCCTCAGCCAAATGCGCCGCACTACTCATGCACGAATCTTCAACTGCTACGGACCAACGGAAATCACCGTAGCATCCAACAATAAGGAACTGACACATGCGACAATGGTTACAGTGGGTAAGCCACAACTCAACGTCAAGGAATTCATCGTCGATAGCGATGGCAACGAACTGCCTGTTGGAGTTGTGGGTGAATTATACATTGGTGGACGAGGCGTGGCAAAAGGCTATAACAAGCTCGACGACATGACTCGCGAATGCTTCATCAACTATAGCCCTGTACGTGACGACAGCTCCAGTGCTATCCGCATCTACAAGTCGGGCGACTACGCCAAGTGGCTTCCAAACGGCGACGTAATCATTCTCGGACGCACCGACCACCAAATCAAATTGCGTGGTCAACGCATCGAATTAGGCGAAATCGAGAATGTTATGCTCATGGTCGAGGGCATGAAAAAAGTAGTGATTCTCATCCGCAAGCTGAATGGTAAGGAACACCTCTGCGCCTACTACACAGCCAACCGTGAGATTTCCCCTGAGGAACTGAAAGCAGAAATCTCCAAGAGACTCACAAAGTACATGGTGCCAACAGCCTACTTGCAACTCCAAGAAATGCTGATGACACCAAACGGCAAGACCGATGTGAAGGCACTACCAAAGCCACAACTTGCCATCACCTCAGCATACGTCGCTCCTGCCAACGTCACAGAGCGTAGCTTCTGCGACATTTTTGCCTCAATTCTCCAAATAGAGCGAGTGGGTGCAACGGACAATTTCTTCGAATTGGGTGGCACATCACTTGTTGTCACACGTGTCATCATCGAAGCCGAAAAGGCAGGACTGCACATTGCATATGGAGATGTCTTCGCAAACCCAACGCCGCGCAAACTCGCATGCTTGCTAAATGGCAATACCAACTGTGAACAGACCGACGAAGTGTCAGCATTCGACTACACAGCCATCAACAATCTCTTACAGCGCAACACGCTCGAAAACTTCCGCAAAGGTGAACGTCAACCTTTAGGCAAGGTGCTTCTCACAGGTGCTACAGGTTATCTCGGCATTCACCTCCTGCACCGTCTCATTCAGTCAGACGCACAGAACATCTACTGCCTCGTGCGCGGCAAGAGTCAAGAGAAGGCAGAGAGCCGCTTACGTACACTCCTCTACTATTACTTTGCCAATGCCTACAAGGACTTATTTGGCACTCGTCTGCACGTCATCATCGGCGATGTCACAGCCGACCTATCACAACTCACATCAGAAATCGACACTTCCATCAATACCGTATTCAACTGCGCAGCCATCGTGAAGCACTTCAGTGAAGGAACGGAAATAGAAGATGTGAACATAGGAGGTGCCAAGCGTTGTGTTGATTTCTGCATTCAAACGGGTGCACGACTCATTCATGTTTCTACAACCAGCACCCGCGGACTCTGGGCAGGCGAAATCAAGAGCGACATCTTCACCGAGCAGCGACTCTACATGGGGCAATACCTCGGCAACAAGTACATCTACTCGAAGTTCATGGCGGAGCGGCTCATCCTCGATGCCGTAGCTTTGCACGGACTTGATGCCAAAATCATACGTGTCGGCAACCTCGCAGCACGTTCCACCGACGGTGAGTTCCAAGCCAACTTCTCCACCAACGCTTTCATGGGGCGCATCAAGATTTACAACATGCTTGGTTGCTGTCCTCACAGTATGCGCAACAAACTTGTCGAGTTCTCGCCAATCAACGAGGTTTCCGATGCCATAGTGCTCCTTGCCACCACACCGAAAGAGTGCACCGTTTTCCATCCTTACAACATTCACCATCAGTTCCTCGGTGATGTCCTCACTGGACTTACTGCCATAGGCGAGAAACTGCGCACAGCCAACAGTTCGGGAATAGTAGGCATCCGTTTCGTTGAACAGGAGGAATTTGCAGAAGCCATAGAAGCAGCCAAGGCAGACCCACAGAAAGCACATCAATTGGCTTCACTCCTTGCCTATCAGGACATGGCACACGGACAAAAAACCACCGACGTCAATCGCGATAACGACTACACCACCCAAGTGCTCTATCGCCTCGGCTTCGCATGGTCGCCTACCTCATGGGACTACATTGAGCGTATGCTCACCACCATCGGAGGTTTTGGCTTCTTTGAGTAAAAAAATAATCACATCGATTCTCCATCATGTATCTCACCACCCGCATTGCACAGTTCGACCTTTCCGCAGCTCTTGCCACAGTCAGTGAGCAACGGCGAGAACATGCTATGCGCTATCGTCAGGAACACGACCAACGTCTCTCCATCGCTGCCTATCAGCTTCTGCAACAAGCGCTTCGTGAGGAGTACGGCATCGATGAAGCACCCTGGTTCGATTTCGGCATAAACGGTAAGCCCTTTCTCCGCGACCATCCCGACATATACTTCAGTCTAAGTCATTGTCACGAAGCAGCTGCCTGCGCTATAGGCAACCGTCCTGTGGGAATCGACGTGGAGAGTCTCAACAGCTATGACGAATCCCTTATTCCTTCCACCATGAACGACGACGAACAAGCCGAAATCTTAAGTTCGCCCAATCCTCCCCTCGCCTTTCTCCGTCTCTGGACCATGAAAGAGAGTTATCTAAAAACCACGGGTGAAGGCATTCCCAACGATATACGAACAGTCCTTACCTCTCCTTCTTTCAATCCACATTTATATCAATTCCGCACCACCATCTACCCCAAATTCGTCTGCACACTTTGTCAAGAAACAGAAATTCAGATACTTTAGATTATGAATCTGTGTCTATCTGAAAAATCTGTGGTTCAAAAAAATCCTTTTGAATCGCGGTGTCATCACATTGCCATTTGCTCCGCAATCTGAGTAATCACGTCATGTAGTTCCACATCTTCCTTGTAGAACGACGGAAGCGCATCATATCCAATGGCAGCACCGAGGATGTTGCCAGCCACCGAGCCCGTGCTGTCACTGTCGCCACTATGGTTAACAGCTGCTATCATTGCCTCTTCAAAACTGTCGTAATGTTGCATGGCACAGTACAAACCGATAGCGAGCGCCTCCTCACCAGTCCAGCCTTCTCCCAGTCGAGCCACATTGTCCGCATCGCTTCGTCCATTATCCACTAACTCCATCGCCAGTTCAGCCAATTCCGCCATGTATTCCACATCCTTCGCACATTCCACATACTCCTTCCGAAGCATGGCAATACCATCTTGCACATAACCTTTCATTTTTTCTTGCGTCGGAGCAACATCCGTAGCCAATCGATAAATGACATGCGACATCAATGCAGCAGGAAGATAGCCCAACGGATGCTGGTGCGTCAATCTTGCAGCCTGACCAGCCAAGCGGTCTGCCTCTTCAATCGTCATATTCCCCAAAGCTGCATACAATCCGATAGGAGCTACGCGCATCACTCCGCCACATCCCTTGCTGTTGTTATGTGCCTCCAATCCACTACTAATAACACTCATCGCCGACATGCACGTAATGCCTGGCGCGCGTTCCACATTTAGTTCCTCTATATCAGCAATCCAACTACCATAGACTGACTTTCCACCCATCTGTGTCATGTACCAATCCACGTAAGCATGTCGGATACCATCAATCAGAGGTATGTTCTGCTTCTTGGCATCCACTAGTCCGACAGCCGTGAATAAAGTCATCTGTGTGTCGTCCGAAACAATCGCTTTGTTGCCGTGCTTCTCACCGTTTCGCCATCGAGCATTTGTTTCAAAGCGAGTAATACCCTTTTCTCCATACTTTTTAATAATCCAATTGCGCGATTCAAACTCAACAGGATAGCCGAGAGCATCACCAATGGCACCGCCTATCAGCGAACCTTTTATTCTATCCAGCAAACAATTCATTGTTGACTCCATCTCTTTCATGTTTTTCAAGTTCTCATTGCTCATTTCCATCTGTTCCATTTTTGTTTTTTTAAATAGTATTATCTATGTGTGTTTTACGCAAATATACGAACTATTATTCAAATTACCGCATTTCCCAAATAAAAACATAACAATTGCAACTATGGGGATTCACTCACACGCTATTGGGGACGTACTCTTGTAACTATGGGGACGTACTCTTACGCTATTGGGGATGTACTATTGTAACTATGGGGATTCACTATGGTAAAAACTAAAACCGCAGATTGAACGGTTAAACTATAACGTTCAATCTGCGGTAATAGAAGTGTTAGCTTATAAGCTTACTTGATAAATACCTTCTTTCCGTTGATGATATTCATACCCTTCTGAGGTGCGTTGAGACGCTGACCTTGGATGTTGTAGATAGTTTGCTTAACAGCGTTGCCGCTTACGTTAGCAATACCCACTGCAGGGTCGTTACCGAGATAGAAGAGCTGGAAGTCATCGTAGATGAGCCAGTCGTTACCGATAGCGTCAGTCTTGCGGAGACCGATAACTGCGTTGCCACCATCCTGAACGTAGATCTGAACAGAGTTGTTGTAAGCCTCAGGGCTCTTGAGCAGACGGTTGTAGAAACCAGCCATTGAAGAAGGATAATAGTAAACGTTGTCACCATCCTGAACACGAGTATCGAATGGATAACCAGGGCTATCAAGGTTGATTTCCTTGAGGCAGTCGAGACGGTCGTCATCAGTTAAGATAGACTCTTCACCTTCGAGGATACAGATAGTACCATCCCAGTCAGTGATGTAACCAGCATTAACTGCTTCTTCACTACCATTTGCATTCCACCACTTGTCGAAGCTTGGAGTAGTCCACTTGCCGTCGCATACAGACTTCACGTAGTTGCTGTTCTCAACACCTGCGCTGCTTGCATAGATGATAGCGTTGTGGTTAGCCCACTCGTCGATGTTTGCATTTGCAGCAACCCACCAGTTGTAGTAAGGACCACTTGTAGCGTTACCTACATCACCAGCATCACGATAGCATGCACGTGCACGGAATTCATAGAGACCTGCAGGGAGGTTCTTGATAGTCTGATGGATGTCGAATGGAGAAGCATTCCAGATTTCAGCGTTCTGACGTCCATAAGTGTTAATGGTAGCAGTAGCGCCTTCGAATGTCCAACCAGTTGTAGGACCTTCTGCCAATGCAGGATTAACGAGGAGACTTGTTACTTCTACAGGGTTTGCAACTGTAGCCTTGTCAGCGTTGAGCTCAGCAAAGATAGCCTTGTTGATAACAGCGCTGAGAGCTGATTCGAAGAGGTCGAGTTCTTCAACGGTAGCATAGTGAGTAGAGAGGTCTGCTGCCTGAGAAGCGATAGTACTGTTAGCTTCGTCTGTGTTGTAAGAGCGTGCCTTATCAACAGTTCTCATGTAAGACTCGTAAGCTGCATATACCTTGTTAGCTTCCTGTGCATCCTTATAAGTATCATTTTCGCCATTACCCAAGTTGAGTGAGAACTGGAGAGCAGGCTCGATGATAGCATATTCTTCAGACTTATTAGAGTAAGCTTCCTGGAGAGTTGCATACTTGCCTGGGAGGTCGAATGCAGTTGTAACACGTGATGCCTCAGAAGCGTATGCATCTGCCTCCTTCACGATGTTGATAGCTTCTGTGTAAGCCTCAGGACTTGTAACTGGCATAACGATAGTTGCGAGGATGTCTTCAACAGCCTTGCGGTCGCCTGCCCAAGTGAGAGTGCCTGCATACTTGCTGTTGAGTTCAGCGATGCGATCGTTCACAAGCTTAGAATAGTCAGGAGATTCACCATAATAACGGAATGTAACACCAGTGTTGAGTGCCATAGAGTTGTGGTGATAACCGAGAGTGACTGTGCCACCAGTTACCTGGATGAAGTCAGTAGTTACATCGGTCCAGTCGCCACGTCCGTAGTAGCTCCAATAACCCTTAGATACGGTGTTGTTAGCCTGTACCTTCTTGTCACCGCACTCGATGAATACATACTGGTTGAGGTCAGCCTCGTTGCCTTCGTTAGCGAATGCAAACATACGACCTTCAATAGTGTAGAATCCGTCAGGGAGGTTAGTTACAACCTGCTTTACCCAGATGTCACCAGTGTTAGGACCAGCGCACCAACCTGTGTAGATACCGCAATAGCCCTTGAGCCACTGTACGTTGTTCTGCATACCGCCAATCCAACCGTTGAAGTTGTTCTGGAAGATCCAGCGGTTCTCTGCTTCCTTGCTGGTAGTGTAATCTACCTTGTCTGCCAATGGAACAAGCCACTGACTTTCGTCGTCGTTCCATTGCTGTGCAATTTCTACGTTGCACTCGTCGTTTGGATGATGTGCACCCCAAGTATCCTCTATTTCCTGTGGGAACTTGTATTCGCCATCACGGAATGTAGGAGTGTATTCCTGGTTCACGAACCAAGGACAAGAAATAGCATTGGTCATATCGATAGTGCCATCTTCGCCCTTACCCTGAGAAAGAACATAGTTTACACGTGCCTGTGCGAGAGCGTTAGCTGCGTCGAGGTAACCCTGAACGGAGAAGATAGTCTGTTCACCTTCACCATCACCGAGAGCCGACTTAGCTGTAGCGATTGCAGCCTCGAGCTGTGCCTTCTCTGGATAGTCTGTTACAGAAAGGAGACCTTCGCATACAGTAACGAGGTAATCCATGTTCTGAACCTTCACGCGTGCTACCTGGAAGTCTTCGATATAGCTGTTCACCAAGTCAAGAGCAGCATATACTTCATCAAGTGTTGAAGTTCTAGGGTCAACGTCGATTTCACCAATGAGGTCTTCGAGGAGAGCAGCCAAAGAAGGCTAGTTTTCACCAATCACGTTAGCGAGCTTGTCAGCCTGGTCAACTGCAGCGTTGTACTTGGAGAGAGCAACAACCTTCTTAGCATCGTCGTCGTAGCCACCTTCCCAAGTGATGCGGAAGTTGTTCCACCAAACCTGGTCCTGTGCCTGTTCAACCTGCTTAGAGATACCGATGCGGATAGTCATTTCTTCAGGAACAGCGAAGAGAACTTCGTTTTCACCGAACTTACCATTGTCGAAGAATGCAGTTGCACCATCATGGCAAGAAGGAGCATAGTAAGTGTTACCGTCCTTTGAAGTCTGCTTCTGGTCGTTCTGCCAACCATCGTGCTGGTAGTAAGACTCAGTTGACATAGAGCCCCAAAGAGACATAATCTTTGTTTCGTAACGCTCTTCACCTACTTGTACATAAAGGAAAGCGTTCTGAGTTGGAGTGCCTGCATCCCAGTTTCTGAAGGATACGTTAGCATCACCCTCACGATAAAGTGCCTGAACAGTGAGGTTGTAGAGACCTGCAGGAATAGTGAATTCCTGATAAACATCCCACTGAGGAATGTTGTAAGTTCCCCAAGTTACAGCAGGGCGTTCGAAATCGGAGTTAGCGAACTCCCAACGTGTGTCGGAACCCGTGGCACCAGCCTGATAGTCGAAACCTTTCCAAGCAGGATTATCCATATCCTCCTGGTCACCAGTCGTTGCCTTCCAGTTAAGCAAATTGGTAACGTCCTGACCCTCTTTCCAACCAGAGGTGTCCTGAGCGTAAGAACCCAATGCCAAACCAGCCAAAAGCGAAAGAGTAAAGATTCTTTTCTTCATAACGATTTGTTTTAGTTTGTGGATTAGTTAATATAAAATTATTTTAAAAAAGTGTTGTGTCGAAAAAAACGTGTTATTTGTTAATTCGTTTTCACAAAGGTGTTAGTGACAAATAAAATTTTTGCAAAAGACGGAATTTCTCGATGAATTCGCTATAAAAATAGTTACAAATGCTTTAAAATTTGTAACATATCAAGAAAAATGACAAGAAAAGAATGCCTATATTATCATATCAAGGATGAAAAGGGTCTTGGGATAGCTGTAGAAGGGAGAAAGCAATAGAAACAATAGAAGCAACAGAAGGGGATAAACGAAAGAATGAACCAACTGATAATTGGCCCATTCTTCATCCTAATTTTTTCATTCCAAATATAATTCTTCATTCCTCATTGCTCCACTTTACCACCCATTATGTCGATGAGTTCGTTGGTAATAGCTTGTTGACGAGTCTTGTTGTAGAGGAGGGTTAGTTCCTTAAGCAAGTCGTTAGCATTGTCATCTGCAGTTTGCATGGCAAGCATACGGGCAGCGTGTTCGGAGGTGAAAGAATCGAGGAGTGTGCCATATACCTCAGCATTGAGCAAACGAGGATGGAGGGCTTGAATGAGTTCTTCGGCACTTGGCTCAGTGAGGAAAGGATTATCGGCTTCAACCTTTCCTACCTTCGGAGGTGCTAAGACGAGTTCCTTGACCGTAACAACTTGACTACCCATCGACTTGAAATGATGAAACACGAATTCAACGGTATCAATATCTCCCTTCTGATAGAGCTGAAGAACATGGTCTGTTAATTGGGACACAGCTTCAAAAGGGTCGCCCTTCTCCACCTTCTCCATCAGGGTGACATAGTCGGTGATAGAAGGTTGATTATCTTTTTTCAGTTCGTGGTAAATCTTCTTCCCGATAGGGAGCAACTGGAGGTCGGCACCACGGGCTTTCCATTCGTTGATGCGCTTAAAGGTGGCTTTCGAGAGGTTACTATTGAAAGCACCGCACAATCCACTGTTACTGGCCATGGGAATGAGCAACACGCTCTTCTTCTTTTCTTCTTCAACTGGCATGTCTACATCATCATCGATGTTAGCACAGCCGAGGTCGTTGAGAATGGAACGCAACTGCTCCATATAGAGCAGGAAATTCTCAGTCATGCCCTGTGTGCGATGCAACTTGGCAGATGCTATCATACGCATGGCAGAGGTTATTTTCTGCGTGGACTGAATGGAAGCTATGCGGCTTTTTATTTCTTTGAGTGAAGACATGGAGAACGGAATGGTAAATTAAAAATGAAGAATGAAGAATAAAGAATCAGAAAAAATTCTACATTTTTCATTCTTCATTATTCAATTAAACGGTGATGCTGGCAGCAACAGAATCGAGGATGTGAGTGACACTGTCATCGATTTTGCCACTCTTGAGGACATCAAGAACATCAGCGCGATGGAGTGTGCGAAGGAGTTCGAGGAACTTGACTTCGAAGGTATCAACTTTTTCCAAAGGGATGTTGCGAAGGAGTCCATGTGTACCACAGTAGAGAATTGCAATCTGTTCTTCGACAGGCATTGGGTTATACTGCTTTTGGATGAGCAAACGAGAATTCTTCCTTCCTTTGTCAATAGTGAACGCCGTGACAGGGTCCATGTCGCCACCAAATTTAGTGAAGGACTCAAGTTCGCGGTATTGAGCCTGGTCAATTTTAAGAGTTCCAGACACTTTCTTCATGGACTTCAACTGTGCATTACCACCGACACGACTGACAGAGATACCTACATTGATGGCAGGACGCACACCCTGATTGAATAGGTTGGTTTCGAGGAATATCTGACCATCGGTGATGGAAATGACATTGGTAGGAATATATGCCGATACGTCACCAGCCTGCGTTTCGATGATAGGGAGTGCAGTGAGTGAACCGCCACCACGTACTTTACCTTTAAGACAATCAGGGAGGTCGTTCATCCGCTCTGCCACTTCCTGCTGGGAAATGATTTTGGCAGCACGTTCCAAAAGACGAGAATGTAGATAGAAGATATCGCCTGGATAGGCTTCGCGACCTGAAGGACGCTTAAGAATGAGCGACACTTCACGATACGCTACAGCCTGTTTGCTGAGGTCATCATAAACAACGAGAGCATGCCTACCCGTATCTCGGAAATATTCACCAATAGCAGCACCTGCAAATGGTGCGAAATATTGCATGGCAGCTGGGTCGGAAGCAGTGGCAGAAACAACGATGGTGTAGTCCATAGCACCCTTGTCCTGCAAGGTCTTAACGATGGTTGCAACGGTTGAACCTTTCTGTCCGACAGCTACATAGATGCAATAGACAGGCTTGCCCGTCTCGTAGTTGGCACGCTGGTTGATGATTGTGTCAATGGCAATGGAAGTCTTGCCAGTCTGGCGGTCACCAATAATCAACTCACGCTGTCCTCTGCCAATAGGAATCATGGCATCGATGGCTTTCAGTCCTGTCTGCAAAGGTTCGTTGACAGGTTGACGGAAAATAACACCAGGTGCCTTACGTTCCAAAGGCATATGAAGCACATCGCCATTGATGTCACCCTTGCCATCGATAGGATTGCCGAGTGTATTGACCACACGACCAATCATTTCCTCACACACAGGGATGCTGGCAATGCGTCCTGTACGCTTCACGACATCGCCTTCCTCTATGTTGTCAGTAGGGCCAAGAAGCACGGCACCTACGTTGTCTTCTTCGAGGTTCATGACGATGGCTTCCATTCCGTTATCGAACTGCAAGAGTTCGCCTGCCTCAGCATTGCGCAATCCGTAGGCACGCACAACGCCATCGCTCACGGTGAGCACGGTGCCGACTTCGGTTTCATTGCCGAGACTTTCAGTGTCGTCTTCTATGTTAGCGAGTTGCTGTCGCAACATAGCAGTGACTTCGCTTACTTTTATTTGGTCAGACATTATTATACGAATAATGAGGGGTATTAATAATTAGGTATTACTAACATAGCTTGTCACGAATGCGCTCCAAACGGGCTCGGAAGCTGTGGTCGTAGCGATGCTCTCCTATTCGGAGTCGAAAACCTCCAATAAGAGACGGATTGACACGACACTCGCATTCCACCTCGCGATGAGTGTGCAACTTGACGCGCTCAATGAGTTTCTGTACCACGGCATCGTCAACAGCTACAGCCGTCTCAAACACTACCCTATCGATTTTGCGCTCCTCACGGTAGAGGTCTTGATAGACAAGGATTATGAGACGAAGCTTGTTCTCGCGGTTATGCTCGAGGAGAAGGCGTAAGAAGCAGGTATAGAGGGTGGACTGATAGCTTTCCGACTGCGGTGCCACTCCTTCCTTTGCCCAAGCTCCAGCATTCACGCCTGATGCAGTAACAAGCAACTTGAACTTTTGCTCTTTGGAAATACGAGGATTGACAAGTGCAATCTGCAGTTCGGGCGTTGCCTTTATGTTGGCATAGAGCACACTAAGATGCGCGTAGATGTCGTCATCTACGAACTGAGCTTTGGCTTCCTCATACAAAGCACGAGCATATCGTGTGGCAATGCTTCCCTGAATCATAGCTTCTCAATCATACGTTCTATTGCTTTCTTCTGCTCCGCACTGCTGCTCATCTTCTCGCTTAATACCTTTTCGGCAATATCGATGGCAAGTGTGGCAACCTCACTCCGAACCTCTCGCAGTGCCTTTTCCTTTTCGGCAGCGATGCGAGCCGCGGCATCATCCACAATCTGCTGAGCAGAAGTGCGTGCCTCGTCCTGTGCTGCCAAGAGAATCTTTTGCTTCTCCTGCATAGCTGCGGAAATGATTTCCTTCTGCTGTGCCTTAGCTTCTGCCAACAATTTCTCGCCTTCTTCTTTTATGGTAGCCAAACGCTCGTTGGCTTCCTTTGCAGAGACGAGAGATGTCTCAATGAATTCCTTCCGTTTGTTGATGGCATCGACAATGATAGGGAATCCATACTTCGCCAAGAGGAAAAAGACAATCAGAAACGACAGCACCATCCAAAAAAGGAGTCCTGGATCTGGTGTAAGTAGGTTCATCTGAAACTAATTTTTAAGTGATACTTAGTTGGGGATTGCAGCTGAAGTTGCTGCAATGGTCATCACTTCAAGGCTACCAACAAGCAAACAACCACAGCGAAGAGGGCAACACCCTCGACGAAAGCTGCTGTCAGAATCATGGATGAACGAATGTCGCCTGCTGCTGATGGCTGGCGAGCAATACTTTCAACGGATGACTTACCAATGTTACCAATACCGTATGCTGCACCAATGACAGCAATAGCAGCACCAATAGCTGCACCTGCTTTTGCAAGGCCTGCGCCTGCGATAGATTCCAAAATCATAATATTTGAGTTTTTAAGTTGTTGATATTCTTTTTATTATGGCAGTAAAAAAATACAGAACGGGTATTTCAATGAAGAGGAACGACTACTCGCTCTGAGCAATACCGATGAAAGTAGCTGTGAGCATTGTGAAGACGTATGCCTGAATGAAGGCAACAAGAAGTTCCAACACCAAACTGCTAAGCGAAAGAATGACCACATGTCCTGCCAAGATGTTGGCAAAGAGACGGACAGTAAGGGAGAATGGTTTAGTGAACACTCCCACGAATTCAATCGTCGGCATGAGAGGGAACACCTTAAGGAATAGTGGTACTTCGGGCCAGAATATGCTCTTGTAGTAGCCTTTCGGCGCAAAGAAATTGATGGCAATGAATGCAGAAATAGCCAACGTTAGTGGCACTGCAATGTTGCCTGTGACATTGGCACCACCAGGAAAAATAGGCAGCAAACCCATGAGGTTGCAAGTGAGAATGAAGAAGAAGACGGTGAGCAAATAATAGAGAAACTTCTGATAGCCATGTCCAATGCTCGACTTAATAACATCCTTTTCTACAAAACCTACTAACACCTCCATCGCTCCAACAAAACCTCCTGGGGCTTTCTTATAGCCATTTTTCTTGTACCAACGAGCCAAACCGAGGAATACAGAAAGAAGGATAGCACAGACGATGAACAATTCGAGAACGTTCTTAGTGATGCTAATGTCGAAAGGTCGTTCACCCTGCTCATTCACAATCTTGCCTGCATAAGAACCCTCAGCAGCAATGTGGTAGCCTTTATATTCCTGACCATGCTCTATCTGACTCGACATGAAGGTGGTGATACCTCCCTTGTCGATGAGAATACAAGGCAGATGAATGACACAGCTCTTGGCGATGTGCCACTCATAGCTATCTCCCAAATGCTCGAAAATCAATTCGGACACATCAATGCCTCCTTCCTCTTCCGCTGCACGACTAGGCAGGGAAACTGAGCAAAGGAGCACAAGGAATAATATGTAGAGAGTTTTCTTCATTTGTCAATGTCTTTTGGTCACAACATAAGTTTCAGCTACAAGGTTCAGTAAATAGAACAACACGGCACTCACCACAAACGGCACAGTATGTTCCTGATAACAGAAAAGATAGGCGGTAATGAGTGCGATGGTCACTAACATCTTGATTAGTTTGGAAATGAATAGCACCTTCACAAACTTGCGACTAGGTACTGTGGTATCGTCCTTGTCTTGTCCATATCGCTCTAGCACAAACGACAGCACCATTTCCATCAACCAATACACCACAAGAATAACGGGATAAGCATCGAACCAATGCTGGGGAAACCAGAGCTTGCAAGCGATACCAAGCAATACGCCCACAATGAATACTACCGTTGCCCATGCTTGTAGCTTTACTCGCATACCACCGTGATTTTGTCGTCTTTGATTCTCACCACACCATCGCCACACGCTATCTCGCCATGATCGGTAACAAGGTTTCCACGCCGCACCTTAGCAATCATAGGAGCATGGCCTGGCAAGAACTCCATCAATCCCTTGGCGGAGAGAAACTGGAAACGCTGCACTTCGCCTTCATAGGAGACACCGCTGGGTGTGATGACACTTAGAATCATAATGCCTGCTGTTTTAGTTTCTCGGCTTTCTCAAATGCCTCTTCGATGGTTCCCACATTGAGGAATGCCTGTTCTGGCAATTCGTCGCATTCACCATCGAGTATCATCTTGAATCCTCGAATGGTGTCCTCTATGCTTACCATCACACCTGGCACACCTGTAAATTGCTGTGCCACAGCAAAAGGCTGACTAAGGAAACGCTGCACACGACGGGCACGGCTTACTGTGAGTTTGTCCTCGTCGCTCAGTTCCTCCATACCGAGGATGGAAATGATATCTTGTAGTTCCTTA
The DNA here is from genome assembly GCA_902798705.1 of uncultured Bacteroidales bacterium. GTDB lineage: Bacteria > Bacteroidota > Bacteroidia > Bacteroidales > Bacteroidaceae > UBA3839. Next base: position 17,304 of record CADBXS010000008.1, read on the forward strand.
TTGCGCTGCAAAATCTGCTTCACACGTTGCGCTGTGTTGTAATGCTCTTCTCCCACCACATTAGGGTCGAGAATTCTACTGGTGGAATCGAGAGGATCGACAGCTGGATAAATACCTAACTCAGCAATCTTTCGATTGAGCACGGTGGTAGCATCAAGGTGGGAGAAAGTCGTTGCTGGAGCAGGGTCAGTCAAGTCGTCAGCAGGCACATACACAGCTTGTACAGAAGTAATGGAGCCGTTCTTCGTACTGGTAATACGTTCCTGCATTTGTCCCATTTCGCTGGCAAGCGTAGGTTGATAACCCACGGCACTTGGCATACGTCCCAAGAGTGCCGACACTTCACTACCGGCCTGTGTGAAACGGAAGATGTTATCGATGAAAAGCAGAATGTCACCGCCTCCCATACCATCGCTACCATCACGGAAACTTTCAGCAATAGTTAGGCCACTCAATGCCACAGAAGCACGTGCGCCTGGAGGTTCGTTCATCTGTCCGAATACAAGGCTCACCTGACTTTTTTTCAGTTCTTCCTTATCTATCAGAGAGAGGTCCCATTTTCCTTCTTCCATCGCCTCCTTGAATTTCTCACCATAGCGGATAACACCACTCTCAATCATTTCGCGAAGCAAGTCGTTACCCTCACGAGTACGCTCACCTACTCCCGAGAACACGGAGAAACCGTTGTTCTTCTTGGCTACATTGTTGATGAGTTCCTGAATAAGCACCGTTTTGCCAACACCAGCACCTCCGAAAAGACCGATTTTACCACCTTTGGCGTACGGTTCAATTAAGTCGATAACCTTGATACCTGTGTGGAGCACTTCCTGTGCAGGACTCAATTCATCAAACTTTGGAGCTTCGCGATGGATAGGCAATGCGCCTGCCCTACTCATCGACTCCATACCATCGATGGGGTCACCATTCACATTCATCAATCGACCTTTTACCTGTGTGCCTACAGGCATGGTGATAGGACGTCCGGTAGCTACAGCCTCCATGCCACGACGTAAGCCATCGGTGGAGTCCATCGCCACACAACGCACAGTGTTTTCACCAATGTGTTGCTGCACTTCCACCACCAATTGCCTACCATTTCCACGGTCAATCATCAATGCATCATGAATACGTGGCATCTTTTCAGCAGCAAAGTGGACATCCACCACAGGACCAATAATCTGAGAGATATTACCTGTTATCTGTTCCATCCAATAATCGTTTAGCGTTTTGAAAAAGAGATGATAAATGTATCCTCCAGCCTCTATCTGCATGGAGAATGTTATATGTTACGCTATTTCTGCAAATACTTATCGTTGGCAACAAGCACTTCTTCAATTTCACCAATGAAGAGAATATGGATGTCACCCTTTTCATAGTTCTTTTCGAATACTTCCTTGTCGATAAACTTCTTCTTATCGAGAGGATCGACATAGAGCTTACGACACTTGAACACAAGCTCCGCTTCGCCCACATAAGTGCACTTACCTTCACAAATTGGAGTAAGACCAGCGCCAACAAATTTATCTTGACGCACACCCGATACCGTTCCGCAATAAGCCATATGCTTCTTATAATCGTCGGAAAGAACAGAAAGCGTAAATTGATCGCACTTGTTCAGAAAATTCATGGTGTGACGCGATGGACGAATATAGATAGTAGCAACTGGCTTATCCCAAAGGATACCCAAATTGCCCCATGAAATCGTCATCACGTTATACCCCACTTCTTCATTTCCAGCCGTAAGCAGCATCATGCGATTGATAAGTGTGAAAGGATTAAATTGCAAATCCTTATAGCTAATTTTTTCCATTATAGTGTGTTTATTTAGTTATTCAGTTTCAGTGTATTTATATACTCGATTGCAAAGTTAATCAAATTTTCATATATTATTCAACCTATCAACAGAATTATTTTACGAAAAGATGGAAAAAACAAATCAGAAAAATCAAAATCGAATATGATTTCAAACAAAAAGAACATAAAACCATCACAATCGTCAAAAACAAGAGTGATGGTTTTATGTCCTTTTTTATTAATACAAAGACGGAATTACTTCTGATTGACAAACTTGATTTTGCCGTCTTTGGTATATTTCATCGGACTGACACAAACGCTTCTACGTCCAATGGCTCCTTTATGTTCATCAATGGTGAGCACTGCATTATGGTAGAAAAGATAGTCTTTTCCCTTGAAATGTGCAATTCCGGGATGGATAGTGAAACTATTCTCAGCACCTCCCGTCACCTGTCCTTGATGAGTCCAAGGACCTTTGATGGAGGAAGATGTGGCATAGTCGATAGCTTCCTTGTGGTCGTCACCCATTGAAGCGTATGTAAGATAGTAAATACCCTTGCTCTTGCTGAGCCATGGGCCCTCGACATACTTAGGCACGTCAACTGTCCAGATGTCACCATCCAACTCAATCATATTGTCTTTCAGCTTTGCCATGAAACAGGTACCATTGCCCCAACACAGATATGCCTGTCCATCATCGTCAATCAGCACCGTTGGATCGATGTCATTCCACCATCCCCTTGCTCCGTTATCAGTCATCTTGTCATTTACAAGAGGCTTTCCTATAGGGTCGATGAAAGGTCCTGTTGGCGAATCACTAACTGCCACTCCGATGGCTTTGCCTGTCCATGGTTCGCCTGCCTGGCAACTGGTGTAGTAATAGAACTTTCCATTTCGCTCCACCACCTGCGAAGCCCATGCCTCGCCTACTGACCAAGAGAAATCCTCAGGACGAAGCACAGCACCATGGTCTGTCCATGTCTTCATGTCCTTGGTGGAATAGCAATTCCATTCTGTAATATTGAATTCGTGTCCTCCACTGGCTGCATCTTGTCCCTCGTACCACTCATCATGTCCCACATAGAGATAAAGTCGATTCTTATAAACCATCGGTGCTGGGTCGGCAGAGAACTTGTTTCTGATAACAGGATTTCCCTCAAACTTAAACGTTTCCAACTGAGCACTTCCCTGCTGGCGACGAGCTCTGTCGAGGAAAGAAACGGCACGCTTCAAGTTCTCCTCTGTGTACATATTGAATCCATGTCCTCCATCCTTCACCTGGTAGTATTGGCATACGATGCCATGCTCCCGCAAAGCCTTAGCAAATTCACGTCCTTGGCAACAAGGAACAACATTGTCAGCTGTACCATGAAACACAATGGTTGGAGGGTCACCTGCATTCAAATAAGTAATCGGACTCAGAGAAGCGTAAAGGTCCTCATGTCCTTTCAGAGGTTCTCCCAGTAATACTTCTTCGGGTGGATTAGGTGCTGTCTGATGGCCATCACAGTTCATGTTCTGCAAATCAATAGGTCCCGACCAATCAACAGCGGCATTCACAGCGCTGCTTTCCTTAAGGTTATTGCCCACATTTCCTTCCAAATCTATATCCACACTACCCACTTTCGTTTGCTTCGTTCCCGAAGTAGCTGCAGTGAGCGAGGACAGATGTCCTCCCGAAGAGAATCCCGACGTGGCAATAAAAGATGTATCAAACTTATACTCAGCAGCATGAGCACGAATAAAGCGCACTACAGCCTTGATGTCGTGCAACTGTGCTGGATAGTGTGCGTCTCCACTCGAGCGATGGTTAGGTGTAACAACAGCATAGCCCGCATCCAAATATGCTTTACAAATGGTAGCAAGGTCAGCCATACCCTTTCCGTTATTACTAAACCAAGCACTACCATAAATGTGAATCACCACAGGATAGCGCTCTGCCTTTTTCTCAGGCAGATAGACATCAAGCGTATGATATGCCTTTCCATCATCAGCATAATTCAAATCAGCAAACTTTTGGGAGTAATGCATGGTTTCAGGAGACATTTGTTGTCCACCGAATCCAAAATTCTGCGCTTCAATTGCACCACCCGCTCCCAACCAACAAGCAGCACTCAGCAATAAAGGATATATCCGCTTCATTTGATTATAAGTTGTTTTGATTGTTTTATTTCAATGGCTTCAGATTCCACTTTGAGTTATCGCTTTGGAAGTCGAAAGCAGCCAAAGTAGGAGAACTATCTCCAATGGAAACAAGAGCAAGCTTCTCCTGAGTGCCAGGAACAGCCTTTGGCATGATACGGTAAGTGCCATCCGTCAGCATATCAATACGCCACAACTGATTGTCATCACCCGTAAATTCCGTCTCAGCCACCACTTCTCGTTCTGCAGTTGCTGTCAGTACTCGGTTCGTTCCCTCTATCCTTATTTTATAATAAGGTTGTCCCATATAACCACCACGTCCAGCATTTTCAATCGTCCAACGCTGATGAGGACGCGACATGAAATCGTTGCAACGCACACCGACACGGCCTGTTGGCCAACTACCTTCCACGTCAGATAATTTCTGCATTTCGATAGGTTTGATTTCCCTATTCTGGTCTCTGCGGAACCAACGTCTTGCAGTTTCCAAACGGGTGAAATCCACAGCCAATTCCAGCGAATATCCTCGACGTTCCGATTCTATTTCATAGCAGCCCTCCTTGAAAGCCTCGCCTGCAACAGGCCAGTCGTTCTTCCAAAGCAGCGGACGGATGCCTAATGTACTATAACCTCCCTGATCGAAATCAGCTTCGAAATGGCACGACATCTTCTCAACGCCATCACCTTCAATGATACGGCCAAAATGTCCAGGTCCTACCACTCGGTCGTGAGCAGCTATCACCATCTTACCACCGCCCTGAAGCATGTCTCTACCCACATTGTCGATGTATGGACCTGTCACCTTTCGCGATCTACCAACAACGATGTTATAAGTGGAGTTTACTCCATCGCAACAAGTGCCATGTGTACCCAACAAGTAGTACCATCCATTTCGATAGATAAGGTCGGATGCCTCGCAGTCGATAGCAATGTCAATCGCTTCATTTCCCTTCACACGTTCTCCTGTACGAGGGTCGAGTTCCACAAGACGAATGTATCCGAAATAGGTACCATAGCTCAACCAAAGTCTGCCAGTGGTTGGGTCGAGAAGCATACCAGGGTCAATAGCATCGCAATCCTCATTTCCATCGGTCGATGCCACTTCCACAGCTTCCGTAAACTTAAAGTCAGGCGACTTAGGGTCGAGCGTCTTGTTCCACATCGTGAGGATTCGGCCATTGTGTCCTCCTCCAAGTCCACCACCTGTAGCTCCGTATGCAATCAAGTAACGGTCACCGATTTTCAGAACATCGGGAGCTGCACCTCCGCCAGGACGTTCTGCACCGCTATGCCAACTCCATCCATCGGAAGAAATCAATCCACCTCCACCTGTACCAAATGTGTAGTACTTTCCATCACACTCCTGAATGGTGGATGGGTCATGAATAAAAGGTTCACCAATCTGCGCTTTCACCGTTGAAAACGAGATACTTAACGCAGCATATATAAAAATCCTTTTCATTATGTTATCCTCCTATTTTATTTAATTTTAAGTTGATTCAAAGGTTTTCCATTCGCATCCAAGAAGCGTACGCAGAAATCGCTCATACCAGGTCCATTAACCACAGAACCCCTCAGCACATTGATGCCCTTCTTCAACGTCAGTCGTTTGCTGACACAATCATCTACCACCATTCTACGGTCGCCCGACATGAGGAGCACTTCTTCACCATTGAGCCACCAAATAGAAGCAGAGTTAGAACCAACAGCCAAACGAACATCTTCCATGTCAGTGTCACATTCAATAAGGGTTACAGCCCAATACAACACACCATAGAGACGATTGCCGTATGCCTCACCGAAGCGGAACAACTTCACATTGTAGTTCTCGCTTTCGAGCTCATGCCATTTCAGAGTTTCTTTTTTTGTCACTTCCTTTGGTTCGAGCGGTTTTCCGTTCGCATCCGTTGGTGCAGGACCACGAAACGACCGTGAAGGCAATTCCATTTCAGTATGTACTGCCTTCACCTTCTGTCCGTCACGAGGAATGGCAGTCATCTGCCCCTTAAAATACTGTTTTGAGAAAACCTCACGCAGGTAGGTGTCCGTAAATCCCGCATTACTTCTGATAGGCTTATCCAGTGGCTCCAAAAGACGCCAACGACGAATAAAACCATCTTGGTCGGTGTTCGACACATTCGTTTTCACTGGGTGGAAATACTTTCCAATGTCTTGAGCATTGGCTGATGCATTCACCACAATCAGTAGAAACAGCACAGCCCATCTCAGCATTTTTGCTTCTTTCATATTCATTGATTTTAAATGTATTTTTTCAAAAGGGTAGAATTTTCAATGTTTAGAATTAGATGTGGCAAAAGTACAAAAAATAAATCATTCCAACATACAAGAAATTAATTTATTTTCAAATTCCTTCACCTTATCATCTATAATATGATAACTTAGTTCTAAAAAGGTTTAATCCAAATGACATAATTTTTCAAATAAATCAAAAAAGGAAGCCCACTCTCATGAACTTCCTTTTTTTCAAGTTTCATTCTACTCCCCTCGCCCTTTGGAGAGGGGTTGGGGGTGAGGCTTTTTAATTCTTGTACTCTTGCCAAGACTTAGCATGAATGTCTTCTTGTTTCATGGCAGTAAATGCCTCGATGAACACCTTTGCAAGACGTACATTCGTCATTAGTGGAATGTTGTGGTCGATGGCACTGCGACGAATGCGATAGCCGTTTGTCAGCTCGCGTTTCGTATTGTTCTTAGGCACATTGATGATGAGGTCAAAGGCATGGTCGTGAATCATGTCGAGCACATTGTTCTTAGCATTCTCTTCGTCTGGCCAAGCAACTTCCGTAGCAGGGATATTGTTGTCGTTGAAGAACTTAGCAGTTCCAGCCGTTGCGAAGATGTTATATCCATTCTTCACAAGTTGCTGAGCTGGTTCGAGCAAAGCAACCTTGCCTTTAGCGCCACCCGAGGAAATCAAAATATTCTTCTTAGGGATGGAATAGCCCGTTGCAATCAAAGCGTTGAGAAGTGCCTCGTTGAGGTCGTCGCCCAAGCAGCCTACCTCACCGGTTGAACTCATATCCACACCCAGCACAGGGTCTGCATTCTGCAAACGAGCGAATGAGAACTGCGAAGCCTTCACTCCGATGCGGTCTATATCGAATTCCGAACTATCAGCACGAGTGTAAGGTGCATCAAGCATAATCTTCGTAGCTGTCTCGATGAAGTTTCGCTTCAAAATCTTGCTCACAAATGGGAAAGAGCGAGAAGCACGCAGGTTGCATTCAATCACCTTCACCTCGCGATTCTTAGCCAAGTACTGAATGTTGAATGGTCCCGAGATATTCAGTTCCTTTGCAATCTTGCGAGAAATCTTCTTAATCTGACGTACCGTAGAGAAGTAAATGTTCTGAGCAGGGAAAATCATCGTTGCATCACCCGAGTGAACACCTGCATACTCCACATGCTCGGAGATAGCATATTCCACAATCTCGCCCTTGTCGGCAACAGCATCAAACTCAATTTCCTTTGTGTCCTGCATGAACTGGGAAACCACCACTGGATAGTCCTTGCTCACCTCCGTTGCCATCTGCAAGAAGCGTTCCAGCTCTTCAAAGCTGTAGCACACGTTCATAGCAGCACCCGAAAGCACATAAGATGGGCGAACCAAAACAGGGAAGCCGACCTCGCCCACAAACTCCTTGATGTCCTCGAACGAAGTCAGTGCACGCCATGCAGGTTGGTCAACACCCAACTTATCGAGCATGGCAGAGAATTTGTCGCGGTTCTCAGCACGGTCGATATCTACAGGGGATGTACCCAGCACAGGAATGCCCTGGCGATAGAGCTTGTAGAGACGGTCACACATGTCGTAGTCTGTACTTACTGTCTCAGGGTTGTAGTTAATCATGATAGACTTGTACCCCAACTTGCGAGCCGTGTTGATTGCATTCACTGAGCACCAGTCGAACTCAACCGACGAACCAATGCGGTAAGCACCCGAACCTAATACAACGACCGACTTGTCATTCTTATAATAATCTATGTCGTGCGAAGCATTCTTCGCGGCCTTCTTCACGCTGTCCTTCCACTCTTCGGTTGTCATCTTGTTGGCACGAGTTGGCTCCACAAGTGGCAGATAAGTGAAATAGAGGTAGTTGGTGAGTTCAGGATGTTCACTGGCAACAGTATCGATGCGCTTCACTGATGGCAAAATGCCATGTTCCTTGCGGTAGCGACGAACTGCTAAGTTCTCTTTTTCCATGTTAGCATGCTCTGGTTTCAGCACAAAACGTGCAATCTGGAAGTCAGAGAAACCTGCAGCTTTCACTTCACGGAGGAAATCATCGGAGAGTTCCTCGAGGCTGTTGAACGACTGAAGTTGATGCTTCAGGTCAACGATATGTTTCAGACGTTCGATGAACCAAACGTCAATCTTCGTCAGTTCCTCAATGCGTTCGCACGAATAGCCCTCTTCCAATGCCTGAGCAATGGCAAAGATACGGAGGTCGGTAGGGTTAGAAAGTTCCTCATCGAGGTTTTCAAACCTCACATGGTCATTGCCCACGAATCCGTGCATGCCCTGACCTATCATGCGGAGACCTTTTTGTATCATTTCCTCAAACGAGCGTCCAATCGACATGATTTCGCCTACCGACTTCATGGAAGAACCAATCAAGCGGCTCACTCCCGAGAATTTTGTCAAGTCCCAACGAGGAATCTTACAAATCATGTAGTCAAGCGAAGGTGCCACGTATGCGGAGTTGGTCGTTCCCATCTCACCGATTTGGTCAAGCGTGTAACCCAATGCAATCTTGGCAGCAACGAAAGCAAGAGGATAACCAGTAGCCTTTGATGCCAAAGCTGATGAGCGAGAGAGACGAGCATTGATTTCGATGATACGGTAGTCGTTGGTTACAGCATTGAAGGCAAACTGAATGTTACATTCTCCCACGATGTTGAGATGCTTCACACACTTAATCGAAATTTCTTGCAACTGCTTCACTTGCTCTGCAGTTAGAGAACAAGTAGGAGCCACCACGATAGATTCACCTGTATGGATGCCCAGTGGGTCGAAGTTCTCCATAGATGCCACCGTGAAGCAACGGTCGTTAGCATCACGAATCACCTCAAATTCTATTTCCTTCCAACCCTTCAAAGACTCTTCCACAAGAATCTGAGGAGCAAAAGTGAAAGCACTCTCAGCGATTTCCTTGAATTTCTCCTCGTCGGGACAGATACCCGAACCGAGTCCTCCAAGTGCGTAAGCCGAACGAATCATGATAGGGAAACCAATGCGGTGTGCTGCTGCCAGCGCATCCTCCATCGATTCCACAGCCTGAGAGATTGGAGTCTTCAGCTCTGCCTCATCGAGTCGCTTCACAAAGCGGTCTCGGTCTTCTGTGTCCATGATAGCTTCCACAGATGTACCCAAGACTTCTACACCATATTCAGCAAGTGTGCCATTCTGATACAGTTCCGTTCCACAATTCAAAGCGGTCTGTCCACCGAAAGCCAGGAGGATTCCATTAGGACGCTCCTTCTTGATGATTTCAGTGACGAAATAAGGAGTGACGGGTTGGAAATAGACTTTGTCAGCGATACCTTCCGAAGTTTGAATAGTGGCAATGTTAGGATTGACAAGCACTGAGCTCACACCTTCCTCTCGCAAAGCCTTCAACGCCTGCGAGCCAGAATAGTCAAATTCACCTGCTTGTCCGATTTTCAATGCGCCCGAACCCAAAACGAGCACCTTACTGAGTTTCTTTTTCATAAATAAAAGTATTGTGTTTGAGATGTACTTTCTACGAAGAAATATTCTTTTTACCAAAAGACTACATTTTCTATTCCAATCTGCAAAGTTAGGCCAAAATTCCGAATTACGCAAACACTTTGCCATTTTTTGAGCCATTTTTCTATCAAATTGAATACCAATCGAATTTTTATGCAAAAATCACCGCTGTTATGTAAAAAATAAGGATTATGCAACACGGAAAAGCGCTCGTAGAAAAAATCTATAGGGGCACAAGAAGCCTTATGATGGTAAGGAGTAAGTTTAACGTCGGTATAGAATAAGTTTAACGACGGTATGGAGTGATTTCAATGATGGTATCCCTTATTCCCATTTTGGGTTGACTCAATCAGGAAATACAAAGTTACAATGTTACACGTTACATTTTGATTGAATGGGGTATGTGTCGAGGGTGGGAAAAAATGAGGGATTAATTTTTAATTATATATAATATATATTATATATAATTAAATTTTATAATAATAGATTAAATTAAAACTATTTTAACAATTACTTCTCCTACTACCTTCTTTCTCTTCCACCCCACCTACACATCTTTCATTGTTTCTTTCCAACCAAACAAAATCATCAAAATACCCGTAATACTAATTTGTAACTTTGTATTTTTGTAACGTTGTAGAATTGTAGTATTTTCAATCCCGCACCTCAAAAGGAGGCCGTTTCAATCGGCCCCCTTTAGAAAGGAAAGGGGATGGATTCAACCCACCCCTTGGTAAATGAACTATGTTATGGTAACAGGAGAACAGTGACGCTACGAGCAGCCTGGGCACCCATCACGAGAACCTGAGCAATGTCTGCAGTTTTACTTGGACCACTGATAAAGGTGCCATACCCTAAGTTATTGAATTTTATTCGCTTATAGGCTTCGTGCATATTGTTCACAATTTCCGACTTAGGGAGAAGAATGACAAGGTTTTCAGAGATGAAACAAACGGCTTTCTCTTTCATCGTCTGAGGTATCCAAATGCATGCATTTTCAGCAACACCGAACATTCCACGGATGATTCCAACATCGGTCCCATTGAGAGCTTGAGCGTTCTCAACGGTATCAGGATTGCGGGTGGCAATTGTAATTTCAGGGAGGTTGGAAGCGATTACCTTGGCATCAGGATAAAGTCTTTTGATAACATGGTTGAGGTCGTCGGTGGGTTTCAGCTCGACGACTTTTCCACCTACAGTCTTGCTCATGAAAACAAACTGAGCAAGAGGGTCGGGATAAGTGATAGCATCGACCTTTATTTCGGGCATTGGGAATCGCTTGTTGATGTTTCTTTTATATTTGGATAAGATATCTGATTTGGTTGCCATAATTATTCTCTTTTCACTTTTCTCTTTTCACTTTTGCCTTCCTCACCTTACCTTTCTTCCAAAGGGTATGGAAGGATTCTTTAGGGAACTGCATCATTTCGTGACCTTCGCCCCACGGGTTGAGAGAGCAATACATAAGGGTGCGAGGGAGACGATTGGCAAGAGGGGATGCCCAAAGGGCAGAATTGTAGATGCCTATGTGGTTGAACACAAACGACATGCCTGAAGACATGAGTTTCTTCTGCGGGTTGGCTGTACCGAAGGAAGTGAGTTGCTGTCGCCATTTGTAGATTTGGTCGCCCAAATCAATCTTCACAGGGCAAACGGACTGGCAAGAAAGACAGAGGGTGCAAGCAGAAACGTTACCGCTGTGCTCTTTCGGATTGCGGAGCATTCCGAGATTGATGCCGATAGGTCCAGGAATGAAATAGCTATAGGAATAACCTCCACTGCGACGATAGACAGGACAAGTGTTCATGCAACTACCACAACGGATGCACTTGAGTGATTCCCAATGCTCGGGATTCCCCATCCATTCGCTACGTCCATTATCTACGAGGATGATGTGCATGGGAGATGCGGTAGGGCGAGCCTTACGAAAATGGCTGGTATAGGTTGTGGTAGGTTGTCCTGTACCTGCACGGCAAAGCATACGTTGGAAGACTGCAAGGCAATCGTAGTTAGGAATCACCTTTTCGAGTCCGATGGCAGCGATGTGAAGTTTCGGGCAGGAAGTGCTCATATCAGCATTTCCTTCGTTGGTACAGACAACGATGTCACCCGTTTCGGCAATACCGAAATTGCCTCCCGTCATACCAGCATCGGCTGTGAGAAACTCATTACGCAGCGAGAGACGTGCCATATATGTAAGGTACGTAGGGTCGTGATTACCTTTCTCTGTACCGAGTTTTTCTTCGAAGAGCTCACCCACGTCATCATGATTGAGGTGAATGGCAGGCATGACGATGTGACTTGGCTTTTGTCCCTTGAGCTGAATGATGCGCTCGCCAAGGTCGGTTTCTACCACTTCGATGCCATGCGCCTCCAGATAAGGGTTCATTTCGCACTCCTCGGTAAGCATCGACTTGCTCTTCACCATCTTCTTCACATGGTGCTCACGAAGGATGGAGAGGACTATTTCGTTGAATTCTGCTGCATCTTTCGCCCAATGGACGATGCATCCGTTCTTCTCAGCATTGGTGGAGAACTGGTCGAGGTACTCGTCGAGGTGAGTCAGCGTGTGTCGCTTGATAGCTGAAGCCGTCTCACGCAACTGCTCCCATTCGCTCAGACCGTAAGCCATGTTGTCGCGCTTGGTACGAACCGACCAGAACGTCTGGTCATGCCATTGGGCATATTTCTGGTTCTTGAGAAATTCCTTTGCCGCTTTGCTGTGTGCTGTATTACTCATAGTCCTGCTGATAAGATTTGTACGACATGAATGAACTTGATAGGCAACTGCTGCCGCTTAGCAATTCCTGCCATGTGCATGAGGCAGGAAGAGTCGGGACCTGTGACGTATTCAGCCCCTGTTGCAATATGGCGCTCCACCTTCTCTTTTCCCATTTGGGCACTAACTGCCGTCTCTTCGACAGAGAACATGCCACCGAAACCACAACACTCGTCCTTGCGCTCTGGTTCCACCACTTCAATGCCTTCAATGAGTTGAAGGAGGTCCTTAATTTTATTGAAAGGAGGAATGTTCTGTTCACTTGGCGAAGAAAGACCTAATTCGCGCACTCCGTGGCACGAATTGTGGAGACTCACCTTGTGAGGGAATTTTCCAGGAAGACTTGTTGGCTTTACCACATCATGCAAAAACTCTACTATGTCAATTGCTTTCTTAGCGGTGATGCAGTCGTGCTTGCCTTCGAACAAACGAGGATAATTGAAACGAACAAAGGCGGTGCATGAAACAGATGGTGCTACAACATAGTCGAACGGTTTGAAAAGTTTCTCAAATTTCTCAGCAAGGGGAAGAGCCTTGTCTTCAAATCCAGCATTCGCCATGGGTTGACCGCAGCAGGTTTGCTTTTCGGGATAGGTGACATCGAGCCCCAAATGAGTGAGCAATTTATAGGTGGCTACACCCACTTCGGGAAAGACAGCATCTACATAACAAGGGATGAAAAGTCCTATTTTCATGGTAGTTAGAATTACATTTCATGTTGAAATGGTGCAAATTTAGAAAAATAAATGGTGTTTTTCAAAGAAACGAGAGAATTTTTGCATAAAAATTGAATAAGAACCAGCATTTTTTTGTACCTTTGCATCCGCTTTGCGCATGAACGAGTGTGCGCATTGCACTTTTTATCAACATAATGTCTAACATTATTAATTAAAATCATTTCTTTTTTAAAAACTTTTTATGGACACTAAAAACATTCAACCGCTGGAAAATTTCGATTGGGATTTATTCGAAAATGGTGGTACATCAGCTGACAAGGCTGAGGCTGCGAAAGCCTACGAAGCAACCCTCAACAAGCTCGGTGACAACGACGTTGTTGAAGGCACTGTTTCAGCAATCAACGACCGCGAGGTTGTAGTGAACATCGGCTACAAGAGCGAGGGCGTTATCAACTCTAACGAGTTCCGTTACAATCCAGAACTCGCAATTGGCGACACTGTTGAGGTATATGTAGAAAACCTTGAGGACAAGAAGGGCCGTCTTGTACTCTCTCACACAAAGGCTCGCGCTGCACGCTCATGGGAGCGCGTAAATGCTGCGCTTGAAAAGGACGAAATCGTGAAGGGCTTCGTGAAATGCCGCACGAAGGGTGGTATGATTGTTGATGTGCTTGGCACAGAAGCATTCCTCCCTGGCAGCCAGATTGACGTTAAGCCTATCCGCGACTACGATACATTCGTTGGCAAGACAATGGAATTCAAGATTGTGAAGATCAACCAGGAATTCCGCAATGTAGTTGTTAGCCACAAGGCTCTCATCGAGGCAGAGCTTGAGGCTCAGAAGAAGGAAATCATTGGTAAGCTCGAGAAGGGTCAGATACTTGAAGGTACCGTTAAGAACATCACATCTTACGGTGTATTCATTGACCTCGGTGGTGTTGACGGTCTCATCCACATCACAGACCTCTCTTGGGGCCGCGTAAGCGATCCTCACGAAGTGGTTGAGCTCGACCAGAAGCTCAATGTTGTTATCATTGACTTCGACGATGAGAAGAAGCGCATCGCTCTCGGTTTGAAGCAACTCACTCCACACCCATGGGATGCTCTCGATGCAAACCTCAAGGTGGGCGACAAGGTTCACGGCAAGGTTGTCGTTATGGCAGACTACGGTGCATTCATCGAGATTGCTCCAGGCGTAGAAGGTTTGATTCACGTTTCAGAAATGAGCTGGAGCGCACACCTCCACAGTGCTCAGGACTTCATGAAGGTGGGCGACGAAGTAGATGCTGTAATCTTGACTCTCGACCGCGACGAGCGTAAGATGAGCCTCGGTATCAAGCAGTTGAAGGAAGACCCATGGGAGAAGATTGAAGAGAAGTATCCTGTTGGCAGCCAGCACACTGCAAAGGTTCGCAACTTTACTAACTTCGGTGTATTCGTTGAAATCGAAGAAGGTGTTGACGGTCTTATCCACATCAGCGACCTCTCTTGGACCAAGAAGATCAAGCATCCATCTGAATTCACTAAGATTGGCGATCCAATCGAAGTTCAGGTGCTCGACATCGACAAGGAAAACCGTCGTCTCTCTCTCGGGCACAAGCAGCTTGAGGACAACCCTTGGAACAACTTTGAGACTATCTTCACTCAGGACAGCGTTCATCAGGGCAAAATCATCGAAGTGCTCGACAAGGGTGCTGTTATCCAGCTCGAAGGCGGTGTAGAAGGCTTTGCAACTCCTAAGCACCTCGTAAAGGAAGATGGTAGCCAGGCACAGCTTGGTGAAGAGCTCGACTTCAAGGTAATCGAATTCAACAAGGATGCTAAGCGCATTATCCTCTCTCACAGCCGCATCTTCGAAGATGCTGCACGCGCAGAGGCTCGTGAACAGCGCAAGGCTGCCGCTGCTGCTAAGAAGGCAACTCGCCCTCAGAAGGAGCAGGGTCCATCTATCCAGAATAAGGCTGCAAGCCAGACCCTCGGTGACATCGATGCTCTCGCTGCACTGAAGGCTGAAATGGAAAACAAGAAGTAAGAAGACATCCTTTCTGATGATAACGAAAACGAAGGCTTTGCCATCTGTATGGCAAGTTTTCGTTTTCGTTTTTTCTTTCTAAATTACACCTTATTTATATATATACGCGCATAGATGGAAAAATTCGAGGTGACGGTGTTAGGATGTGGAAGTGCTTTGCCAACAGTGAAGCATAATGGAAGCGGAATGGTGGTGAACATCCGAGAGAAGTATTTCCTGGTGGATTGTGCAGAGGGTACGCAAGTGGAACTTCGGCGAAATAGAATTCATTTGAATCGTCTCTTCACAGTTTTCATCTCTCATCTTCATGGCGACCATTGCTTTGGCTTGATGGGACTCATCTCTACCCTCGGACTATTGGGACGCACCGCCCCACTCCATGTGTATGGGCCTCAGGATATTGATACCCTCTTTCAACCGCTTATCGACTACCATTGTAATGGTATGACATACGAAGTGGTGTTTCATCCTATCGACACTCATCAAAACACCTGCATTTATGAAGACAGGAGCTTGCAGGTGTTTTCCATTCCATTGAAGCACAGAATTCGCTGCTGCGGATATTATTTTAAGGAGAAAGAATTGTCGCGCCACATTCTGAAGGATGCCATTGAAAAATATGCTATCCCCATTTCACAAATCAACAATGTGAAAGCAGGACTCGACTTTGTCATGCCTAATGGCGATGTCATCAAGAATGAACTTATCACTACTCCACCAACGCCCGCTCGTTCTTTCGCTTATTGCTCCGACACTGTGTTTCGACCAGAAATAGCAGAGATGATGAAAGGTGTGGATTTGCTCTACCATGAAGCAACGTTTGCAGAAAGCGAAAAGCAGCTTTGTTCAAAGGTTTATCACTCCACGGCAAAGCAAGCAGCTGAAATAGCACGACTGGCTGGAGCCAAGCAACTGATGCTGGGGCATTACTCTTCGCGTTACGATGATGAGTCGATTCTCTTAAAAGAGGCATCTGAAGTGTTTGAAAACACCATTTTAGCAAAAGAAGGACTTGTGGTAACGGTGTAAACACAAAAAAATTACACAAATCCGTAAAAAAATACGAAAAAAATTTGCAAGTTTGGTTTACTTACAATAAATTTGCAATTGAAAACCGTGGAATAGGCTGTTGTCAATGGGCAATTTGCCTTAAACATGGTACACATTTATGTGAAATTACGCAAATAACGAAACGAAATTACGACAAAAGAACTTCAAAAATAGATGCCTATGATGAAGAAGATATTCATAATGATTACTGCGGCTTTCCTCCTTGCCATGCCAATGGACGTGAAAGCTCAAGATATACAGCAGCAGCGCACAACCATTGAACAGGAGGTGGCTCCAATTACTATTAGTGTGAACGAGTCAACTATCCACATCAAGAACGCTGAGAAGATGGTGATAGAAATCTACAACATGACTGGTGTGAAGGTTGTGACTCAGCGTATCGACAGTTCCGACAAAATCATAGAGTTGGACAACCTGCCAAAAGGATGCTATATCATCAAGATTGGCAAGGTAGCTCGCAAAGTATATCTCCGCTAAGCATATCTGCGGACATCCCTAAAAGATTCCTTGTTTATGCCCTCACCAGACATAGACAGGGATTTTTTTATTGAACAGGGATTTATTAAAGAAGATGGAACATGAAACAATTTGACGAGCAAGAATTGGTAGCTCGACTTCAGAATCCTTCGACACAGCGGCGAGCGTTTGAGGAAATGGTGGGACACTTCGGTGAAAGCCTCTATTGGCAAATCCGAAGGATGGTGACATACCACGATGATGCAGACGACGTGCTCCAAAATACCTTTCTCAAAGCATGGAACAGCATAGGTAATTTCAGAGGTGATGCAAAAATCTCCACATGGCTCTTCAAGATAGCCTACAATGAAAGCCTAACGTTCCTCAGCAAGCAGAAAGACACTATTTCGCTCGACACGAATGTGCTGGATGATGATGACGATGCCCCTACCCTTGCCAACACACTGGAAAGCGATACATACTTCGACGGTGACGAAACGGAAGCCATGCTTCAAGCTGCAGTTGCTTCTCTCCCTGCCAAGCAACGAGCGGTTTTCAATATGAAATATTTTCAGGAAATGAAATATGAAGATATGGCAGAAATCACGGGAACAAGCGTAGGAGCCCTGAAAGCTTCCTATCACATTGCCGTCAAGAAAATCGAAGAATACTTTCAACAACGAGAATGACAAGCAGGTAAATCCGTAATTATTAAAAAATAATGAAAAATTTTTGCATAAAAGATTAAACTATTTGTCAACCAATCAGTCATAAAGACAAGAAATCTACTTACAATATGAAGCAATTTGACATAAACACTCAAAGCAAGCGCAATCCCTTCACTGTACCAGATGGGTATTTCGAGAACCTGACGGCACGCGTGATGATGAATATTCCAGAAGTGGAAGCTGAGGAGAAGGAAAGCGAGAGCCATGCAAAGATTGTGAGTATGGAACCTCGCAAATCATCGCGGAAGTGGATGGGATGGAGTATTGCCGCAGCAGCATGCATTGCAGTGGCAGTTCTCTTTATCACGATTCCAAACAGTTCGAATGGTGTTGGAGAAATGCGCATGGCACAGACGGAAACGTCAAGCATGTACGACTCTGAATATCAGGAGGAAATGTTGGAATATGCCATGGTGGATAACACCGACATCTACAGCTATCTATCTGGAGCAATGTAATCTAAACCTTCATCAAGAAAGGGGAAAGGTTGCATTGCCCCTTTTCAAAACAAGACGGACACAAGAAAAACCGAACATTAGACTCTGAAGATAAAAAACAACAAACTGAAAGAATGAAACACATGAAAAGAAGTATCATTTATATCATAGCCTTCCTACTACTTTCTGTCAATGATGCGCAAGCACAATTCAACAAGTATGAGCAGAAGCCAGAGAACAGAGAGCATCGGCGATTCAATCCACAAGAGTTTGACAAATGGATGGAATCATTCATTACCCAGGAAGTGGGACTAACTCCTGAAGAAAGCAAACAGTTCTTCCCTCTTCTTAAAGAGATGCGCCTCAAGCAGTTCAAGAACGACCAGCAAGGACGGGAAATCATGGGAAAGCTCAACGACAAATCGACGGAGTCGGACTATGAGGATGCCATCAATAAAACATTGGAGCTTGACTTGCAAAACAGAAAGATAGAGAAGGAATATTACAAGAAATTCCACAGCGTTCTTTCTTGGAAGAAAATCCATAAGGTTCGCTTTGCGATTCAGAAGTTCAACATGGAAGCCTTAAGAAGATTCTCCCCTCAGCGCAACAGGTTTGGCCAAGGACCTCAACAGCATTGGAGATGGGGGCAGAGAAACAACTGAAAAAACATCTTTCTGTCTGCTAATAAGTAGAAGAAAACTCCATCAGAAATAAGATTTTGAAAGCAATTACGACTGTGGCAACAGCGTAGTTGCTTTTTCTTTTACAAATTCTTCCTATTTCAAAGAAAAATGTCTAACTTTGCACTGATAAAGTAAATGTGTGGGACACAGAACAGGTCTGATGGTCCCAATTTCTTTGTGCAAAGAAGTTCATGCACGTTTTTCTTTGCCAATCATTAGAAATCATCACAAAAAGAAATATATGAACGTCAGTTACAAATGGCTAAAAGAATACGTCGATTTCGACATGACTGCACAGGAAGTGGCAGATGCCCTTACCAGTGTTGGTTTGGAAGTTGACGCTATCGAAGAAGTGCAGTCCATCAAAGGTGGACTCGAAGGACTTGTTGTCGGTCAGGTTCTCACCTGTGAGCCTCATCCAAATAGCGATCACATGCATGTGTGTACGGTGGATGAAGGCGATAATCATGTAGAACAGATTGTTTGTGGAGCTCCTAATGTGGCAGCAGGACAGAAAGTGATTGTTGCAACACTCGGAACAGTACTTTATGACGGCGACAAGGAATTTGTTATTAAGAAGAGCAAGCTCCGTGGCATTGAATCGAACGGAATGATTTGTGCAGAAGACGAAATCGGAATCGGCACAAGCCACGACGGAATTATCGTTCTGCCAGAAGACGCTGTTGTTGGAACACCTGCTGCCAAATACTATGGTTTGGAAAGCGACTGGGTGATAGAAGTTGACATCACTCCTAACCATTCCGATGCTTGTTCTCATTGGGGAGTTGCTCGTGACTTTTATGCATATCTGAAGCAGAATGGTTATGAAACAAGCCTTCACCGTCCATCCGTGGATGATTTTAAAGTGGAATCTCACAATCTCGACATCGATGTAGTCGTAGAGCAACAAGAAGCCTGCCCTCGCTATTGCGCTGTAACAGTGAAAAACTGCGACGTGAAGGAATCTCCAAAGTGGCTCAAAGAGAAGCTCAATACCATCGGTCTCCGTCCTATCAACAACATTGTAGATATTACTAACTACATTATGATGGCATATGGACAGCCTCTCCACTGCTTCGATGCAGATATGATCAAGGGTGAAAAGATTGTTGTGAAAGCAATGCCTGAAGGCACTCCTTTTGTTACACTCGACGGTGTTGAGCACAAGCTAAGCGAGAAAGACCTCGCGATCTGCAATGCAGAAGAGCCAATGTGTATTGCTGGAGTGTTTGGTGGTAAAGGTTCTGGAACCTACGAAACGACCAAGGATGTGTTGTTTGAGTCTGCTTATTTCCATCCAACATGGATTCGCAAATCTGCACGCCGTCATGGCCTTCAGACTGACGCTTCGTTCCGTTTTGAACGTGGCATCGACCCTGAAGGGCAGATTTATGCATTGAAGATGGCAGCACTCCTCGCAAAGGAATTAGCAGGTGGAGAAATCGCAATGGAAATCAAGGACGTAAAGAACGACACGCTTCCTCAGAATGCCATTGTGGATTTAGAATACCAGTATTGCCGTGACCTTATTGGCAAGGACATTCCTGTCGAAACGATGCAAAGCATTTGCGAGAATCTTGGCATGAAGATTCTGGAAAAGAACGAAGACGGAATGAAACTCGAAGTTCCTGCATATCGTGTAGATGTCACCCGTCCTTGCGATGTTGTGGAAGAAATTCTCCGTATCTACGGATATGACAATGTGGAAATTCCGACTCAGCTGAAGTCATCACTCACCGTGAAGGGTGAGCTCGACCGAAGCAACAAATTGCAGAACCTGATTAGTGAGCAATTGGTGGGTTGTGGATTTAATGAAATCCTTAACAATTCCCTGACAAAGACTTCCTATTATGACAACATGGAAGATGTGTGCAAGGCAGAGAACCTTGTTCACATCATGAATCCACTCAGTCAGGATCTTGGAGTATTGCGTCAGACGCTGCTTTTCGGTGGACTGGAAAGCATAAGCCATAATATCAACCGCAAAATCTCTGACTTGAAATTATTCGAGTTCGGAAACTGCTATTTCTTCAATCCTGAAAAGAAACAGGATAACTCCCACCTTGTTCCTTCAGGTGAAACCTCACATCAGATTCTAGCAGCATACAGCGAAGACTACCACCTCGGCCTGTGGCTTACGGGTAAGCGCGTCAACGGCAACTGGGCTCATGCAGACGAAGCATCTTCTGTTTATGAACTGAAAGCATACGTTCTGAATATTCTCACACGTCTTGGAGTTCCATTTGGTGCACTTGTCTTTGGCGAAGCTAAGAACGACATCTTCTCTGCATCTCAAACTATCTCGAACCGTGGCGGCAAGCTCATTGTTCAGTTTGGTATTGTTAGCAAGAAACAGACATCAAAACTCGAAATTGAATCACCTGTCTATTTCGCTGACTTCAACTGGAATGCACTGATGAAGACCGTGAAGAACAAGAATGTCAGTTTCACAGAAATTCCTAAGTTCCCTGCTGTCAGCCGTGACTTGGCACTCCTTCTCGACAAGAATATCGAATTCGCTGAAATCGAAAGAATCGCATATCAGAGCGAAAAGAAAGTCCTCAAGGAAGTTCGCCTCTTCGATGTGTATGAGGGAAAGAACCTTGAGGAAGGCAAGAAGAGCTACGCTGTGAACTTCCTCCTGCAGGATGAGCAGAAAACAATGAACGACAAGCAGATTGAAGCTATCATGAACAAGATTGAGCAGAACATCTGCAAGCAACTCAATGCCAAGGTAAGAGGTAAATAAACCCTCATAATCCTTTGCGTTAAAGAATCATCCTGAGGCAGATGAGAAAGAAGCAGATATTCAGAGCCCTCTATTATATCTTAATTGTACTTTGGCTCTTGCAAATCTACTACTCGGGATTCAATATCTACATTCTGATTCCTACTACATGTCTTATCATCTGCTACTTTTTACAAAAAGAATAAAACAATAAAAATTAAAATCATACAATCCAATGGGAAGAGCATTTGAATTTCGTAAAGCCCGCAAACTGAAGCGTTGGGGCAACATGGCAAAAACATTTACACGTCTTGGCAAACAAATCGCTATTGCTGTGGCAGAAGGCGGTCCAGACCCAGAGAACAACTCCCGTCTGCGTGCTATCATTGCTACTTGTAAGCACGAGAACATGCCAAAGGACAACATTGAGCGTGCCATCAAGAATGCAGCTGGAAAAGATAAAAACAGCTGGAAAACTATGACATACGAAGGCTATGGACCTCACGGAATTGCCATTTTCGTTGACACACTCACTGACAATCCTACTCGTACCGTTGCCGATGTACGCTCCATTTTCAACAAGTTCAATGGTACCCTCGGCACCATGGGTTCGCTCGCATACCTCTTCGACCACTTCTCCCTCTTCTCCTTCAAGGAAAAGGAAGGCATGGATATGGACGAAATGATTCTTGAACTCATCGATTACGGAGTAAGTGACGAATTCGATGAGGAAGAAAATGAGGACACAGGCGAAAAGACTATTACCATCTATGGTGACCCAAAGAGTTTCGCACAAATCCAAAGCTACCTCGAGCAAAATGGTTACGAAATCATTCAAGCCGATTTCACATACGTTCCAAACGACTTGAAGGAAGTAACCGAGGAGCAGCGTGAAACCATTGACAAGATGGTAGAGCGCCTGGAAGAATTCGACGACGTGCAGAGTGTTTACACCAACATGAAGTAAGACAACACTGTTCGTTTCACACAACAACCGAACTATGCGAAGATAATAAATCATCATCTCCCATGGTTCGGTTTTCTATCCCATAACAATTCAATCATTACTCTTACACCCTACCACTATGAAAATAGAATACCAACCCCAAGGAACCTGCTCCAAAATGATTCTTGCAGATGTTGACGATGAAACGCGAATCATCAACAGCGTGCAGTTTATCGGAGGCTGTCCAGGCAATACACTTGGTATCAGCTCACTCGTCAAGGGACAGAAAATAGACGATGTCATAAAGAAACTGGAAGGAATCAGATGTGGCATGAAGGCAACATCTTGTCCCGATCAATTAGCTCGTGCACTCAGACAGGCGTTGCCACAAGGATAATTACTTTTCACAACAAAGACATCTCTATGAAGAAATCATTTCTCCTTTCCCTTTTCTCCATCCTAGTTCTCGTTTCGCTTTCTTCCTGTCAAGAATCAAAAGGCGAGCGATTCAAGCGAGAGGCTCAGGAATTTACCAAGACCAAATGTCCATCAGTCAGTGCTGATGGCGTTATTCGTACCGACAGCATGGTGTTTCATAATGATGGTACCAACGACATGATTTACTATTACACCATCTTGGATGAAAGTTCCGAAGCCGTCTTAACACGAAACATGGCATCTGTTGAGGCAGAGCTCCGACGTGGAATTATCAACAGCGTAGATATGCGCCACCAGAAGGAAGCATATTTGAATTTCATTTACATCTATCGCTCCGTAACAACAGGTAAAGAAGTTATGAAATTCAAGTTTACCCCACAAGATTATTAGTCCATAGGATTCACCATAAATATAGACAAAAATAAGAAAGCTCCAGACATCATCATGTTTGGAGCTTTCTTTTTTTGTTCAAGTAGATTCTTATTTGTGATAAGTGCTATAAATTACTTTCAGTTGAATTTCATCTTGTCCTCCAACCAATCGAGCACTTGTCAAGGAGAAATCGTGTGTTAGCCTTACCAATTTTTTATTACTATCGTATGTAGCAACTACTGGTATCAGAAGTACCTTGTCTGCATTTGCCGTTGCCTTACCCAATTTCTTTTCGCGAAGAATAGTAGTAATCAGTTTAGAGATATTACTAAATTCGTAAGAATTGGTAGAGGAATTGAATGTTGCCAGATAAGATGTCTTGTCATCAACAAGCGTATATCTTTCGAAATATCCTTTCAAGTAGTCGTCCAGACGCACCATCAGCAGCGTTTTAGGAATAGCTAACTTAAATCCATTCTGAAAATCGGAATTATAGCGAGTGAATGTCAAACTTGCCTGATTGATGGTATCTGTAATGTTGATTTGACTTGTTGGCAAAGTAGCTTCAGTAAAGATACCTGCTGGACTTTTCAGATATGTAGCTGTTTCGTCCGAAAGCAAGGATTCCAAGTTCGAATTGTCAAAACGATTGGCTTGCACCACTTCTTCCGTTGACACCAATGAGAAGCCTGCCACCGAATCCACTTTTTGCGTTGGAACGTTAAATTCCAAATCCAAACGACACGAAGTAATATAGGCAATCGCACCATCACCTTTCTCCAACTTAAAGTAGAACCCTTTACTGCCTATTAGTCCACTGTTAATCCACGTTTCAGAATTTTTGAAGATGGTGTTGTCATCCAGGAAAGCCTCATATATCTTCTGTCCTACATCTTTAGGCAACTTGATACTGATATGCGGAGAATATACCTTAGTTGACCAGCGAACGCTTTCATCCACATTTCGGTCAGAGAGCGTGTACCATTTCGAGACGATTGGGTCTTTCGACTCATCATAGAAACGGGCTGCTTCTATATTCGTATAGTAGTTTTCATCTGGACTCATCACAGAGTCGAGCGGATAGACACTCAACTTGAAACTTGCCAATGAGTCACCAACGTATGATCCATAGAACAAACGAAGATAGCAATTCGAAATACTGTCGTTAATCAGCAAAGAATCCTCTATGAGACTGTTTTCCAGCACATGGAACTGAGCTAAGAAATCACTCTGAATCACGGTTCCTGTCTCTGGGTCAGAGAAACGGCCCAAATAGCATGTACTCGTTCGGGCAAGGACAGAGTCGCCCACCTCATACGAACGAGTCTTCACACCATAAGTCTGATACTGCTTGGTCAAGAAACTTGACTCAGGCATCATCCCTACGCCTAATGTGCTCGTGGAGTCATCACACGAAGTGAAAACAAAAATAATGGAGAGGATTACCAGCAAAGCTTTGAATGTGAATCCTCTGAAATGTTGAAACATATAAACCAATGAAGTTAAATGTAACGCTTTTTTAGTTGTCGCCACCCATTACCTGCTCATAGAACTGGTTGTAGGCATCTTTGTAGTCCTCACCTTGATATGGCAGCACAGGTATGTTCCGATTTTTGGCGTAGTCCTTCACATCCTCACTCACATTGTCATCATCGAACACCACACCGTCGGAAAACTTGATGGCGATTTTCTGCAATTCGTCGTAGCCAAATTTTTGATCGCAAATTTCCTGAATGTCTGAAAGCGTAGCACCTCTGAATGGTATGCAGTTCATCGTTTCATCGCCAAGCTCTCGGCTGAACTCAGGCGACGAGGCAGAAAATACAACCTTCGCATCGGCAAACGATGGCTCATCCACATACGCCTTCTTGATGAAGAGAGGGGCAAGAGCCGTAATCCAGCCATGGCAATGAATCACGTCAGGAACCCAACGCAATTTCTTCACCGTCTCTAATACGCCACGCGCATAGAAGATGGCACGCTCACCGTTGTCCTCATATTCCTCTCCATTCTCATCACAAATCATTCCACGCTTCATGAAGTAGTCGTCATTGTCTATGAAGTAGATTTGCATCCGAGCCTGAGGAATTGAAGCAACCTTGATGATTAACGGATGGTCGGTCTCATCGATGATAATGTTCATACCCGAAAGGCGAATCACCTCATGCAACTGATTGCGGCGTTCGTTAATCATCCCCCATTTGGGTGTGAAGGTTCTGATTTCATGACCTGACTCCTGAATTGTCTGTGGGAGAAAACGTCCCATCAGCGATTTTGCGTCCTCTGGCACAAACGGAACCATGGCCTGAGTAATAAAAAGAATCTTTTTCGCTTTCATTTCTTGCTATTTTCCTTATCTCACAAAAACTCTATTCACCAACCCCAAAAACCTCCATCAGACACAATTTTTGATGTTCTGACATGATTAATTCATTGATGCATAAAGAATTGCTATGCAAAGATATAGAAAAAATTTGTGAATTTAGCAAGTTTTTTACGTTTATTAAGAATTCAGACCTTAATATTGCTCGTTTTCATTCGGGAAGTCG
The DNA here is from genome assembly GCA_902798705.1 of uncultured Bacteroidales bacterium. Taxonomy (GTDB): domain Bacteria; phylum Bacteroidota; class Bacteroidia; order Bacteroidales; family Bacteroidaceae; genus UBA3839. The sequence goes on from CADBXS010000008.1 coordinate 42,891, forward strand.
CAATTCTTGACATCTTCAATATAATGTCCAATGGCATCCATCATGATGGTCGATAGGTCGGCGTAGCGGCGCAAGAACTTAGGAGTGAAACCTTTTGTCATGCCTAACATATCAGCCACAACAAGCACCTGCCCATCCACTTTGTCGCCAGCACCGATGCCGATGATAGGAATGGTCAGTTCACTTGCCACACGAGCAGCCAACGCAGCTGGAATCTTCTCCAGTACAATTGAGAAACAGCCAGCATCTTCCAGCGCATGGGCATCGCTTATGAGCTTCTGAGCCTCAGCCTCCTCCTTAGCACGAACCGTGTAAGTACCAAATTTGTTGATTGACTGAGGAGTCAGTCCCAGGTGTCCCATCACAGGAATACCAGCATCCAATATCTTCCTCACTGTTTCAATGATTTCCACACCACCTTCCAGCTTCAGCGCATCGCAGTGGCTTTCCTTCATGATACGGATGGCATTCTTCACGCCCTCCGTGCAGTTGGTCTGATACGTACCGAATGGCATATCACACACCACCAACGCACGCTGCACGGCACGAACCACCGACTTAGCATGATAAATCATCTGGTCAAGTGTTATTGGCAGCGTCGTCATATTACCTGCCATCACATTCGAAGCCGAGTCGCCGACAAGTATCACATCCATGCCAGCCGAATCCACAATCTGAGCCGTTGTGTAATCATACGAAGTCAACATGGCAATTTTCTTGCCTTCCTGCTTCATTTGCATCAAGCGGTGCGTTGTCACCTTCCGCTTGTCTTCTACTAAATAACCAGCCATAATTTTTTCTCTATATGATTAATTACCTTTTTATATTCATTTTACAACTTACAATCCCCTCATAGCTCAAATCCCTGAAGCTATCAACCACCAAGCTGCATCTGCTTTCAATCACCTCCCGTGGATTTGTAGTAGGGAAACCAATCGTAAACATACCAGCTCGCATTCCTGCCTCCAGTCCTGTCAACGCATCTTCAAATACTACGCATTCCTCCACCTTCGCACCAAATACCTTGGCGCCCAACAAATAGCAGTCGGGGTTCGGTTTCGAAGCCGAGAACATTTCAGCTGTCAACACGCGGTCGAACAATTCATCAAAATAAGGAATACAGCGTCTCAAGCTACTCATCTTCTTCTCGTTCGAGCTCGTCACCACCGCACATTTCACACCCCTTCTGTGGATGTCACGCACAAAATCCTCAGCTCCATCCACAAACTCAAACTTCATCTGTGCTTCGTAGGCATCCAGCTCTTCCTCTATTTCTTCATGCTTCTCCGCAGGGAAATACCTATTTAATATCTGCGTCAGTGTCGTGCCTTTGATGACATCACAGAAATTCTCCATCTCGGGATGATAGCGTCTGCCCATATCACCCCAAAACACGGAATACTGTCCTTCAGAATCCACCAAAGTGCCATCTACATCAAACAGTGCAACTTTAAATCTTTCGTCCAACATATCAACTAAATGAAAAATGAAGAACTCATATTACATTCTCCATTTTTTATTTTTAACTTTTAATTTTTCACTTTCCACTTTTCACTTTTCACTTTCCTCTTTTCACTTTCCACTTTCCACTTTTCACTTTTCACTTTCCTCCGTCCATGGTCCCGACACCACATGTCGTTTCAGCACATCCAGCTCGAAGTCCACACCAGCAATGATACCATACTGGCGCAGTTTCTGCTCCACCGTCTTGCGAGCCAACTCAGGATGGTTGTTCTGCTCGCTCAGGTGACACAGCCACACATGGCGCAGTCCCTCATGGAAATTGTCAGCCAGCACCTGAGCCGTCTGGTCATTGCTCAGATGCCCCGTACCGCTGGTGATACGCTTCTTCAAGTATTGGGGATAAGGACCATTTTTGAGCATCTCCACATCAAAGTCAGCCTCTATCATCAGGTAGTTCGCCTTGCTGATATACGCGTTCACCTCCTCTGTCGGCGCACCAATATCAGTCATCACGCAAAACGTATCCCCATCAGCCGACTCAATGCAGAAGCCCACATTGTCCGTTGCATCATGAGGCAACGGGAATGCCGTCACCTTCAACGTCGTGCCCAATTCAAAGGTCACACCCTTCTCTATGTTCACGTCATGGCTTGCCTCCACCTTTCGCATCGTGTGGTAGTAATGGCGCATCCCCTCATGAACCGCAGCAGTGGTGAACACCTTCAAGTTCAAGTCGTTGCTCACATATCCTGCCGCCTTGATGTGGTCTGAATGATCGTGCGTGATGAGGACACCACGCAGAATGGAAGTCTTCAAACCATATTCCCTTATGTAGCGCTTCAGTCTGCGGATTCCAATCCCCGCATCAATCAGCACAGCATCGGTGCCGTTGCTCACATACGAGCAATTACCGCTGCTTCCACTTCCAAAACAAACAAACTGTAGCATTCGATATTGATTTTGGCGCAAAGTTACAAGTTTTTTCCCACACAGCACCCCAATCAACGCTTAAAACAAGTCAATGAAAGTTTAAACATTACTAATTTACAGACATTCCCATTGCCGTATTAGGAAAAAATGGTTAAATTTGCGACGACATAAGAAAAAAGCGACACAATCCCGCTTCTCGCTCTTTTCCCTCAACCATTTGCTCATTAAACCAAATTCACGCCAAATGAAGAAAATCAAACTCATCGTAGCCGTTCTCACTGGCTCCTTCCTCCTCTCAGGATGTGGTCCACAAACTAACTCGTCGTCCAACATGGGCAATATCCTCGGAAGCATCGCCACCGGCGTTCTAACAGGTCAGGACCCATCTGCTGGAGCCACAGGAGCTATCACCAACGGTTCCGCCATCAGTAGCATCATCGGAATCCTCACCAGCGGACTCTCCACTTCCAACAACGTCAACAGCATCTATGGCACATGGATCTATGCCGAGCCAGCCATCCAGTTCGAAAGCGAAAACGCATTGGCACAAATCGGCAGCGGCGTTGTCAACAACATCGTTCAGAACAAACTGGCGCCTTACTACAAGAAGATTGGCATCACCCCAGGCAAGTTCTCCCTCACCTTCAATCAGGACAACACCTGCGTTTATACCATGAACGGCAAGCAATATAGCGGTACATACACCTACGACGCCAAGTCCAAAACTGCCAACATCCAGGGCACAATCCTGTCGTTGCCAACTTGCTATGTCACCGTCTCATCTTCCGAACTCGCCCTCACTTACGACTCTTCCAAGATGCTTAGCATTGCACAGGCAGTAGCAGCCAAGTCGGGAAACGCCACCCTCGGTGCCATCGCCGACCTCTCATCCACCTACAAGGGCATGAAGACAGGATTCCTCTTCAAGAAGCAATAACCCCAGCATAGCCCCCAAACACATCAGCCCGAAAGTCCATCCACTTTCGGGCTTTTTGCGTAACATATTTAATGTAAAGATTTGTGGGATTTCTTTGCGAGCAAAGCCAGTAAACCCGATAACTCGCCAGAGGCGACCACATTTCTACTTTCGCCGAATATTCACCTAATCGCCAAGTGGAAACTGATAGACCACAGGAAGATGATCCGAGAAACCGCCCAGATAGACAGGCCCCTGATAACTTCGAAAGGGCTTGCTGCCCCCAAAAGAATGGTCTGTCTGAAATAGAAACGGAGAAGTCAAGGTCCGAAACGAAGTGGAAATACGCGCAAGCGATGGACTTACCCAAATTTGGTCAATCCATTCCCATACACCTTTATATTTATAAGAGCCCGATGGTAGTTGAGCCACAAGGTTATGGAGAGATGGACAAAGACGTGCAAAAGACTTGATGTCCTTGGATGCGGGCGGTGCATTGAAATCGCCAGCAAGGACGATGCGAGAATCGGGCCACTGGCGAATGAGCTCATTGATGTCCTTCGCCAACAGGCGTAGCAGCTCCGTCCGCTTCTGCCTTGCCTCCTCCCCTCCAAGTTGGGAGGGAAGATGAACAGCGTAGATATGGAGAGTATCACCCGAGGCGATTCGTCCCCATGCATGAAGAACGGGACGTGTGTCACGCCATCCTCTCGCAGCCAGCAACGAGTCGGAAAGGGAAATGCATTTGTAGTCGATGAGATGGAAACACAGTGGTTGATAGACCATGGCCAAGCGGATGCCACGAGCGTCGTGCGTATCCGTCAACAGATAATTGTACGCTAAGGAAGCAAGGGGAGTTTGATGGATAAGATAAGAAAGGCACGAATCCGATTCCACTTCCTGTAACACTGCGATATCCACTGGTTTGAGAGTATCTGCTGCAAGTAGTACTTGAGCAACACGTTGCATCTTTCGGGCGAAGCGGAAACGAGTCCAATGCTGTTTTCCAGAAGGCAGGAAGTCAGTGTCCTGATGCTGGGGAGAATGGATGGTGTCGAAAGCGTTTTCGCAGTTATAGCTGACCAAGGAAAACAGGGATGGGTGTTGGGCAAATACTTCGACGGACAGTAAAGCAGAGAGTGAAAAAAGAAGAAGAAAAAATGGGACACGGATTGACAAAGATAAATGAAAAAATGAGTTCCGTTTCTCCTTTTCGACCATAGGAATTGGGGGAATTATGTTTTCGAAATTCATGCACCCTTAATGATTGCCTGACGCCTTTTGCTCGTCGTAGGCGATTTTGGCTTGTCGGAGGATGTCGGAAGAGAAGATGAAGTCTTGCAGCGGTTTGTTGGTGGCATCCATAATCTCCTTGTTGGAACCCTGCCACTCTGCCCTACCCTCACAAATGAAGGTGATGTTCTCACCAATGCCCATCACGGAATTCATGTCGTGGGTGTTCACAATGGTGGTGATTTGGTCCTCATGGGTAATTCCCTGGATGAGTTCGTCAATGACGATGGATGTCTTGGGGTCGAGACCTGAATTGGGCTCGTCGCAGAAGAGGTAACGGGGCTGAAGGACGATGGCTCGGGCAATAGCCACTCGCTTCTGCATACCTCCCGACAGCTCAGCTGGCAACTTGGCGTCTGTGCCTTTGAGGTTGACTCGCTCCAAGCAGAACTGCGCCCGCTTCACTCGGTCGTCACGGGAGAGGTCGGAGAACATGTCGAGCGGGAACATGACATTCTCCAAGACGGTGAGGGATTCGAAAAGGGCTGAACTCTGGAATATCATACCCATCTCGCGCCGAAGGAGTATCTTCTCCTTCTTGGGCATACTGACAAAGTCACGGTCGTCGTAAAGGATTTGTCCTTTGGTGGGGGTGAGCAGTCCTACAATGTTTTTCATGAGCACGGTCTTACCACTACCACTCTGCCCGATAATGAGGTTGATTTGTCCGTTGTTGAAAGTGGCGTTGATATCTTTGAGCACTTCCTTGTCTTCGAATGACTTAAAGAGATGAGAGACTTGTATCATGTGCAAATGAAAATTAAAAGGATAAAACTATTGGGCGTGGGATGATGAAACATGAAGTAATCGTACTAAACTCCCCAAGAGGGGGAGATTTCGCCTGCTATCAGGTGAGTATCTGGGTGAGGAACACGTCGGCAAAGAGAACGAGGATGGAGGAAGCTACCACGGCATCGGTTGATGCCTTACCCACTTCGACGGATCCTCCCACCACGCTGTAACCCTTGAAGGCTGAGACGCTGGAAATGATGAAGGCATAGACGATGGCCTTGATCATACCGCACCAGAAGAACCACTGATTGAAGTCGTAGCGGAAACCTTCGTCGAGTTCGGGGATGGTGGTAATGCCCATGAAGGAGGTGGCGTAGGCTCCGACGATTCCTGCAAACACACTGAGGGTGACGAGGATGGGCATCATGGTCATCAGACCGAGTATCTTGGGAAGGATGAGGTAGTTGGCTGAATTGACTCCCATGATGTCCAAGGCATCAATCTGCTGGGTGATGCGCATGGTACCCAATTCGGAAGCGATGTTGGAACCGACTTTTCCTGAAAGGATGAGACACATGACGGAGGAGGAAAACTCGAGGAGCATGATTTCGCGTGTGGTGTATCCCACAACCATGCGCGGCATCCATGCGCTCTGAATGTTGAGCTTGATTTGCAGACAGATGACTGCACCAATGAAGAATGATATGATGAGGACCAGACCGATGGAATTGTAGCCTAACTGATACATCTCGGTGACGTATTGCTTATAAAACATGCGCATACGGTCGGGCACGGCCAAGGTGCGCCCCATAGTCTGCACATATTGTCCTAATTCGGTGAGCGTGCGTTTGAGTGAAATCATTGCAATGAAGGGTGAATTCTTGTTTCAAACTGCAAAAATAAGAAAAAAAAGTGGGTTAGTAGCCTTTTCAGGCAAAAAAAAGATTGAAGAGCGGGAATTCAGTAGAGAAACACCGAACATCGTACATAAAGAGGAATGAGGAATAAGGAATGGATGAAGCAGGACTTTCGTATTGCAAGATTTTGTTAATTTTGTTTGTTTTAACATATCTTTTTACAGGAGATTGCGAAGATTAAATAAAGATTTATTACTTTTGCACAATTTATTTGGTTTCAGAATGGCAGAAGAGATATTGAAAAGTGCAACGACCAATGCGGGCGATGCGGAGGTGCCAGCGTTTTCGGAAGACCGCCAGACGCTCTACACTCGCCACCTGGTGAAGACATACGGAAAACGAACCGTCGTGAACGATGTGTCAATCCACGTGAGACAGGGCGAAATCGTGGGACTGCTGGGTCCGAATGGTGCTGGAAAGACCACTTCGTTCTACATGACAACAGGACTGGTGGTTCCCAACGGAGGAAAGGTGTTTCTGAACGATACGGAAATCACGCATTACCCCGTGGCGAAACGTGCACAAGCTGGTGTGGGCTACCTTGCTCAGGAAGCGTCGGTGTTTAGGACGATGAGTGTGGAGGACAACCTGATGACGGTGCTGGAAATGCGCAAGGACATCACACGGGAACAACGGAAGGAGAAGATGGAAAGTCTGCTCGACGAGTTCCGCTTGCAGAAGGTGAGGAAGAACAACGGTAACCAGTTGTCGGGCGGTGAGCGCCGTCGCTGCGAAATTGCACGATGCCTGGCCATCGACCCCAAATTCATCATGCTCGACGAACCCTTTGCGGGTGTGGACCCCATCGCCGTGGAGGACATCCAATATATTGTGTGGAAACTGAAAGACAGGAACATCGGCATTCTCATCACGGACCACAACGTGCAGGAAACGCTCTGCATCACCGACCGCGCCTATCTGCTGTTTGAGGGAAGAATCCTGTTTAAGGGAACACCACCAGAATTGGCACAAAACACGATAGTGAAGGAAAAATATCTTGGCTCAACCTTTGTACTTCGCCCGAAGGACTTCCAGCTCATCGGCGAGAAGAAACAACGAGAAAACGAGGAATAAGGAAAGTGAAAAGTGAAAAGTGAAGAGTGAAAAGTGAAGAGTGAAGAGTGAAAATGAGGAATGAGTAAGAAAACTTTGCTTCACGAAAACTATTTGGGAAAAACTATGGAGAAAGAAAACATACTGAATGAGGAAAGCATCAAGGAGGACTTGCGCTATCTGCAACTGTTGGCACAGAGTTATCCTACGATTGCGGATGCGAGTACGGAAATCATCAACTTGGAGGCTATCCTGAATTTGCCAAAGCCAACGGAACACTTCATCAGCGACCCTCACGGGGAGAGCGATGCCTTCAACCACGTGCTGCGCAACGCCTCGGGATACGTGAAGAGGAAGGTGGAGGAAATCTTCGGAACAACGCTCCGAAAGGGGGAGAAAAAAGAGTTGTGTACGCTCATCTACTATCCCGAACAAAAACTTCAACTCATCAAGGCTACAGAGCAGAAACTCAATGACTTCTATGTAACAACTCTCAACCAGCTTATTAAGGTTTCGAGGGAGGTTTCATCGAAATATACTCGTTCGAAAATCCGCAAGGAACTGCCTAAGGAATTCGGCTACATCATCGAGGAACTGCTGCACGAAAGCTACAGCGCATACGGCGAGAAGAAACACGAATACTACAACGTGATCATGCAGTCGATTATCGACACGCATCGTGCTGACGAGTTCATCATCGAAATCTGCAAGCTCATTCAGAAACTCGCCATCGACCGCCTCCACCTCTTAGGCGACATCTTCGACCGCGGACCGGGTGCACACCTCATCATGGAAACGCTGTGCAACTACAATCACTTCGATATCGTCTGGGGCAACCACGACATCGAATGGTTTGGCGCAGCTGCTGGAAACCGTGCCTGCATCTGCAACGTGCTCCGCATCACCCTACGCTATGGAAATCTGCCGACACTTGAGGACGGCTACGGCATCAACCTTTTGCCATTGGCTACGTTCGCCATGGAGGTGTATCACGACGACCCTTGCGATTTGTTCCAAGTCAACTCTCTGGGCAGAGACCTCAACATGGACGAGAAGTCGCTCCGACTAAGTGCAATGATGCACAAGGCCATTGCCGTGATTCAGTTCAAGGAAGAGGCAAAAATCATCAACCGCCGTCCTGAATTCGAGATGGAAGACCGCAAGCTGCTCCACCTCATCGACAAGGAGGCGGGCACCATCACGCTCGATGGAAAGACCTACAAGCTGAGGGACAAGAACTTCCCAACCATCGACCCTGAGAACCCATACGAGCTAACTGCCGACGAGGAGCTGGTGATGCAGAAAATACGCCATTCCTTCCTCACCAGCGACAAGTTGCGCCGACACATCGACTGTCTCTTGGCACATGGCTGCATGTACTCCATCTCGAACTCCAACCTCATGTATCATGCCTCCGTTCCACTCAACGAAGACGGCTCGCTAAAAGAAGTGGATATCAGGGGAAAGAAGTACAAAGGTATAGAACTGATGAAGAAGACGGGCTACATCGTACGCGAAGCTTTCAGCAACGACATCGACGAAGAGGAGAAACAGTTTGCCATCGACTACATTTGGTATCTGTGGTGCGGTAAGAACTCTCCACTCTTCGACAAGGACAAGATGACCACCTTCGAACGCTACTTCATTGCCGACCCCGAAGCATACGTGGAGAAGAAGGGCTACTACTACCACTACCACAACGACGAGAAGACTGTCGATATGATTCTCGACAGCTTTGGCGTGGAGGGTGAACACAGGCACATCATCAACGGACATGTGCCCGTGAAAACCATCAAGGGGGAGAATCCAGTGAAAGCAAACGGCAAGTTGCTCGTGATTGACGGTGGATTCTCACTCGCCTACCAGCCACAGACGGGAATTGCAGGTTACACGCTCACGTTCCATTCGCGCGGACTGGACTTGGTACAGCACCAGCCGTTCCGTTCCGCCAAGGAAGCCATCATCAGTGGCGACGACATCAAGAGCTCTACCCAAATCGTGGAGATGAACTCAAAGAGAATGTATGTGAAGGACACCGACAAGGGCAAAATCCTAAAAGCTAAGGTGGATAACCTGAAGCGACTGCTCTATGCCTACCGCAACGGTTTCATCAAGGAAATATCCAAATAAGCCGCCCTCCACTGCACGCAGTGCCTTCACACATCAGAAATAATATTTCTCCCTACTAATCCTTAAAAACAGATTTCAGCATGGAAGAAGACAAATTTCAAATCACACAAATTGAACTCGATGCTGCTTGGAATGCAGGACCACTCGACTACATCGGACTCATCACAGATGCCTATCTGAACATTCTCGATGGGCAACTCACAGAGTATAACATGGACGCGCTCACTGCCGACCAGCACACGCTCCTCGCCTACCGCTATATTCTCGACGAAGTGATGGAGGGTGGATTCATCCAGCTCATCCAGAATGGTTATGGTCCTTATGTACTTGACGGTCCTTTTGCGATGATGATGAAGAAACACTGGGAACTCACAGACTTCGGGAAATTCATGTACGAAGTGAAGAAAACATATCATCAGCACAAGGCAGAACTGGAAGCCGACTTGAGCGAAGAGGAATTCATGGCGCTCTATGAGCAGCAAGAGAAGATGAACGAGCTGGGAGATGAGTTCCTCGACAAGTACCAGGAAGAGGTGACTCCATCCATAGCCGACTACGTGAGAAAGAATGAGGAAAAATTCGTGAAATAGGAACCGACAAAGGTTCTAAAACATTTGTCAATGGCAAAGAAAACAGTTAAGACTCCATCCATCAACATCAAGAACAAGCGCGCACCCTTCGACTACGAGTTCGTGGACCAATTCACCGCAGGTATCGTACTCACAGGCACAGAAATCAAGTCCATCCGCATGGGCAAGGCAAGCCTCGTGGATACTTATTGCTACTTTGTGGCTAACGAACTGTGGGTGAAGAACATGAACATTTCGCTTTACATGCAGGGCTCGTACAACAACCACCAAGTGCGCCGCGACCGCAAACTCCTCCTCAACAAGAAAGAGCTACGAAACCTCGAGCAGGACTCCAAATCGCCAGGATATACCATCGTGCCCATCCGTCTCTTTATCAATGAGAATGGATTGGCAAAACTCGATATTGCCCTGGCACGAGGAAAGAAGGAGTTCGACAAGCGGCAATCACTCAAGGAGAAGGAAGACCGCAGAGAAATGGACAGAGCTATGAAAAAGTAATCAATGCAAACACCACAACTACACGACATCATTAAGGAGCGCATTCTCATCCTCGACGGAGCGATGGGAACCATGATCCAGCAGTATGGCCTTACGGAAGAGGACTTCCGAGGCACGCAGTTCAAGGACACGCCTGGACTCCAAAAGGGTAACAACGACCTCCTGAATATCACACGCCCCGACATCATCAGCGACATCCATCGCAAGTATCTCGATGCTGGAGCCGACATCATCACTACAAACACGTTCTCCTCGCAGCGTATCTCGATGGAGGACTACCACGTGCAGGACGTGTACCATCAGTCCCGATGTGAACGACCCCGCTGCCCGCAACCTCGATTTCGACACTTTGGCTCTCGCCTATCAGGAACAAATCGAGGCACTGCTGCAAAATGGTGTCGATGCCATCCTCTTCGAAACTATTTTCGACACACTCAATGTCAAAGCAGGCATTTATGCAGCACAGGAAGCCATGCGCAACACGGGCATCCAACGCCCCCTCATGCTCTCTGTTACAATTTCCGACGTGGCTGGGCGTACCCTCTCGGGGCAAACCCTCGACGCATTCCTTGCCTCCGTACAACATGCTGACATTTTCTCTGTCGGACTCAACTGTTCCTTCGGTGCCCGTCAACTGAAACCGTTTCTTCGCCAGTTAGCGAACAAGGCTCCTTATTATATTAGTGCACATCCCAATGCAGGTCTGCCTAACTCGCTCGGACTCTACGACCAAACGCCAGAGCAGATGGCAGCGCAAATTCGTGAATACATAGACGAAGGTCTTGTGAACATAGTCGGAGGATGCTGTGGCACCACCGACGAATTCATCGCCCTCTATCCTTCCTTGACAGAAGGCAAAGTACCCCATCAGCCTGCACTCCCATCACAGCACCTCCAACTCTCGGGACTCGAACTGCTGGAACTCACCCCCGAGCGTCGCTTCATCAACGTGGGCGAACGCTGCAACGTGGCTGGTTCCAGAAAGTTCCTGCGACTCATCAAGGAGCACAACTATGAGGAAGCCCTCAGCATTGCCCGCCAGCAAGTGGAGGACGGTGCCCTCGTGCTCGACATCAACATGGACGATGCCCTTCTCTCAGCAAAAGCGGAAATGACGCACTTTCTGCGCCTTCTTATGTCCGACCCCGACATATCGAAAGTGCCTATCATGATTGACTCCTCACAATGGGATGTTATTGAGGCGGCACTCAAATGCGTACAGGGCAAGTGCATCGTCAATTCCATTTCGCTCAAGGAGGGTGAAGCCCCATTCCTCGCCCATGCCCAAGCCATCAAAAGACTTGGAGCAGCCGTCGTGGTCATGGCATTCGACGAAGAAGGACAAGCTACCACCTACGAACGCAAAATTGCCATCTGCGAGAGAGCTTTCCGCCTGTTGGTTGATAAGCTGTCGTTCAATCCGCTCGATATCATCTTCGACCCTGCAGTGCTAACGGTTGCAACAGGCATGGAAGAACATGCCAACTATGCACTCGACTTCATCCGCGCCACGGAGTGGATTCGCACCAACCTTCCAGGAGCACATGTGAGCGGAGGAGTCAGCAACCTTTCGTTCGCATTCAGAGGCAACAACTACCTGCGCGAAGCCATGCATGCTGTCTTCCTCTACCACACCATTTCTGTAGGACAGGACATGGGCATCGTCAATCCTGAAGTTCTCTACTCCGACATACCCGATTCGCTCCTTACCGCTATCGACGACGTACTTCTCAATCGCCGTGCCGATGCCACAGAGCGACTCATCGCCATAAGCGAGCAGCAGAAGCAGAACCCTACCGACAACACTTCCCCAACAAATACTGAAAGTAAAGAATTACCTGATTGTGATGAACGCCTTCGCCATGCTCTCATCAAGGGAATCACCGACCATTTGGAAGCAGATCTGATGGAAGCCCTTCAGAAATATGAAGGACAAGCCGTAAGCATCATCGAAGGTCCTCTCATGGATGCCATGAACGAGGTGGGCAGACTCTTCGGAAGCGGAAAGATGTTCTTGCCACAGGTGGTGAAAACTGCACGAACTATGAAGCGTGCCGTGAGTATCCTTCAACCATACATAGAGGCTTCACGGCAGGAAGGCACAGCCCGTGCTGGCAAAGTACTCCTCGCCACTGTGAAGGGCGATGTTCACGACATCGGGAAGAATATCGTCAGTGTTGTGCTATCGTGCAACAACTACGAAATCATCGACCTCGGTGTGATGGTGCCAGCAGAAACCATCGTACAGAAAGCAATCGACGAGCAGGTTGACATCATCGGGCTCAGCGGACTCATCACCCCTTCGCTTGAAGAGATGGTGAGCGTGGCACGACTCCTGCAAGAACGTGGGCTCCACATACCGCTGATGATTGGTGGTGCAACTACCAGCGAACTTCACACAGCCCTGAAGATTGCCCCTGTTTATTCAGCACCTATCGCCTGGATGAAGGACGCATCACAGAACGTACTCGCCGCCGCCCGACTTCTCCATCCACAGCAGCGTGAAGCCTTCACAGCCGAACTGCAAGAGAAGTACCAGAACTTGCGTACAGAACACGAAAACCCTTCCTCCTCTACTCCACTATCGCTCGAAGAGGCCAGAAAAAGAAAACCTAAACTATTCTAAATCCATGAAATGTCTTTGAAACGGAGTGTTTTTTATACCATTCGTCACAAATCCATGCAAAATATCCCACATTCTTGGTAGGGAAAGCACTATTATGTAATTTTGCAGCAAACGTGACGAAGAAATGAAACAGGAAATCGACCCCAAGGATACGACTCGGGCAGAAGCCTTCAAGTTGTGGATGGAATCCCCGATGCCGATGGTGACACTCACAAAGACATTCGATGTTACACGACTGTATAAGATGAGCCGTCAACGAGGGCATAAATTTAATATGCTCTTGTGCTGGTGCATCGGCAAGGCAGCGAGTCATATAAAAGAATTCTACTTGCTACCAGAGCATGGAAAGTTGTTTAAGTATGATAGTCTTGCTATCAATGTCATCGTAAACAACAAGACGGGTGGCATCAGTTCTTGCGACATTCCCTACACCGATGATTTTGTGCAATTTCAAGCAGATTATCTGTCTTTGACGCAAAGGGCAACCATCTCTTCTGAAAGTTCTTTTGTTGAGGACGCAATGGTAATAGGCACATCAGCAATGATAGCAACAGAACTCGACAGCATCATTAACCAATATACGGATAAATTCTGCAATCCTATGGTTTTGTGGGGCAAATATCGCAAAGGGCTCTTCAAAACCACTCTCCCTATATCGTTCCAATTTCATCATGTTCAGATGGACGGAGGACATGCCGCACGTTTCTTAGATGAATTGCAAAAAACTATCGAAAAAATATCATAGTATAGATAACATGAAAGGTTGATGGAGAGATGACACAACTACCGAACATCATAACCTTACTTAGATTAGCAGGTGCTTTTGGTTTGCTTTTTTGCAATACGACTGACTGGGCGTTTTGGGGGCTTTATTGCTTCTGTGGCTTTAGCGATATCTTCGACGGCTACATAGCACGCAAATTCAAGTGTGCCACGAAGACGGGAGCATTACTTGATAGCTTGGCAGACATCTGCTTCGTGGGAAGCTGTGCATTGAAACTGTTGCCTTCGTTGCCTTTGCCACAATGGCTGTGGCTATGGGCGGGAATCATCTTCATGATAAAGATTATGAATCAAATATCAGCACTCGTCATGTATGGCGAATGCTGCTTTCTTCACTCCCTTGCAAATAAAGTAACAGGATTCCTGCTCTTTGTCTCTGTACCAATGATTTTCTTGTCAAACATCCCAATCTCAATCGTAGCCGCTATCGCGACATATGCTGCAATTGAAGAGGGACATCTCATTCGATCAAAAAAGATAAAACTATGATAACAACAATGAAAGAAATAATATATGTTTTGCTCAACAACTATGCCGAGCATGAGATTGGATTTTTGCCTGGAGCAGTGAACACAGATGAACAAGGGTTCCGCAAGAATCCTAAGTATGTAAACAAGATTGTATCATCGACAATGGAGCCGGTGAAATCAATTGGCGGAATGCGCACCCTTCCTGATTACACCTTCGATACGATGCCAAAGGACTATGCAGCATTGGTGCTGATTGGTGGACTGGGCTGGTTCACATCTGAAGCTGACAATGTACTACCATGTGTGAAGGAGGCTATTGCACAAGGCAGAATCGTAGGCGCTATCTGCAATGCCGCCTCATGGATGGCCAAGCAGGGACTGCTCAACAACATCCAGCACACGGGTAATGGCATACAGCAATTGCAGATGTGGGGAGGTGAGAACTATACCAACGAGGCTGGCTACGTGAACGAGCAGGTCGTAAGTGATAGGAACATTGTAACAGCCAACGGTTCTGGCTATTTGGAGTTTTCGTGTGAGCTATTAAAAATGTTGGAAAATGACACCCAAGAGAACATAAATGGCTGGTACAAATTCATGAAAGAAGGGCTTGTAAAACTTTGTTCTCCACGTGCTCGTTTCCATTTCAATACTATTGGGCTTTTCACCAGAGATAATAAAGTGACAGTAGATTTTTACACGAAGACTTTCGGCTTTACCACTGATTGGGATGGTGTCCAACCAAATGTGGAGATGACATTGGGCGAAATGCGTATCATCCTATTTCCACGCAATGCTTTTGAAAATATGGTATCACAAACATTCCAATACCCAGAAGGTTTAATTGGAACTATGGAATTGGCATTCGACGTACCGACCTTTGCCGATGTCGATAAGGAATATTAAAACGCCCTCAACAATGGTGCCACATCTCTTCTACAACCCACAACAGAACCTTGGGGCCAACGAACATGCTATGTGGCCGACCCTGATGGAAATCTGATAGAAATTGGCTCATTCACAGAAAAATAATCTGCCCTTATTCAAATCGCATTCCATTCCATTTCAGCAGCGTCAAATGTGGTTCTTCGTGCTTTTCTTTTTCACCCTCTGGAAGTAACGCGAATTTTCTTTGTATTATTTGCAAGTCAGAAGATTGTGCAGAGAGAACCAACTGCTGAAAATCATTCGTCTTTGGAATATCGATGATTTGCTTTGTGTCAAGGAGATTCCATTTCATATCATAGAAACGAATCTTGCTATCAAACATGGAATCCACTTGGCAGGTAGATATCATACAAACAACCTGTTCAGTTCCTTTTTGCAAGAGTTTGAAGCTCAGCTCCGAAGCTTCCGATGTGCGGATATGCGCATAATCATCCGTCAAAGTCGTCATCTCACTCATGCCACCCATTCTGTTCTTTACCTCCGCCTTGGCATTGCTGGCCAGATAATCTAAGAAATCCAAACGGTCGTTCTTAGTGAAAAGCGGAAGCACTTCGTCGGGCATTTCCTTGATTGCCTCGCGAATAGTCTGAGCCGATGCGGAAAAAGTCGCTGCAACACAGAACAGAAAAATATAGAGTCTTTTCATCTTTTCAAACTGAATTTTCATGCAAAGATAACACATTCTGACAAATTTCACCGTCACATTGACAAAATTAACGACTTTTTAACGCATGGCATAAAATTTGCTATCGAAGCCCATACAGAAAAACAGAACAATATTATGGCAAAGTTCATTGATTATTACAAGATTTTGGGTGTTGACAAAAGCATTCCACAGGATGAAATAAAAGCAGCCTACCGCAAGCGGTCCAAGCAGTTTCATCCCGACCTGCATCCCGATGACCCCAAGGCGAAGGCAAAGTTTCAGTTGCTCAATGAGGCATACGCTGTACTGAGCGATCCAGAGAAACGTGCCAAATACGACCAATACGGAGAAAACTGGGATAAAGTAGGACAAGGATTCGGAACTGGTGGAGCTGGCGGTACAGGTTTTGAAGGTTTTGAAGGATTTGATTTCAACTTCGGAGGACAAGGCGGAGGATTCTCCGACTTCTTCGAACAGCTTTTCGGTGGAGCCTTCAACAGCCGAACTACAGGCAGAAGGACAAGCCAAAGCTACAATTCTGCCAGCACACGAAAAAGTGCAGACCTCGAAGCAGAAACACAAATCGACGTGTTCACTGCTATGTTAGGTGGAGAAATCATCCTACAAACTCCTTCAGGAACAAAACTCAAGATGAAGCTGAAACCAGGAACTCAACCTGGCAGCAAGCTCCGACTGAAGGGAAAAGGACGGACTCTTGACAATGGCATTGTTGGCGATCTCATCCTAACGATTCACGTTAAGATTCCTATCAAACTTTCTGACCGTCAGAAAGCACTGATTGAAGAAGCTGCTCATTCATAAACTGAGCAAACTATATCGAGTAGGAGGAAAACGAAGTAGTTTTCTTCCTACTTTCGTTTTCCGACCTCTCACACCACCGTACATGCGGTTCCGCATACGGCGGTTCTTTAATT
>CADBXS010000009.1:0-59005 GCA_902798705.1 uncultured Bacteroidales bacterium
TCTCATCATTATTCTTTCCATAGTTTTCAATGTTTTATTGTTATTTAATCTCTATACTTGATACTCACACCGCCCAAGAAATTGCTGGCTACGATGTGCAGACAAGGAGCAGCGGAATTGATGTTGCGGTCAGTTTCATCATCCACTCCACCAAGAAAGCTTCTACTCTTCGTCACCACATTCACATTCTTCGGAACGAGCAGTTCCACACCGCCTAAGAAAGTGTGAATGTCGATTTCCTCGTCCTCGTTGATGACAGCCTCACGCAAGTCCAGACGAATGCCGCCACAGAAGGCATCGAGTTGTGCACCGTGGAAGGTCTCACCATGATAGATGTATTCATCGCCTCCATAGCGGACGGAACAGCAAATCCGTTTTCCTTCCTCAGCAGTTGGAATAACACGTTGCAGCCACTGGTCAGGATGGCGACGATAGCTACTGATGACGAGTTCCACACCTATATAAAGTACAAGGAACACACCGAAGTAGGTAGTCCAAGGTTCTTTCCCTATCCATTCAAAATGCCAAATACCCCAAATGTCTGCCAGTCTCAACAGAGCTGCCACAATGAAAATGATTCCAATGACTTTTCTTCTTTTCATAATTCTTTTTGTTTATCGTTTAAAGTTTAACTTTTAAAGTTTAACGAAGTTACTACTTACTACTCTTCACTTTTCACTCTTCACTTTCCACTCTACTCCCCTCGCCCTTTGGAGAGGGGTTGGGGGTGAGGCTTTTTCTCCTCCCCTCGGGGAGGTCGGGAGGGGGCTTCTTTTCGACTGCAAAACTACGCATCACTTCCTGTATCTGCAAATAATTGGTATATTCTGCAGGTTTTTGTGACGAATGGCAAGTGTGTAGGGATAAATGGAATGAAAATTGACGAATGGTTTGGTGAAATGACAGATTAGTAGTACCTTTGACGCGTTATGATACAAGGACAGAAAGACATCATTCGTGTGCGAATCATCAGTACAGCCTTCACGACGTTAGCACTTGCCGTATTCAAACCCTTCGGACTGGAAGTTTGGCAATGGCAGGCATATATGCACCTCTTCTTTCTCTTTATATTAGGTGTCATGGTGTGCCTCTTGACAGATTTCTTGATGAAGTACATCGTCAGGAAACCGTGCAACATGAGCGACAGTCATGAGGACGTCAACTACTTCATTCGTCACAACCTGTATTTCCAAATCATCAACACCCTGTTGGTATCGCTGATGATTTGCCTCTACCGCCATTTCTTCTTGAGTAAACGAGTGGAAGGCAACCTGCTCTCGTGGAGCAATTTCTTCGAGACCTTGCTGATTATTGCCTTCTGTTCCTTTGCCATTGGACTCTATTGGCGCTTCAAGTTCCGCAGCCGCTATCTGTCAGCTGAATTGGAGGAAGTGAAGATGATGAACGAACAACTGAAAGCCCTTACCCCCACTCCATCTCCCAAGAACGAAGAGCGTACCATCACACTGACGGGTACGACCAGCGAAGTAGTCACACTCAACATTTCCAACCTGCTCTACATCGAAGCGGTTGGCAACTACGTGAAAGTCTGTCAGTGGCGAGACGGAAAGCTACAAAGCGACATGCTCCGCGCCACATCCAAGCAGATAGAAAGTGAGTTGCAAGCCTATCCGATGGTTGTCCGTTGCCATCGCGCTTTCCTCGTTAATCTCACTCAAGTGGAGCAAATCGTCTCTCATTCTGGCAGCATGCAACTCCACATCCGCCATAGCCACGAATTCATTCCTGTCTCCCGCAGCAATATGTCGCAAGTAAAAGAAGGATTAACGAATAATAACAGATAAATTTTCCTAAATGATGGAAAATACAGCTGCATTGCTTTGATTTGTTAGAACCGCACGTGGGGACTTTCTGAAGCTTTTATTCGACTAAATTCAACCGTTCCTTTGGATTTAACTAGTTGCCGAAGGCTCGTCATCGAATCGTCGAGCCTTCGGCGTCGCGATGCCGAGCCTTCGCCATAATAACGCTGAGGGCTCGGCTTTTCAGTAAAAGCGAAGGAATGCTTTAGTAAAAACGAAGGAAAACACCTATACAATCCAAGAAGACCGCCAGTACATTCGAAGCCTCTTGGTTGTTATTCTCCAATGCGATTATATATGCGATAGTTGAGAAATTTATTGAGTCAGAACTCACATAAAGATTGATACCTTAAGTGGATTTTTTCTCGATGAATTCGGGAAAAATTGTTATTGAAGTGTTTTTGTTTTCGTATCAAAACAAATAGAAAAATTTGCCGGTATCGGCAAAAAACACTATCTTTGTCGGTGAAAAAGTTGCAAAAATATTGCCGATAAAGAAAATGGAATATCTATCAGTCAAACAGTTTGCAGAGAAATATGGTATTTCGGAACGTTCTGCTCGCAATTATTGTGCGAACGGAAGGATTGAAGGTGCTTTCTTAACTGGAAAGACATGGAACATTCCTGTTGATGCTGTTTTGCCAGAAAGAAAGGTGTCGAAAAGAAATATATCACCGCTTCTGAATATGCTGAGGGAGCAAAAGGAATCCAGACTCAAAGGAGGCATTTATCATCGCATTCAGATAGATTTGACCTATAATTCGAATCACATAGAGGGTAGTAGGTTGACTCACGACCAAACGCGCTATATCTTTGAGACGAACACCATTGGTATTACTGAAATGGCTGTCAGTGTTGACGACATACTGGAAACTGTCAATCACTTCAGATGTATCGACTATGTCATCGACCATGCCGAAGAGAAATTGACAGAAAACTTCATCAAGCAGCTGCATTTGTTGCTGAAATCGGGTACTTCAGATAGTCGGAAGGATTGGTTTGCTGTGGGAGATTATAAGCGTTTA
Source organism: uncultured Bacteroidales bacterium (assembly GCA_902798705.1). Classification (GTDB taxonomy): domain Bacteria; phylum Bacteroidota; class Bacteroidia; order Bacteroidales; family Bacteroidaceae; genus UBA3839. Next base: position 2,849 of record CADBXS010000009.1, read on the forward strand.
CCTAATGAGGTTGGCGGTATGAATACTTGTCAACCCGAAGATGTTTCTACGGAAATGAAAAAGTTGTTGAAGGAATACAATTCAGTCAAGGCACATTCCTTCGAGGATATTTTGGATTTTCATGTACGCTTTGAAAACATTCATCCTTTTCAAGATGGTAATGGTAGAGTTGGCAGACTTCTGATGTTTAAAGAGTGTTTGGCTGCTGGTCATGTACCTTTTATCATCACCGATGAATTGAAAATGTTCTATTATCGAGGACTTCAGGAATGGGGACACATCAATGGCTACCTCACTGATACTTGCAAGACAGCACAAGATAAGTTCAAGAGTGTGCTGGAATACTTCAGGTGTGTTCTATAAAAATTGCCTATTCGCGAAGAGACACGGTATTTCCTATGCGCAGTTTTTCTTCTCTTTTCAACTCGGCAACATACTGGCTGGGCGTCTTTCCCGTGTGTTTACTGAAAGCACGACGAAAAGTGGAAATTGAAGCGAAACCACTTTCGTGCGCAACATACTCGAAGGTGTACTCGGGATGCTCAACGATGAGAGGCAGTGCGGCACGCTCTATGCGTAGACGGTTGATGTAGTCGTAGAAGGTCTGACCCACTTGCTGACTCAGGTAATTGCTGACGTATGTTCGGTTCGTGTTCAGCTCTTCAGCCAACTCCTGCAGCGACAGATTAGGACGAAGATACAGCTTGTGCTCTTCCACAACCTGTTCAAGACGTCCTTCCCTTAGGGCGGAAAGTTGCACCTGTGACGGTAACTCCTGTGAGTTAACACTTTCCTCTTTTGTGATATCGATGGGACGAAAGTCCCAGCTATAGTATAACGCAACCAGCCAAAGCACAATGATGCTGATGTAGTAAACTATATCTGAAGCCACCTCGGCATAAAGCGAAATAATTAGCCACGCAAGTTGCCCGACAATGGCAAATAGAAAGACGGGACGCAGCCAGGAAACATCAATACGGTCAATATTAGAATACTCGCGACGCACATATCGCAAATAGCGTTGCATCTTCGTCCATCCAATGAAAACCACTATCCATGCGTAGCACCAAAGGAAAAATCCGTAAGCATAAAGTACTGGTTTGGTATGCAAAATGGCAAATGCGACCGTGAAGGCTGCAAATGGTAGAGCAAACAACGCAAGGCGCCGCCACGTTGTCCAACCAGGCATGACAACTTCGAAGATGAACACGGTGTAGGTAAGTGCCGACCAGCCATCGATGATAAATATCCATTCTAACACTTGCTTTTTGTACATGTTTGGGAAGGTTATCAGCATGTCCTTAGCACACCATACTGTCCACACAACCATGATGATACCCATGATTGTCTGGAAACGTGTGCGCTGACGACCTCGACAAAGTGTGTGGAAGGCAAAGATGGAAAAGAATGCTGTTGCCACTCCAATCATAAATGCTTCTATGTTCATGTTGAGACAAAGGTATGAAAAAGAATTTGATTAAAAGATTTATTGCATCTGGAATGGGCTCATTTTATTTTTTGATGCTTGTATTTTTACGCTTTGAACGTCAATTGAATTGTTGAAGCATACGAATTGGACGAATGGAGCATCATTTGATGTATAGAGACAAACGATTAGCATGCTCTTCGTATCTTTGCGCATCAAGTTCTTTATTTTTATTAACCCTTAAAAAAATGATTGAAATGAAAAAGACAAGTACAATGTTTAGCCTCGCGGCTGTTGCAATCGTAATGTTACTTTTTTCCTGCGGACAAGGAAATTCTAATTCTCAGGAAGCCGAAAAGGATTTAGCAGCCTCCATCCCAACCGACGGACTGCTGAAAGAATGGCCAAAGCTGATTTATGAACAAGAAGTGTATAAGGCTCAGGTCAAGAAAAAGGAGCAAGAGATACGCGAAAGTGGAGAAAAGGAAGAGAAGATACGTCAGGAACTGGAAATCACATGGCGTGAAGAGAAAGAATTCAAGGAAGCGAACCTCAACCGTCAGAAGGAAGTACGCAAGGAGCTTGAGGGCGTAGAAATCCCAGGCGAGGTAGAAGAAGGCGTTCCTTTCAAACTGACAACAAACTATGTGTTCCACTTAAACAGCCTGCGTGCAGAAGGAGAATATACTGCCAATGTTTCCGAGGAAGAATCTTGGTCAGACTATACGCTGGAAGTACTCGATACAGACGGCAATATCATCTTTGTGTCTGAACAAGTCTTCTTCACAGATGATGGTAGAAAGCGCACGGCAGGAACCAAAGGTTACTCGCCTGTAACACCTTCTATCAACGGATCGAACGCAGAGGGTTGGGCAAAGGTTGCCAAAGTAGTCATAAAGAGAGGTACGAAGCAAGAGCGTGATGAACTCAAGGAACAACTGAGAGAAAAGCTCGATGCATTCCGCCAAAGTCTTAAATAAAGGATAAATCTAACTCAACTTTCGCAAGTATAATATTAAAACCACAGATTTCTCAGATTACACGGATTCTCCTGACAATTAAAGGCTGTATTGCACAGATTTTTTGAAAGCCCCAGGGCTTTCGTCTGTGAAATCCGAAAATAATCCGAGTAATAGTCAGAAACAGACGACAAACAATCCGTTAAATCTGTGTAATCTGTGGTGAAAAGAATTTTCGAAACTTCAATAAATCTAATGAGCTGAAGTATTCGTTATGACCTTTGGAAGTCATGTGAAATTGACTTCCAGAGGTCTTTTTGTATGTTCAACATTCACCTATTTCAGGACTTCATCGATATTCGTCTTCATTTCCTCTACACCATGCCAACCTAAAATGGTTTTTGCAAGTTTTCCCTCGCGGTCGTAGATGAGGTAATGAGGAATGGCATTCTCGTAATCGGGGATTTGCATCTCATTCATCTTGTCTTTTTGAACGATGTAGTGGTCACCAGCATGTCGGCCTACGTAACTCAACCAATCGTCGGCATTGCTGCTGGTGTCGGTGATATACACGAAATCCACTCCACGTGCAGTCAATTCGTCTTTCACACTTTCCATCGCCTTCATACCTGTTCGGCAGGGACCGCACCACGTGGCCCAGTAATCGATGAAGACGACGCGTCCCTTATGTCCGGCAACGATTTTCGGCAGCCACTCCTGTGGAGCACCTTCTGGCAAGTCCCGACAAGTGCCTTTACTATCATTAAGCTCCTGTTGCATCAATGCCTGCACCTCCTTGATTTGTACTTGGAATTCTGGCGAGAGAGCATTAAGTTGGTTTTCCGTCACCGACAACCGAGCTTTCACACGGGTCATCACAGCCTTGGCTTCATCCAGTTCCTTGTACCACCGTCCTAAAGGCGAGTCTTCCAATCCGTTTGCCTCGATGTACTCTTTTCCCTCGTTAAAGAGATTCTTCAGGCAAGCGTAAAAGCCGGTGATGTTGCGGTAGTAGGTCAGTTCGCTAACATGAGGATCTTTGAAAGTAAATTGCTTCTCAAACATTGCCAATGAGTCTTCATCAGTGATGGACTTCCAACTTGTCTTCGTGAACATGAAATTTCTTAGTTTGTTGAGATAATCCTGTTCAATCAACATTCTATGGAATTCCCGTTCTTGTGGTGTGAGGTCGAGGGTGTCCAACTGCTTCACCACATCCTGAAACTCATCCCAACACGTTTCGCACCATTCGTCGTAGGAGTCACGGGCATGAGCCTGAGAGTATTCTCGACTTACACCACTTCTTATTTCCTTCATCCGCATGGGCAGGGGTTGAGGGAAAGTACCACCTTCTATATGCACCGCCTTCTTCCACAGTTCCTGCAACTTCGGCGTGGAGATGCTGTCGGCGGATTGTTTTTTGTATGCATCATATTCAGCGAAAGCTTTTTTGTTGATATCAAGTCTTATGGTATCGCCAGGAAAGAGCAAGATAGACCATCCATCAAATTGATGTCTCAGCGGATAGCAGATGTCCCATACGAAAGTAAAGGTATGTGCAATGGAGTCAGTGGTCATTTCAGGGAAATCACCACCCTTCAGCGATTCTTTGTTCCCCCAAAAACTGGGCATTTTGCCCTTATCGCCTTCTTTCCAGTCAACATAACGGCCCAGAATAACCGCAGGAGCACTCTTTCGCTCCCACATCGGAAGGTGAGACGGAGTCTGGGAAAACACAGGAAGACAAACTGCAAGTGTAAGCAGAAGAGATGCGATAGTTTTGTTATTCATAATTCGTTTTATGATGATTGCCACAAAGTTATGGCATTCTTATCAAAACTCCAACGATTTTAGTTTGCAAATAGTTTACATTTGCATTAGGACGAAAAAAAGAGTTTGCATAAAGTTTGCAAACTCTTTGTAACCTCCTTATAATGAGAGATTATACTATTTCCATCCGTTCCACTAAAAACTATCTTTTAGAAACGCTTGTGGAGGGAAAAGATGGTGCTCTTGTCTTCTTTATAGTTTATCGTTCATTATTTCTTATTCTTCTTTCTTTTCAGATGGTGCTTGGCAACGACGAGGGCATCGGTGATGTTGTCGCAGATGTTGTTTACACCCACCAAGCCGTTAAAGCCATTCTTTTCGAGGACGGCACGCACGCGCTCGTTCACACCCGAAAGGATGATGGTGATGCCGTTGCGGTGACTCTGTTCGATGAGGTTGGTGAGGTTGTGAAGACCTGTGGAATCGACGAATGGTACCTTGCGCATTCGGATGATACGAACTTGTGGTTTTGCCTTCATACGGTTCATGATGTCCTCGAACTTGTTGGCAACACCGAAGAAGTAAGGACCATCGATTTCATAGACTTCCACACCTTCAGGGATGTGGAGGTGATCCATACTGAGATTGGCAAATTCGGTGTTTTCCGTTGGGTCGATTTCCTCAGTGAGTACGCTCACCTGAGTGGTCTCAGCCATACGACGCATGCAGAGGAAGCAAGCGAGGATGATACCCACTTCGATGGCGATGGTGAGGTCGAAAATCACGGTAAGGAAGAAGGTGAGCCAGAGTACGGAGATGTCGCTCTTTGGATTCTTCATCATCTGTCGAATAGTACGCCAACCACTCATGTTATAGCTTACCATCACAAGCACGCCTGCCAGGCATGCCATAGGGATGTAGGCTGCAAGTGGCATGAGGAAGAAGTAGATGAGCAGAAGTACGATGGCATGGATGATGCCAGCAACAGGTGTTTTTCCACCGTTGTTGATGTTCGTCATGGTGCGGGCAATGGCTCCAGTGGCTGGAATACCGCCAAAAATAGGAGAAAGGATGTTGGCGATGCCTTGTCCAATCAGCTCTTGATTGGAATTGTGGCGATGACCGATGATACCATCGGCAACGGTGGCACTCAATAAACTCTCGATGGCACCAAGAATGGCGATGGTGAGAGCAGGAGAAATGAGTCCCTTGATGCTTACCCAAGTGAGCGCTGGAACGGTAGCTTCGGGCACGTTAGGATTGATTTGGAAACGGTCGCCAATCGTATCGACATGAATACCAAAATAGTTGGTCAAGATGACTCCAACAATGGTCATGATGATGATGGCAATGAGTGAACCAGGTATCTTCTTCGACACCATAGGCGTGAGTGCGATGATGGCTACGGAGAGGATGCCGACGATGGTGGTTGGGAGGTCGATGGATGAAAAGTTTTCGAAATAGACGCCCCATTTGGAAATGAAGTCGGCAGGAACTGCACCATCAATTGTCAGGCCGAAGAGGTCCTTGATTTGTGTGGTGAAGATGGTGAGCGCGATACCGCTTGTGAAACCAATCACGATGGGATAGGGTATGTAGCGGATGATGGTGCCGAGACGGAATACACCCAGTAGGATGAGGAAGATGCCGGCCAAGACGGTGGCGATGGCAAGTCCTTCGAGTCCGTATTGCTGGATGATGCCGTAGATGATGATGATAAAAGCACCTGTAGGTCCTCCAATCTGCACACGGCTACCACCAAAAGCTGAGATAGCAAAACCTGCCACGATGGCGGTGATGATACCCTTCTCGGGCGACACACCCGAGGCGATACCGAAGGCGATGGCAAGCGGAAGGGCAACGATGCCCACGATGATACCTGCCATGAGGTCGGCCATCAGTTTTTCCCTGTTATAGGTTTTCAGACATTGAATGAGCTTGGGCTGAAAAGATAAAAATTGTTTCATGAGTATAATGTCTATTTGAAAATCAATGTAGTGAGGTTTTGTTCAGAAAAGAGGTCCTGCGCCACTTGCTGAAGCAATTCGGGAGTGAGTTGGTTGAGGTGCTGGAAGGTGTCTTCCACTCCTTCGAATTTGTTGTAATGGAGGAAAGACTTGGCCATGTCGAGTGCATAGTTCTCGAAGTTGTCGCAGGCCACACCGATTTGTCCGCGAATTTGCTTCATAGCAGCCTCGAATTGACGCTTAGTGAGCGGTACTTGCATCAGTTTGTCGAGTTCCTTTCTGACGATTCTGAGGCATTTCTCCACGTCTTCCGTGTCGCAACCGAAATAGATGGCAAAGGTGGCTGTGTCGGTGTAGTTGGTCAGACTGCTCTCCACGGTGTAAACCAGTCCGTAGTGCTCGCGCAGAGCCACATTGAGGATGGAGTTCATGCCTGGTCCACCTATCAGATTGTTGAGGAAATATAGTGCTACGCGTCGCTTGTCGTTTGAAGGATAAGCCGCGCAACCTATCATGACATGGGCTTGATGAGTACCCTTCTCTCTGACGATAGACCCAGCGGATCCTACGGACCCACCCCCTTGCCCCTCCCTGGGAGGGAGGGGAGTAGATACTCTTTCCCAGGAGGTTTCGCTCCGATAGTGTGACTTCTCCCCGCCCTCACAGGGAGGGGCAAGGGGGAGGGTCTGCAGGGGCTGTTGGATACACTTTTCTACTATTTTCTTTACTTTTTCGAATGAATAGTTTCCGAACACGAAGAAGACCATTCGTTCGGGACGGTAGAGTCGCTGAGTGAATCGGAGAGCATCTTCAGTGCGGAAGGAACGTACCATTTCCTTGGTGCCGAGAATGTCGTGGCCGAGGGGATGTCCTTTGAAGATAATGTCCTCAAATTCATCGAAAATGAGTTCGGAAGGTGTGTCGTTGTAGCTTTCGATTTCTTCAACGATGACCTCCGCTTCCTTGTCAATTTCGTGCTGTGGATAGGTGCTGTTGAACACCACGTCGGCAATCAGTTCGGTGGCGCGAGCCAGGTGTTCCTTCATGAACGCGGCATACACCACCGTTTCCTCCTTGTTGGTGTAGGCATTGAGGTCGCCGCCCACAGCTTCCATGCGGTTCAGAATGTGCCATGCACGGCGCTTCTGGGTTCCCTTGAACATCATGTGTTCGCAGAAGTGCGCCATTCCCTGTTCCGACAGTTCTTCGTTGCGTGTTCCTGCATCAATGGCAATACCACAGTAAGCCACATGAGTCGGCGACATCATGTGGATAACTCTCATGCCATTGGGCAAAGTATGTGAATGGAAAATTTCCTTCAAGGGGATGGGTTACAATGATTCGAGCATTCGCTTGAGCACTACCTGCGCGGAGATTTCCCGGTTGGCAGCCTCTGGGATGACGATGGAAGTAGGAGACTCAATGACATCATCGCTCACAATCATGTTGCGGCGCACAGGCAGACAGTGCATGAAGAAGGCGTTGTTGGTCACAGCCATCTGACGTTTGTCAACGGTCCACGACATATCCTTAAAGAGTACCTTTCCGTAGTCTTCGGGACGTGTGACGCCTGGGCAGCTCCAGTTCTTGGCGTAAATGAAGTCAGCTCCTTCGAATGCTTTCATCTGGTCGTATTCCACACGTGCATTGCCCACAAACTGTGGGTCGAGCTCATAGCCTTCAGGATGCGTCACGACGAAATCTACGTCGGCAGCGTTCATCCACTCTGCAAACGAATTTGGAACGGCCTGTGGCAATGCCTTTGGATGTGGAGCCCACGAAAGAACGACTTTCGGTCTTTTACCGACAGTGGCAGTTTCCTCAGTTCTCTGCTTCCAGTATTCCTCGATGGTGATGAGGTCGGCAAAAGCCTGAAGCGGATGCACGGTGGCACTCTCCATGAAGAACACAGGACGTCCGCTGTATTTGATGAACTGGTTGAGAATCTTCTCCTCGTAGTCGTCCTGACGGTTTTCGAAACGAGCAAACGAGCGCACACCGATGATGTCGCAATAACTGCCCATCACGGGAATAGCCTCCAACAGGTGTTCGCTCTTGTCGCCATCCATCACGACTCCGCGTTCGGTTTCCAACTTCCATGCGCCCTGGTTCACATCGAGAACAATGACGTTCATGCCGAGGTTCATGGCTGCTTTCTGTGTGCTGAGACGCGTGCGCAGACTGTTGTTGAAGAAAATCAACAACGCTGTCTTGTTCTTACCCAAAGTCTGGTACTTGAAGCGATCCTGTTTGATGTCGAACGCTTCCTGCATGGCAACTTTCAAGTCGCCTATATCACTTACATGCTGAAAAACTTTCATTTAACTATTATTTTTTCTTTTTCTTCTTTTTCTTGGTGAATTCGCCATAGAAAGGTTGGTCTTCCACTTGTCCTTCGAAGAAACGAGCCCAAGCAGGTTTGCCACCATCGTGGCCTTTCTTGCGAACCTGTGCAAATGGATCGTCATCGACAGCCTTTTTCTTCTTCCGTTTCTCGTCGCGCTTGGCAAAGCCTCTCTCTTCGTTTCTTCCGCCTCTCTCCTCGCGTCTTCTGCCACCGCCTCTGCTGCTTCCTCCGCCCGAATTTTCGGTGACTTCCACATTCACCTTTCTTCCGTCGAATTCAGCACCGTTCAACACGGCGAGGACTGTTTTCGTCTGCTCTTGAGGCACTTCGAAGAACGAGAATGTTTTCATGAGGTCGATGCGACCGATGTCGATTTGCTTGCCTTTGGCGCAACGATTCACAAAGCCCATCAACTGACGAGGATTGAGGTTGTCAATCTTTCCGATGTTGATGAATAGACGAGTGTAACCCTCCTCAGCCTGATTGTTGCGAGTGTTGCGCTCGTGGCGACGTTCTTCGCGACTCTTGCGCACGCTGCCGTTCTCGCCTTTCTTTCCGCGGTCGTCGGGTTGAACGATTTCGGGTGCATGCTTATAATAGTTGAGGAAAGTGTTGAATTCCATGGAAACCATTTTCTTCAGGATTTCCTCTTTCTCCATCAAGTCGAACTTGCGATACACATCGTCGAGGAAAGGAGCGATTTCTTCCTCATCCACTCCCACCTTCTCGATGTCGTCGAGCAGCTTCATCAGTTGCTTCCTGCAAATCTCAGGACCCGTTGGCATCACGCCTGCCACGAACTGTTTGCCGATTTGCTTTACGATGGCACGCACTTTCGATTTTTCCTTCACATGGATGATACACAGACTGGTTCCCGTCTTACCTGCACGTCCTGTTCGTCCGCTTCGGTGCGTATAGCTTTCGATGTCCTCAGGCAGACCATAGTTGATGACGTGTGTGAGGTCGGGCACATCGAGTCCGCGGGCAGCCACGTCGGTAGCTACGAGCAACTGGATGTGGTGCTGACGGAATTTCGACATCGTCAAGTCGCGCTGAGCCTGACTCAGTTCGCCATGCAGACTGTCGGCGTTATAACCGTCGTGAATCAGTTTGTCGGCAATTTCCTGCGTTTCGAGGCGGGTGCGGCAGAAGATGATGGCATAGATTTCTGGGTAGTAGTCAGCTAGTCGCTTCAGTGCGTTGTACTTGTCCTTTGCTTGCACCAGATAGTAGATGTGGTTCACGAGTTCGGCACCTTCGTTTCGGCTTCCCACCACGATTTCCTTGGCATCGTGGAGGTAGTTCTTGCTGATGCGCTCGATTTCCTTGCTCATCGTGGCAGAGAACAGCAGGGTGTTGCGCTCGGCAGGCACCTGCTCCAGAATGGTGTCGATGCTCTCCGAGAAGCCCATCGACAGCATCTCATCGGCTTCGTCGAGCACTACGTTCTCCACTTGGTCGAGTTTTGCCACGCCGCGCTCCATCAAATCGACGAGTCGTCCTGGAGTGGCAACAATCACCTGCACACCTTTCTTCAGCGCACGAATCTGCGGTTCGATGTTGGCACCGCCATACACCGCCAACACGTGCAGTCCCTCAATGTATTTGGAATACGCCTTGAGGTCGTCCGTAATCTGTAGGCAGAGTTCGCGTGTTGGTGCCAAGATGAGCGCCTGCGTCACAATGCCTTCGTATTTCGTTTCCTGCAAGTCGGAATTGAGCGACACTTTCTGCAGTACGGGCAATCCGTAGGCAGCGGTCTTTCCTGTTCCTGTTTGGGCGAGAGCCACCACATCATTGTTGTTTCCGAGCAAATAAGGAATCACCTGTTCTTGCACAGGCATCGGTTGCTCATATCCTATTTCTTCAATGGCTCTGCGAATTTCTTCCGAAACTCCTAATTCTTCGAATGTCTTCAAAATCTTTCTTTTTTAAAAATAACTAAGTAGCTATGCTTCTGCTCAGCATAGAAAATGTGTGCAAATTTACGCAAAATTCTTCTTTTTATCGTTAAAAACTGCTGAAAATCACACGTTTATTGCAGTTTCTTGAGAAAAATCTATAACTTTGTCCTCGAAAGGCCGAGTTTTTTTCTGTTTTTCGTGTCACTTCTATAAGAATGAACTTTGATGAAAAAATTGCTACAAATATTACAACTATTCGTTTTTCTTTCTTGGTTTTTGGGTTTTTCTCACTCGGTCTTGGCCCAGAGTCATACAAGACTGACCAACTTGCCACACATCTATGTGAACACGTTTGGCAACGTGGGAATCTGGAGCAAGACGGAATACGTGTATGCTACGATGTACTATGTGGATGAGAACGACAACGTCCTGCAATACGATTCCTTGCAGATTCGTGGACGTGGCAATTCCACTTGGAACATGGCGAAGAAACCCTATCGCATCAAGTTTCATCAGAAAGAGAAATTCTTGGGCAAGGGATATGCCAACGCCAAGAACTGGACACTCCTTGCCAACGCTGCCGACAAAACGATGGTTCGCAATGCCATCACCAGCGAAATGGGCGAATGGCTCGGACTCAAGTTCAATCCAGCGCATAAGTTTGTGGATTTCACACTCAACGGAACTTATCAAGGCACTTACCAAATCAGCGACCAAGTTGATGTGCGACCTCATCGCGTGAACATCATCGAACAGGACTATCCCCTCACCTCCGAATCCGACATCACGGGAGGCTATCTGCTGGAAGTCGATGGTTTCCACGAAACGCCGAACTTCAGTACTCGCCACGGCGTCTATGTCACCATTCATTATCCCGATGATGATGAAATCGTCACTTCTCAAATCAACTACATCCGAAACTATGTGAACGAATTTGAGTCGGCTCTCTTTGGCAGCGATTTCACCGACCCAGAGTTGGGCTATCGTGCCTACGTTGATTCACTCTCGCTCATCAATTGGTTTCTTGCCACGGAGCTTTGTGGCAACATCGATGGCTATTTCAGCACTTATTTCTACAAGAACCAGCAGGATTCGCTCCTCTATTTCGGACCACTTTGGGACTACGACATCGCCTACGGCAACGACAGGCGAAAGGGCGATACGAGTCAAATGCTGATGACCGACGATGGATATGGCGACACCAAAATATGGGTGAACCAGATGTGGCTCGACCCGTGGTTCAGCTCAAAGGCAAACCGCCGACTGAAAGAAGCGGTCGATGGCGGAATCGAGGACTTCCTACTCCAGAAGATAGATAGTTTGGTGGTTTTGCTCGAACGGTCGCGCGAACTTAACTATAACAAATGGGGCATCTCCACCCGCATGTATAACGAGTGCGTGCTCTATTCCTCCTACGACCAATACGTCACCGACCTGAAGAACTACATCACCAAGCACACGGCCTTTCTGCTTCGTGCCTTTGCTGGCAAGAAGGTGTTCGACCCTTTCGAGGAGTTTGCCAACTCCATTTACTACTATCACATTCTGAACAGCAGTACCAACAACGCCATCGACATCTACAGTCCTTCGCAGCGCGTTTACAACGAGGATAACCTTCCTGAGGCCGGTGCGCTTGTATGCTCTTGGAAGGAGGACGATTCCCACCTTTCTCAGGATTGGAACATATCAAAGGTAGGCGACTACTACTTCGTTGAAAACCGACTGGCCGACTTGGCTCTTTCCGACCCAACAGAGGGTGCTGCCACCGCCACCACCAATGTGGGTACGCAGTTGCAAGTGGCAAAGGCCGACAGCACCGATGACCGCCAGTTGTGGACCATCGTTTCGCAAGGCACGAATGGGCGATTCAACCTCATCAACAAGCACACGGCCCATGCCATCAACCTCAACGGAGGCAGCAGGAACGACGGCACATCCATCATCAGCTACACCTCCGACGCTCGCAATGCCACCAGCTACAACCGCCAGTGGTACGTTATCCAGTCGGACGAAATCCCAGGAGCGAATGCCATCCCTTCTGTCGAATCCATCGACTATGCCTTGGCATTCAACCCACACACACAGGTGCTTCATTTCGGTGCTGACAATCTGGCCGAACTTCGCTTCACAGCCCTAGTCTTTGCTGTGAATGGTCAGCTTCTGCTCAGTTTCCCAGCCTCCGAGGAATGTTCTCTCTCCCATCTTCCGCGAGGCACCTACATCGTCTCATGGACGGAAGGCGGACACACACGCTCCGTCAAATTCCAGAAATAACTAAGTAACAATAAAAACTTGGGACGATTTTAATCCATTCATTTGTATTTTTTAACCACGAATTTCACGAATTAAACGAAGATCTGATTTTAACTATAACTAATATCTCTAATTTGAAAAATGCTAGCATTTTTGTTCGTGAAATTTGAAATAATATTCTTTAAAAAATTCGTTAAATTCGAGTAATTCGTGGTTGAGAAAAATTCCAAGTTGTTTTTTAACGATAAATAAACAAAGGAGGATGTGCCACAGTTGACACATCCTCCTTCGTTTTTGATTCTGAATAATTTTTTAGAACTTATATTTCAAACCACCAAGCACGATACCTTGTTCACCGGCACCCACTTCAATGAATCCGCGGAACTTGCCACCGAATTCAAAGCCAATTGCAGATACTTGCCACATGAAGTACATTTTACTACCATTCTCTTTCTTGTTGATTTCATAATCGCTCGATTTGTCTGCGAGCAACATCGCTCCGGCAGCCAGTTTTGAATACAAACCGAAAGAGTTTTTGTTGACCCAGTAGTATTTCATCGAAGGCATCAGGGCAATGTAGCGACGCATGCGTTCACCTGTTTTCTGGTCTGTAGATTTCTTCACAACATCCTCTCCATACTGAGCGTAAGTAGCAATAGCACCGACAGCCATCTTTGGATCATCCAAATGGTAGAAGTATTCAATACCTAACGTACCAAACTGCTTGTCGTTTTCCCACTTATATCCAGTCGCACTATCCCAAAGTCCATTTCCTAAAGCATTGCCAATACCGTCACCAATGCATGAAACACCAAGACCGTATGAGATGCCAATCTCATGCTTAAGGTCTTCGTTCTGAGCCTTTACACTTGCTGTAGCCATGATGGTGGCTACTACCATTAGTAAGATTTTTTTCATTTGTCAAATCATTTATATATCTAAAAACGAGTGCAAAATTAAGAAAAATTTATCTGATGGCATAATTATTCACGAAAAACACTTGTTTCCGAATAATTATTCACTTAAAAACAAGGCCATTAGGATAAAAAAATCTAACTTTGCACCCACATATTTAAATGAACTAATTTTTAGGATTTCTTTTTTTCCTAAGCCACTATAAAAATATCAACCTAAATAGTTGTTCTTAACATCTCATGCAAAAAGCATTGTTTCTCTTCATGGTTCTGTTTTGCAGGACTTGCCTTTGTAAGGCACAAAGCGAATTGATCATCAACGAAATCATGCCTGCCAATGTGGACATGTTTGTCGATCCTTCCTTCAATTTCGGAGGATGGATAGAAGTCTATAACCCTACCGACGAGACCCTCACTCTGCGCAATTGCTACATCAGCAACGACCCCGAGCGTCCTCGTCTCCATCTCATAGCCAACGTCGCAGCGTCAGTGCCTGCACATGGGTTCAGAACTATCTGGTTCGACCACCTTTCCAAATATGCCAAGTCGCAGATTGGCTTCAAGCTCGATTGCGATGGAGGAACCATCTACATTTCCGACATCAAGGGCAACGTGCTCCTGTCGCAGTCCTATCCCGAAGCCATCCCTCGCGTTTCGTATGCTCGCACCACGGATGGCGGCGATGAATGGGGCTTCACGGCCAATCCAACCCCTGGCTCCTCCAACTCCAAGAGCAGTTTTGCTACAGAGCGGTTGGATGCACCAGTCGTTTCTCATCCTTCGCAGTTCTTCAAGTCGAATTTCACCGTTTCGGTTACCATTCCTACGGGTTGCACCCTGCGCTATACCAACGACGGCAGCACCCCTACCCTCACCCGCGGCTCGCGTTCTACCAATGGTCTATTCACGGTGTCGAACAATACCGTTCTGCGCTTCCGTCTTTTCAAGGATGGCATGTTGCCAAGTCCTGTTGTCACTCGTTCCTATCTGAAGCAGAACGATGGCTACACGCTCCCTATCATCTCCGTGGTTTGCAACGATTCCTATCTCTATGGCGACTCGCTCGGCATCTTCGTGCAGGGCGTGAACGGTCGTCCTGGCAACGGTAATTCTGGTAAGTGCAACTGGAATATGGACTGGGATCGTCCTGTCAATTTTGAGTATTTCGATGCCAACGGAAACATACTGCTCAGTCAGGAATGCGACATCAGTGCCTGTGGTGGATGGAGCCGTGCATGGACTCCTCATTCTTTCAAGCTCACTGCACAGAAATCCTACGAAGGTGGCATCAACTATTTCCCTTACACTTTTTTCGAGGATAAACCGTTCTTGCGCCACAAGTCGCTCCAGATTCGCAACGGCGGAAACGACAACAACTGCCGCTTCAAGGACCCAGCTCTCCAAACCATCATTTCCCGCACCTCGCTCGACATCGATTGCCAGAGCTACCAGCCTGTGCTCCACTTCATCAATGGCAAGTTCATCGGACTCCTCAACATGCGAGAAACCAACAACAAGCATTTCGCTTCCAGCAACTGGGGCATCGACACCGACGACATGGACCAGTTCGAGATGAGTCCCGACTCGGGCTATGTGCAGAAGGAGGGCGACAAGGAAGCATTCACGCGCTGGTATAAACTCGCCGAGAATGCAGCCGACGAGGACAACTACGCCGAAATCTGCAAGCTCGTCGATATGGACGAGTACATCAACTACATGGCTGTGGAACTCTATCTCGGCAGCAACGACTGGCCTCACAACAATTGGAAGGGCTACCGTCAGCGTTCCAACGACGGACGTTTCCGCTTCGTCATCTTCGACCTCGACTTCGCCTTCAACCGCACCAGCACTTCTTTCAACGACTTCGCCAAAGAGAAGACCTTCACCTTCAACGACCTTTACGACACCTACGACGCAAACGGTCGGAAAGTCACTCGAATCACCGAAGAAATAGAACTCGTCACCATCTTCCTCAACATGTTGAAGAACGACACCTTCCGCAAACGCTTCATCGATGCCTTCTGCATCGTGGCTGGATGCGTGTTTGAGCCTACTCGTTGCAAGGAAATAGTCGATGAACTCGAGCAGCGTGTCACCGCTCCTATGGCGCTCGAAGGTGGTGGCGGAGGCTGGTGGGGCTGGGCTCCTTCCCCTGCCAACACAGCCAACGAACTGCGCAACCAACTTTCTGCCAACCGTCAGAACACCATGACCAACACCTTGCGCAACTATTCCCCAATGAAGCTTTCTTCCATTACAAAACAGAAGGCTACCATCGTTTCCACGCTCCCAACGGCACGCATCTTCTACAATGACCAGCAGCTCCCTACCGACCGTTTCAGTGGTTACATCTTTGCTCCTTCCACACTCCGTGCTGAAGCTCCTGCTGGTTATCGTTTCCTTGGTTGGACCAGTCCTGATGGGCTGACAAAGGGCAAATCCATCTTCGACAAGGCATCCTCTTGGCGATACTACGACAAGGGTTCGCTCGATGGCACCGACTGGAAATCCGAACTCAAAACCACTTGGCAGCAAGGCATGGCTCCGCTTGGATTCGGGTCTGACAACTCTGTCTATCGCACGGTTCTCAACTATGGCACCGACAGCAATAACAAGCGACCTACTTACTACTTCCAGAAGGAGATAACACTCGATGCTGAACCTACTTCAAGCGACAGCTTCACCCTCGATTGGGATGCCGACGACGGATTCGTAATTTACGTGAATGGTGTGGAAGCTGGACGCTACCTCATGCCTGATGGCACTCCATCTTACTCCACTTTCGCATCTACTTATGCTCCCGATAACCCTGCTTCGGGCACGACTTCCCTGTCTGCTGCCCTTTTCCACAAAGGTACGAACCTTATCGCTGTGGAAGTTCACAACAACTCAGGCAGTTCCTCCGATATCTATTGGGATGCTTCCCTCTCGGCAGTCTTGATGGGGGGCGAAAGCATGGATGAAGCTGAATTCGTTTCCACTGATGCCATTTACACCCTCCCTTCAACGGGTGAAATCAACCTCGTGGCTTGTTTTGCACCACTTCCTGATACGGCTGAAAGCGATCTCCACCCTGTAGTCATCAACGAAATCAGTGCTGCAAACGGCATCTACGCCAACGAATACTTCAAACGCAACGACTGGATAGAACTCTACAATAGCAGTTCCGAAGAAGTGGATGTTGCTGGCATGTATATCAGCGACAACCTCAGCAAACCTGAGCGTTTCCAGATTCCTGAGGCTTCTGCCGTCGATGCACACTACTCCACCATCATCCCACCTCACGGCTATCTCGTGCTGTGGGCAGACAAACTCGCATCGAACCACCAGATTCACACCGATTTCAAATTGGCTGCCGAAGGTGGCTACATCGTCCTCACCGCAGCCGACCGCTCCTACACGGACACCTTCAGCTACATGCCTCACACCTCGCAGCAGTCCGCTGGTCTCTATCCTGATGCCACCGCCACTCACTACGTCTTCAGTCATCCAACTCCAGGTGCTCCAAACCTCTACACCTCCCTTGCTACTGACTACGACGAAGCCGATGTCACAGGCATCAACCAGCTCACTGCCGACACTCCTTCTTCCCTCACCGCCGACCCTTACTACTACACGCTCGACGGTATGCGCCACACCTCTCCAGTGCCTGGCATCAACATCCACCAGGGCAAGAAGATACTCGTCAAGTAAGATGATATAAAACCACGAATTACTCTAATTAAACGAATTATTTTTTTAAGATTATTTTTTCATATTTCACGAACAAAAATGCTTGCATTTTTCAAATTAGTGAAATTAGAAAAATTAAATCTAAATTCGTTTAATTCGTGAAATTCGTGGTTAAAAGTAATTATAGTTGTCCGCTAATAATGCCGAAGGCATGAAAGAACATTTTGTTAGCCCCCTGAAATCGACACACCACCCACCCAAACATGCCAATGATGGCAAAACAAATTCCTTCGCATGAGGAAAATTCTATATGGAAAAGTTTTCCATGTACGCGGATAAGTTCTCCGTGTAAACGGAAAGCCTTTCCGTTTACACGGAAAACCTTTCCATTGAGTTTTTTCCCTATCGTTGCTGTTTTCAGTTTGGAAACACGAAGTCGATGTTTTTTAATTCACGCAGATATCGTTGAAATACGCAGAAAAAAAATTCGTGATTAATTGGCTTCGCCGAGCTGAAGGTTCGTGGAAATTTATGTTAAAAGAAAAAACAATAATAGTGTTCATGAATAATTCAAGTTAATAAATTGCGGAAAATCATTTCCTTCTTCTTTTGCGTGATTTTGTTGACTCTTTTTTGTTGTTATTGAAAAATATCGTTATTTTTGCGATGTGAAATCAAAATTATGTCGAATCCATAAAACTCTCATCCCGATAAGAAACAGATAGTAAACCCTTATTAGAAACGCAAAGCAGAGGATTTTTCCCTTCTAAATGAGACTAATAACTACGATTATTCACTCGGCGTTTCTGCTCAACATATAATATAAATACTTGGACTTATAGTCCTTGTTCTCGCATTTCGAAACCGCCAAATTTCGTCCAAGAGAGCAAGCGACGAAGGTTCACGTCCATTGGGCGTGAACTGTTCGTGCTTTTCTTTGGACAAGGTTACTTGGCGGTGCCTGAAATGCGGAAAAGTTACAGAGCAGTTCCGCCTATTTTGATTTATAATATTTAGTATTGTATTTTTCATACAACAGGCCACATTTTAATATAAGGATTCAATACCAATTATAAAATAGAAAATGAAAATTAAAAAATCTATAATACAAATTATTTAGTATCTATGAAAAAAATAGCTCTAACTCTTTTTGTGTTGACATTGACTTGTATCTCTGCCAATGCGCAATTTAAGAAAACATGGGACTTTACAAAAGGACTAAGTGAAAAAACTATCGCCAACCTCAATGCTGATGCAAATTGGGCTTACAACGGCAGTGATGCCGATGGTATTACCAACAACTGGAAAAACATTGGCTCAATTGCATCTGATTCCTATCTAATTGCTAATAGACAAGTCATCCCAGAGCTTGAAGGACTCTACTTCGACATTGGCAGCAACAAGGATAACTCCATCCACATTGCCACCACCAAGCTCCGTCTCACTCGTAGAGGAACAAAAATCACTTTCCCTAAACTTGCCAACGGACAGAAAATCACCTTCGTGGGACGCTCAGTCAACGGTAATGCAACCAACCGTGGTATCGCTCCCGTGCAGGACTATATCAAGTTCATAGAAGGTGAGCAGACAGATGGACAGAGCATTTTCCTTGGTAATCAAGTGGAAGGCTCTCTTGGTACTTACACTTTCGTTTATCAAGTTTTAACTGAAAACACTGATTCTGTAGATGTGCAGTTCCAACTCTCTCCTGATGGTGGTATAGATTTCACTCTCTTTCAAATTGAAGAAGTTGATTTACCCCAATTGTGTAAATGTGAAATCGATGGTATCTATTACTTATTGAATGTTACTACAAAGAAAGCTACTGTAACTAACTCAAGTTCTTCAAACAATGGTTTAAATCCTTATTCGAATAGTTCTTATGCAGGTTCTATTATTATTCCAAACACTATCAAATATGATGGAAAAACATATACTGTGACTAACATCGAGGGTTATGCGTTCTCTGGTTGTAGTGGCTTGACCTCCATAACGATTCCTTCCAGCGTGACCAGCATCGGGAATTCTGCGTTCTCTGGTTGTAGTGGCTTGACCTCCGTTGAGATAAACACAAAAACTATTGGTACTTGGTTTAGAGGGCTTGAATCTATTAAAACTATTACATTGGGTGAAGAAGTCACGTGCATTGGTAATTCTGCCTTTTCTGGTTGTAGTGGCTTGACCTCCATTACAATTCCTTCGAGCGTGACGAGCATCGAGGGTTCTGCGTTCTATGGTTGTAGTGGCTTGACTTCCGTTACTATTCCTTCTAGCGTGACCGGCATCGGGGAGCGAGCGTTCTCTTACTGTAGTGGCTTGACTTCCATTGAGATTCCTTCCAGCGTGACCAGCATCGGGGATGAAGCGTTCGGTGGTTGTAGTGGCTTGGCCTCCATAACGATTCCTTCCAGTGTGACCAGCATCGGGAATTCTGCGTTCTCTGGTTGTAATAATTTAACGACGGTCACAATTAATAGCAATGCCATACTTTCAAAGTCTTATTATTCCTCATCAAATATCAATAATATAAATAATATCTTTGGAAGTCAAGTGACTGAATATGTTATAGGGGAGGGTGTGACCAGCATCGGGGAGTGGGCGTTCAGAGGCTGTAGTGGCTTGACCTCCGTCGTTATTCCTTCCAGCGTGACTAGCATCGGGGATGCTGCGTTCAGTAATTGTAGTGGCTTGCTCTCCGTCGAGATTCCTTCCAGCGTGACTAGCATCGGGGGGGGTGCGTTCAATGGTTGTAGTGGCTTGACCTCCGTTACGATTCCTTCCAGCGTAACCAGTATCGGGAATTATACGTTCAATGGTTGTAGTGGCTTGACCTCCATTACAATTCCTTCGAGCGTGACGAGCATCGGGAATTCTGCGTTCTCTGGTTGTTCTGGCTTAACCTCCATTGCAATTCCTTCCAGCGTGACGAGCATCGGGAATTCTGCGTTCTCTGGTTGTTCTAATTTAACCGCAGTAACAATTAATAGCAATGCCCTACTTTCGAAGTCTTATTCTTCCTCATCAAATATTAATAAATTATTTGGTAGTCAAGTGACTGAATATGTTCTTGGGGAGGGGGTTACCAGTATAGGAGACTATGCGTTCTCTGGTTGTAGTGGCTTGACTTCTATCACTGTTCCCAACACTGTGACTAGCATCGGAAGCTCTGCATTCTATAATTGTAGTGGCTTGACCTCCGTTACAATTCCTTCCAACGTGACAAGTATTGAAAGTTCTGCATTTAGTGGGTGCAACGGTCTGAATAAAGTAATTGTGAAAGACATTGCTGCATGGTGTAAAATAGCATTTGCAAATAGTTCGAGCAATCCCCTTTATTATGCCCACCATTTATTTAGTGACGAAAACACTGAGATAACTAAATTGATTATACCTAACAATGTGACCAGTATCGGGAATTCTGCGTTCATGAACTGTAGTGGCTTAACCTCAATAGAAATCCCTTCGACTGTCACCAGCATTGGAAGTTATGCTTTTCAAAATTGTACGAGTTTAAGGGATATAACCTCAGAAATCACGGATGTATTTGTGACTGGAGACAATGCTTTTACAGGTTGTGAAAATGCTACGCTTCATGTTCCTGCTGGTACATACGTTGCTTATTCAGGTAGGGCTGATTGGAATAGAATCATTCATATAGTGGAGGGTACAGAAGGATTCAAGATGACGATGGCTTGCAATACAAAGGGAAAGGTACTTGTCAATAATGAAACAATCTTTACAAATAAGATTAAGGATGTGGAGGTGAACGAAGAGGAAGAAAACACGTTTGAATTCATTCCAAATGAAGGTTGCAAATTAGAGCAAGTGACTCTGAATGGTTTAGATGTTATTTCATCAGTAGAAAATAACACGCTGAAAGCAGTCATTCCAGCTAATTCTCAAATGAATGTAGTATTCAGCAAGGCGGGTGACATGAACAACGACGGCAACATTGACATTTCGGATGTGGTTTCGCTTGTCAATATGATTTTGGGGCAATAGGTTTTATCGGACATGATAGATAAAAGGCAGGGAAGAAGCTCGGGGTTTCTTCCCTGTCTGCTTTTTGTAAATCTTCGCAAACAGTTTATTGGATGTAACAATTCAGCGAATCATCTTTTTGAGTCGCCTACGGCGAGAAATCTTTCAAATCAATACAAATCATACAAATTTTATTTTGAAGATTATTGAAAGATTTGAAAAGATTTGTGAGATTTCTGTCACGAAGTGACACTCCTTGATAATATTCGCAGAACAGTTACTATTGGATAAGAGAATAAATGCGTAACTTTGCGGAGAAAAATGAACTTTGACTAAGGATATGAAGATAGGAAGGGCCGTAGTGCTTCGTATATATCTGTTGTTGGTGATGGTATGCCATTCATCTGGGGCATTCGCTGACGATAAACTCTCTGGCACGGTGATTGGTACCAAAGAGTCTGTTAATTACAGCACTAACATGAAATCGACAACTGTTAACACATGTGCCAATGCTTTCGATGGTAAGTTGGAGACGTTCTTCGCCTCATACGAAAGGAACTACACTTGGGCTGGACTGGATTTGGGCAGTCCGTTTGTCATCACGCGCGTGGGTTGGTCGCCTCGCAACGACTCTCAGGGAGAAGGACGCGTGGTGTTGGGCGTTTTCGAAGGTGCCAACTCGCCCGACTTCATGGATGCCTTGCCTTTGTATATCATCACGGAGAAAGGGAAAATCGGTACTGTCTCTCATGCCGACGTTCATTGTTCGCGAGGCTTTCGCTATGTGCGCTACATCGGTCCATCGAATGCTCGTTGCAACATTGCCGAGTTGGAGTTTTATGGTCATGCGGGCGAAGGCGACGATACGCATCTCTATCAACTGACCAATCTTCCCACTGTCAGCATCCATACGGAGGATGGTGTCATTCCTTACGACAAGGAACATGAGATTGAGTCTCAGTTGACCATCATCTCTGACGATGGCACACGCCTGCTTTCTGAGCCTGGCTCTGTGCGCGAACGTGGCAATGCGTCGAGGAATTTTCCTAAGAAGCCTTACCGCATCAAGTTCAAGGAAAAACAGCGAGTGGTGGATGCACCTGGGAAGGCTAAGAAGTGGACACTCATCAACAACTACGGCGACAAGACGCTGATGCGCAATCTGCTCGCCTTCGAATTGAGTCGCCGGTTAGAGATGCCCTACACGCCTTACGGCACTGCTGTCGATGTGCTGCTCAATGGTGAGTACAAAGGTTGTTACCAGTTGTGCGACCAGATTCAAGTGCAGAAAAATCGCGTGAATATCACGGAAATGACGCCAGAGGACAAGGAGGGCGATGCCTTGACCGGAGGTTATCTGATAGAGGTGGATGCATACGCTTGGGAGGAAAAGTCATATTTCTATTCCAACAAGGGCAATCCCGTCACTATCAAGTCGCCGGATGAAGATTCGATTATATATCAGCAGACGGATTACATCCGGAGATACTTCAACAGGATGGAAAGCAACTGGGTGAATTATCTCGACCAAAACACTTTCCTAAGACATTTCCTTGTGGGAGAACTGTCGGGTAATACCGATACCTACTGGAGTGTTTTCATGTATAAGGAGCGAGGTGACGACAAACTCTATACAGGTCCTGTGTGGGACTTTGACTTGGCCTTTGAGAATGACGACCGAACTTATCCTGTCAATAGCAAGAGCGATTACATTTATCGGAGTGGAGGCAGTTGTGCTGGCAATATGAGCAGCTTTGTGGATAACATTGTGATTAGGAATGCTGCAGCACGAAAAAAGATGGTAGAGATATGGGATGAGGCTCGTCAGGCAGGACTGACGGAAGAGAATATGGTGGCTTGGATTGATGATATGGAAAAGGAATTGGAACAGTCGCAGAAGCTCAACTTCATGCGTTGGAACATCATGAATACCATCGTTCACCAGAATCCGAGAATATGGGGAAGTTATCAGGCCGAGGTGGCCAACGTGCGGCGGTTTATGAAAGAGCGTATTGCATGGATGGATAAGCGCCTCAATTATACTTATCATCCTAATGGAATATCTGTTGCGATTGCTGATAATGAGCAGCCAAGTATGTTTTTCTCCTTATCGGGACAGCCGTATGGAAGTTATATGAATAGTCTGAAGCCTGGCGTTTATATCGTCCGCCAGGGCCAGACAACCAAGAAAATCATTATCAGATAAGCCTATTTTTCACTCTTCACTTTTCAAAATATTTCTTTCCGTTCTGAATGAAGATGCCCTTCTGAGGCTGAGAGAGCTTGCGGCCTTGAAGGTCGTAAGTTGCGCTTGGCTCAAGAGATAAGTTTTCGATATTGTTGATGCTTGTGTTCACATAACTGTTGGCAGTGAGCATGAGTTGACCGATGATGCAGTCGCTCCATTCGGAGGCTGCGGAATAGATGGCGATGACATAGTCGCCTTGCTCGGTGACATCGAACTCGAAGAGTTGCTGTGCAGGACTGTTGAAATTGTTGGATGCTACGTTGCCAATGTTGATGTTGGGCGTGTAGGTCTGGTCGGCAATGCTGACGTAGTCGGTGCGCTTCTCGATGCTTACCGTTGATGTTGCGAAAGTAGAGTCCATAGTTGAATCCGCGATGCGAACCTGTGAACTGCAGGACACGGCAGCCCTGCGAATAGCCGTTGCTGTAGCCAGAACGGCGTTCGCTGCTGTCGAAGGTGGTCCAGCCTGCGGGCAGTGCTCCTCCCTCGGTGAAATAGGATGAGATGGTGAGGGTGGTGGGAGCCTGAAGTGTCAGTTCGATGGATGCGGTGCTCGTTTCTCCGTCGTTGTCGGTGGCTACGGCTTTCAAGGCGTGTATTCCTGTCTTGGCACCTGTCAGGGTTGTTTGATAGGGCTTTTCCGTGCAAGTGGCGATGAGTGTAGTACCATCGTAGAACTCCACCTTCTCGATGGTACCGTTGGGGTCATCGGCTGTGGCAGTGATGGTAAGGTCGGGGAATGCTGCCGAGCCTGATGGAGCAAAACTGATGTACTTCGCACCGGTCTTGGGAGAAGTGATGCTGACGTTGGGAGAGGTCTTGTTCAGTGAATAGTTCTTGCAGAAGTTCCAAATTTCCTTACC
Organism: uncultured Bacteroidales bacterium; assembly: GCA_902798705.1. GTDB lineage: Bacteria > Bacteroidota > Bacteroidia > Bacteroidales > Bacteroidaceae > UBA3839. The sequence continues at coordinate 27,153 of CADBXS010000009.1, forward strand.
GGTATAAACCTGTCGTTCCTTACAAACCCAGTGACCTTTGTTGGCCAGTTCCAGCAGTCGTACTTCGACACCGTCGTTGCCTGGACCCCAGATGTGGAGCTTGCAGTTGAAGCCGTTGTAGTTGTTGATGACTTTAGCCGTCGTTGGGCAGCCGTTATGCTTGATCCATACGTTCAGTGCTGGCTGTGCACCGCTGAAGCCGCACACGTCGTCGCCTGTGCCATGGATGTGGAGGATAGGAATAGGTCGCACATTGGCATTGGCCGTTGCTCCGCCCATCGGATAACCGCTGACAGGACAGAAGGCTGCAATGAGGTCAGGAATCTTGTTCATGGCGTGGTAAGTGAACATACCGCCCATGGAGAAGCCACCGAGATAGACGCGGTTGCGGTCAATCTTGTACTGCGTTGCCATCTTGTCGATGATGGCCTTGACGAAATTGATGTCACGATTGCCGGAAGTGTCCCATGCCTTGTTGATTCCGTTAGGGAAGACAACGACGAACTTGGCGGTGTCGCACACTGCTTCCATGCTCACATTGTCGTTCTTGAATTCGCTGTTCTGCATCCAGTTGGCGTCTTGATTGTAGCCGTGACAGAAGATGAGGAGTGGACGGTTTTCACCGAGGTTCTTCGGTGCATAGACGTTGTAAGAGCGGCTGGTGCCGTCAACTGTGATGTTGTCTGCCTTCATGGGCTGCATGACAGCCATGAGAAGGATGAATGATAAAATGAGTTGTTTCATAGAAATGGTGTTCTTGTTTATCGCTTGCAAAGGTATAAAACAATTAGTAAATAGTCATATAAAATATGAACAAAGATTAGGACAAAGTTATGATATTTGCAGTTCCATTTCTATCATCCTTCTATCTCATACCCAAACCAACCACCCCACTTCCATTTATCCCAATCAAACTTATTTTTGCCAACTTTTGTGTTCAAGTAAAGATTTTTTGCATCGCTGTTCCGTTGTTTTTTTGTGGTTATCGCCATCGTTTTGTTTTTGTTTTCTTTGTCAATCGATGGAAAACAAATCTAAAGTTTTTGGTGAAACACAAAAAATGTGTACTTTTGCAAGTGATATGAGTAGTAATGAATGTATTAGTCAATTTACGCCCAACTTGTTTTGGGACGTTCATCCATCAGATTTGAAGATGGACGAGAACCAAGGCTATATCATCCAACGGGTGCTGGAGTATGGTCAGATGAACGATTGGCTACTCATCAACCGCTATTACGGCCTTGATCAAATTGTAGAAGAATGCAAGAAATTGCGTTCTCTCAATCCTGTTTGCTTGGCTTTTATATGCACGATTTCGCACACTAAAGAAGAGGATTACCGATGCTATCACTTCAAACAGTCTTGCCCGACACTTTGGAACTCCTGAAGACACTCATGCAAATGCCTGAGTTGGAGGATATGAGACTGGTGGGGGGAACCTCACTTGCCCTGCAATATGGCCATCGCCGTTCTGTTGACCTTGATTTCTTTGGTGAAATATCTGTGGATCTGGATGAATTGACTGAAGCACTGAAAGAACAAGTGGAACAAGTTGTGGTAGGAGGGCATAGCAAATACATTAAGGCTTATTTCCTAAATGGTGTGAAAGTAGATATCGTCAACTATGGTTATGCATGGATTGACAATCCTGTTATTGAAGAAGGATTACGTCTTGCATCGCCAAAAGATATTGCTGCCATGAAAGTAAATGCCATTATTGGGCGAGGCACGAAGAAGGATTTTATCGACATCTATTTTCTTTTACAGCATTTTTCATTCAGTGAATTACTGAAACTATATCTCCAGAAATACCCAGATGGTTCAGAATATCGTGCCTTATTGAGCATGGCATATTTCGGTGATGCTGACCAACAGCCTATGCCATATATGTTTGATTGTGTGGATTGGGAAGCGGTCAAGCAATCTATTAGGCATGAAGTAGAAGCTTATAATCAATCATTGAATGAATAGAAAACCATTTCACTCTTAACGATTACTTCTTGACTGTGCAATGAGTTCTCCAAATCCCTTTATCATTTAACGATTATCTGACGGCATACTGCTGTTTTTTCCTTCACTTTAAACTTTACAATGATGAAAAGATTATTTATGACACTGTTGATGCTGGTTTGCTTCTTGTCGATGAGTTGGGCACAGATATGCAGAGACAGAAGCAATATGCAGATTGGTAAGATTGAATCGAATGGCGTTGTACGCAATTCGTCAAACATGAAGATTGGCAGTTTCGACCGTAATAACACGATTAGGAACGCTTCAAACATGAAAGTTGGTTCGATAGATAATAATGGTGTTATCAGGGATAGATCCAACATGAAGATAGGCACCATTGATAAGGATGGAATTGTTAGGGATGCCACTAATATGAGAATGGGCACTATTGAAAAGAATGGAACAGTTAGGGACAAATCCAATATGAAGGTGGGAAGTGTGGAAAATGTCAATCTCCAATATGCTGCTGTTTTCTTCTTCTTTTTCCATTTATTTCGATAGAACACATCTGGCTGAATAGAAAAAACAAGTGGATTACTCTCGGCTACGGGAGTAATCCACTTGCTCTTTTGTGATTAGCATCAATACTTATTTCACGCTCCACTCGAACACGCCGCAGGAGTGCTTTTCTGGCTGCACGATTTCGAGTTTCACGGCGGTGGTGCGAACAGGGTCGAAGTTGACGATGTTGGCAACTCCCTTGCCTGTGCCATAGCCTGTTGGGTTCTTCACCTCTGCCCATTCGCCTGCATCGGTCTTGTAGTAGAGTTTCCAGCTCTTTGGCACGCGGCAACCGCCCCAAGGACCATCGTCGAACCAATAAACAGTCGAGTTGCTGATGGTAGCAGGTTCTTTGAAGGTGTAGCTAAGCCACTCCGTAGAGTTGTTCTTTGGCCACCAGTGCGTGTAAGGGATGCTGCGGTCGTCGCCATCGCTTGGCACGAGTCGGTCGTTGATAGCAGAGAGTGCTGGCAGACGGCGTGCAGAAGCGTCAATCTTGCTCTCAGAAGCGAGTGATGGTGGGAGTGCAGGACTGGTTGCATTGAGGTCGATAGGCATCCAAACCGTCATCTTTCCGTTGCCACGGTGAGCCCATGCATAGTAAGGAATCAGCACGATGCGCTCGTCCTTGGCCGTGAGTCGTCCCTTATCGTCGAATTTCAGTGTCTGAGCATCCGTTGTGATGGTTTGCACGGTGGTGTTCTCAATGGTTTTTTCTCCCATCGTGTATTGAGGTTCCTGATTGAGCAGAACGCTCAGCACGTCGCAATCATTGTCTGGCCATTCAGCACAATATACCAGTGGTCCACGCTCGATTTCAGCACGCCCCTTGTCGGCACTCACCTTTCCGTTTGCCCTCACGAGACGAGGTTCCATGTCGAAGTGTACGCTCACCTTGTCGCCACTCTTCCACTTGCGGTTAATCACGAAATAGCCGTCCTTCAGTTCGCTTTCCACTGGCTTGCCATTCAACTTCACCGTGTAGCCGAGTTGCTTGCCATCCACAAAGTGGTAGAGGTCGCTTGGCACCACTTGTCCGCGCACCCATCCTGGGATGCGGATATTGAGGTTGAAGTTACCGCTTGCCTTCTTCATCGTCATTTCGATGTCGCCGTTCCAAGGGTAGTTGGTCTTCTGCTCGAAGGTGATTTTCTTGCCACCCACCTTCACTGTTGCCTCGTTGCCAGCGAAGAGATTCACGTAGAAGTTGTTGTCCTTCACGGCATAGATGTACTGAGGAAGCGATGGGATGAAGCGTGCAGCGTTGCTTGGGCAGCAAGCGCAACCGAACCATGCCTGACGCTGGTGCTGACCCATGGACTGCAATGGGTTAGGATAGAAGAACTTACCACCGTCGATGCTGATACCGCTGATAACACCGTTGTAGAGCGTGCGCTCAAGTGCGTCGTAGTATTTCGATTCCCCATGCAAGAGGAACAATCGGTAGTTGAGATACACCTGAGCAATGGCAGCACAAGTTTCGCAATAAGCCGACATGTTTGGCAATTCGTAGTTCTTGCCAAATGCCTCACCACTGCTCGTGGCACCCACACCACCCGTGATGTAGTATTTCTTCGAGATGATGTTGTCCCAAATCCTGTCGATGGCATCGATATAGCCCTTGTCGCCTGTCAATGCAGCTACGTCTGCCATACCCGCATACATGTAGCCTGCACGAACGGCATGACCAACGGCTTCATCCTGCTCCAGCACAGGCTTGTGACTCTGGCTGTACTCCGTCTTGATGGTGGTGTAGCCGCGCTTGTCGAGGAAGAATTTGGCTTGGTCGAGATACTCCTTCTTGCCCGTAGCGAGATAGAGTTTCGCAAGTCCCATTTCGGCAATCTGGTGTCCTGGCACCACGCATGCCTGTCCTGGCTTGTCGCCCACTTCGCGCACCACGCAGTCTGCAAACTTGCAAGCGATGTCGAGTAGCGACTTCTTGCCCGTGGCATTGTAGTGAGCCACAGCAGCCTCGCAGAGGTGTCCGAGGTTGTAGAACTCATGGCTCAAGTCCTCTACCTTCGACCATCGCTTTGGACCAGCCCATCCGTGTGGGTGTTCTGGGTTCTGTGTGCGAGCAGTGTAGAGATAACCGTCAGGCTCCTGTGCACTGCCAATCACGGCAATCACACTGTCAACGTAAGCCTCGAGTTTCTTGTCAGGATAAGTCTGAAGCAGATAACTTGCACCTTCAATCGTCTTGTAAGGGTCGGTATCGTCGAACGAATAACCCATCACGCCGTCCACCTTGAACACCTTCGAAGGGTCTTTCAGGTGCTGGGCAGCGTTCGAGAAATTGGTGTAACGCTTTTCGCTTTCGCACTTGCTAAAAGCCAAAGGAATCGTCACTTCGCGACTTGCCTTCAGGCGTTGTCCCCAAAACGTGTTAGGAGTGACCTTCACGCTGGTGAAAGGCACTGGAGTGATGGGGTAGCCCGACTTGTCGCTCTGAGCTTGTGCGGTGCCTGTAACGGCAAGAATTCCGCACACGAGTAATAATTTCTGTAATTTCATAAAGTTAGATAGTTTGTAAAGTTGCGCAAATATAAATAAAATATTTGATTCCATAAATTTTTCCATCGAATTTATAGATTTTCAATCTTTTATCTCCCCTACCCCACTCCAATTTTACTTAAAACCCCATTCACATAGGGGATTGTCTGAAGCTCATGTGTGAATTGACTGAGGCGTTCTTTTGGATTTAACTAGTTGCCGAAGGTTCGCTATCGAATCAGCGAGCCTTCGGCGTTGCGATGGCGAAGGTTCGCCGTGTTAATGTTGAGGGCTCGGCATTTCAGTTGAATCAAAGAAATGATTCAGTTCAATCAGATGAGAGTGCCAGCAAAAACAAAGAAGAGCTCCAGTACATCCGAAGTTGAGAATTATTTTGAGTCCAAACTCACGTACTCTTTCAGGGCTTCGGCCTTTGTATGTGATATAAAATAATAATGGCTGAACCCCAAAGCAGAGATTCAGCCATTATTTCATGATATCCTAATGAGGATTATTTGGTGCGATAAGCAGGGTTCTGGTAGTTGTTCTTTTCCGTGTCGCTCATCATCATACCGTCGAGCTGTCCCTGTGGGATTGGACGGATGTAGTAGTTAGCAGGAATGTCGCGCTTGAACTCCTGGAGGTCCTTGTCGCCATAACCGCTACCAGCGATGTGGTAAGTAGTGGCACGCTCAGCCCACTTCTGTGTGCGCACGAGGTCGTACCAGCGGTAACCCTCGCCCCAGTACTCACGGCTACGCTCGTCGAGGATGTAGTCGATGGTGATGGTAGCTGGTGTTGCAGCAAGCATTTCAGCTGTATGGTCGATGTCAACAGCTACGTTGTCGTTCTGCGAGAAAGTCTGCTTACCAGCACGAGCACGGAGTACATTCACATACTTGTATGCATTGGCATTGTCGCCGAGTTTCACAGCTGCCTCAGCAGCGAGGAGATAGAACTCAGAGAACTTGGCAATGTTCCAAGGACGTGGAGAACCACCGTTCACCTTCGAGCCAAGACCACCGTTGTTGTCTGTGCGATAGATACCGATCTTCCAGTTGATTGGGTACTTCTTACGGCTGATGTGGTTCACTGCCACTACGAAGTCTGCACGTCCTGGCATTTCGCCGAAGCCCAATTTACCATCGGCACCAATATATTCACCCTTCTCATTCTTGATGTCCATGTTGGAAATCTTGCTATCTTCGCTTTCTGGTACCCAGCTGAAGAATACTTCGTTAGGACCTACGTGCATGCCGTTGGCACCAATTACGTAAGCATCTTTTCCGCCAGCCTTCTGCCAGTTGGTGTGATAGCGCAGAGTGAAGGTTCCATCGTAGCGTGCGTCAATAGCCTTGACTTCGTCTTCCCAAACACCGCCCTTGATGAAGTTGTCGGCGATAGGAGCCATACGAGTCCAAGGACGACCCAGAGCCTGAACAGCCTCGCGCTGAACTGGGTTGATGTTACCGCCTTCTGAACCCTTGGCAGTCATTTCGGTGTAGTTCCAAGTCTCCATCCAGTAAGCGAAGTTCTCAGGAGAACCACCACTACCCCAGCCGTAGCCGGAACCACCGTTACCGTACTTCTCGTCCTCGTCGTGGTCGGCGTAGAACATAATCTCGGAGTTGCGGTCGTTGGTTGCTACGTTCACGTCGTAGAATGTAGGTTGCAGTTTGTAAGGACCAGGGTTGTCGATGGCAGTCTTTGCCATGTCGTAAGCCTTCTGGAAGTAGTTGCGAGCCTCGCCTGACTTGCGTTCGCACTCAGGATAGGTTGGAATGTTGTTAGGATTCTCCAACCACCATGCGTAGGTCAGATAAGCCTTTGCAAGGTACAAGCGTGCCACGTTCTTGGTCACTGTACCAGTCAGACGTGGGTTCTCTGGCAGGTCGGCAAGAGCCTTCTCCAAGTCAGGGAATACGCACTTCTCATAAACCTCAGGCACAGTGTTGCGCACAGAAGTACGAACCGCACGAGCAGGAAGTAGTCGAAACCACGGAAGAAGTAAGCCTCGGCCAACAGAGATGCATCGATGCCTGCAGCAGCACCGTTCTCAATAATACCGCTTGCTGTGTTGATATTAGGGAAAGTAACTCCCCAGATAGAACCTGCAATAGAGTTGGATGGATTCATGGAACCTACACCCGAGAGGTCGGCATCCTTGAAGTTACCGTCAGCCGACTGAGCCCATGTGTATTCGTCGGTACCAGTCTCCACGCTGTTCAGGAAATAGCCGTTGCCATAGAAATAGCGCAGATGGGCATAGAGCGAGGTAAGACCGCCCTCGATACCCGTCTTCGTAGTGAAGAAAGTCGGGTCAAATTGGGTGCGTGGCTGTTCATCGAGCACGTCGGAGCAAGAAGTGAACGCAATAGTCAGGCCACAGCTTAAAAGACCCGCAGCAAGGAAATATTTTATGCTTTTCGTTTTCATATATTAAGTCGTTTATATGCGTTAATTTCGTTGTTTAAAACCTTAGGTAATTTCCGCTGTTTTTAGAATGTTACGTTGACTCCAATCATGAAGTTGCGAGTAGATGGTGTGTTGTAGCCCACGATAGGCATTCTGTGCTTGCCAGAGTACTCACCGTATGCCACGGCTGTGTTCTCGTTAGCCCAAGAGTTGGTCTCTGGGTCGAGTCCGCTTTCGTTGTTGAATGGCGAGAAGAGTACGAATGGGTTCTGCACGGTAGCGTAAAGGCGCAGACGGCTGATGCCGAAGTCCTTGATGGCTCTCAGATTGGTGAAGTTGTAGCCGAGGGTGATGGCACGAATCTTGAGGTAGCCAGCATCGAAGTAACCAAGGGTTGAACCATACTTAGGGTTATCACTGCTTGTGATACCACCTGGCTTTGGATACTTGGCACCTGTGTTGTCCTCAGTCCAGTAATCCACATCAATCTGTCCGCGACGGCCAGTCAGCAAGTTCAGATAACCGTTCGAAGAGTGGATGGCGCTGATGAGCTTACCACCAATCTGGAAGGCACCAATCATGGTCAGGTCGAAGCCCTTGTAGCCAACGGTTGTATGGAAACCACCGAGGAGCTTAGGCTCCATGCTCATGATGCGGCGGTCCTTGGCACCGATTTCACGTGTTGGCACACCATTCTCGTCGAGCACATCGTCGTTGTACTTCACCTTAATCATACCCAAGTTTCCACCTGGCTCCAGGATTGCAAAGTTTGTGGTTTTGTTACCGTTTTTATCAGTAACCTCATAAACATCTTCTGCATTCCAAAGTCCGTCGTACTCATAGTCGTAGATAACATCGATAGGATGGCCTACGAACCAGCGGTTAGCTTCATCTGGAGCAGGATTGCCGTTCTCGTCGAGCGCACCCGTCAGTTTGGTCAGCTTGTTGCGGTTAGCATAGAGGTTGATACCTGCATCCCAGTGCCATCCGTTCTTGTTGTCGATGATGATGCCGTTGAGGGTGAATTCGAAACCCTTGTTCTCGGTGTTACCGATGTTACCCGTGTAGCTGCTCACACCCGAGGTACTTGGCATGGATACATCGAGCAGGATGTCGTTAGTCTTCTGAGTGTAGTACTCAATCGAACCGCTCAGTCGTCCGTTGAAGAACGAGAAGTCGAGACCGAAGTTCCAAGTCTTGCTGAACTCCCAGCCCAACTCAGGGTTAGGAAGTGCGTTTACATAGTAACCAGCCTTGTAGTTTGTGCCGTTACCGAAGTTGTAGTTGCGAACAGCCAAACCACCAAGAGTAGAATAAGGATTGATACTCTGGTTAGATGTTTCACCGTAACCAATGCGCAGCTTCAGGTTGTCAATCCAAGTGAGGTTCTCCATGAACGACTCACGGGCGATGTTCCAACCTGCAGAGATAGCTGGATAAGTGTGCCACTGATGACCCTTTGCCAAGCGGGAAGATGCATCGGAACGAAGGGCGAGTGAAAGCATGTACTTGTTGTCGTAGCTGTACATCACACGACCCATCCACGATATCAAGCCGCTCTGCCAATAGTTGTAGTTGTTGAGGTTAGACTGACCTGTTGCCTTGTCGAGTGCATAGTACTGGAAGTAGTCAGCAGGAATGTTCTGTGCAGAAGCACCAGTCGATTCGTAAGTTGTCTGCTCAGCAGAGTACATGCCTACTACGTTGATGTTGTGCACATCAGCGAAGGTGCGGTCGAAGTTGATGAGGTTCTCAACAGTCCAGTTGCGAGTCTGGTTCTCAGAGATGCCACCGCCGTTCACAGCGTTAGGATCCTTGTTGTTCACACCCGTACCTGTGAAGTTGCCACCCTTCGAGCTGCGGAAGTTCAAACCTACATTGATGCGGTAAGACAAACCTTCCACCCATGGGCAAGTCACTTCGCCGAAGAAAGTGTTATATGAACCAATACCCTTGTTTTCGTTCAGCCAAACATTCTTGTCGCGCTTCACGGTTTCCTTTGTCACTACAGCCTGGTCGTCAGCAGGAAGAGCCACGTAGCGCTTCAGGTTGCCATCCTTGTCGTATGGACTGGCCAGTGGGCTCTTGCTCAATATGCCGTACATGTCGTTCACGCCCTCTGTCATGCGATAGCTGTTGTTCGTGGTCAGACCGAAGCGGAACCACTTGCCCACCTTCTGGTCGAAGTTACCACGTACGCTCACGCGGTCGTAGCCTTCAGTAGGAACTACCGACTCGTCGTGATAGTAACCAGCACCGAAGCTGTAGCTACCACCATTGGTGCCACCAGCAACAGAAACATCGTGGCTATGACCTACACCCGTCTGGTAGTACAAATCCTGCCAGTCGGTGTTCGTATCGTCGCTTTCATCCTCTGAGTTCTTATACAAGTTTGCGTACTTGCGGAACTTCGAGAATGTAGGACCATCCATCATAGGATACTTATGGAATACCTTTTTGAAGCTAACATAGCCGTTGTAAGTCACCTTGGCAGGAGAACCCATAGCACCCTTCTCAGTAGTGATGATGATGACACCATTGGCACCACGAGAACCGTAGATGGCAGTTGCAGAAGCATCCTTCAAGATGTCCATCGACTTGATGTCAGTTGGGTTGATATCAGAGAGCTGTCCCATGAATGGGATTCCATCGAGGACGATGAGAGGGTCGTTCGATGCCGACAGCGAGCGCTGACCACGGATGCGAATCTGCATCTCAGCACCTGGCTTCGAAGAGGTCTGTGTCATCAGCACACCAGCAACACGGCCCTGCAGAGCCTGTGCAGCGTTGGTAGCTGCAATCTGGTTCAGTTGCTCACCACCGACGTTCACCACCGAACCGGTAACTGCCTCACGGCGCTGTGTACCGTAACCGATGACCACCACGTCGTTCAGCGTAGTGTTGTCCTCCACCAGCGTGATGATAATGTTCTGACGGCCCTGCACATTCACGCGCTGAGTGACATAACCGATGCACGACACCTCGAGCTGGGCGTTGCGCTGAGTTTCAATGCTGAATTGTCCGTTCACGTCGGTAACACAACCCGTCTGCGTGCCTATCACACGAATCGCAGCAGCGATAACCGGTTCACCGACCTCATCTTTCACCGTTCCCTTCACGACGCTCTGAGCCAATGCTCCCAGAGGGAACAAACAGAGCAGGAACAGCAACACTAAAGGCTTTTCCAATGATTTAAATGTTCTCATAGAAGTTAATTAATTGAATTAAAAATACATCCACACTATCCCCAAAACGCCTTTTTGAGAATAAAAGTACAGATTTCGGCTGCAAATATAAAAAACATTTCTTAAACTTAATTACAAATTCTTCAATATTTTTGTTTCTTTTTGTCAAAAGCATGTTTTAAAACATCTTTTTGTATGTATGATCGTATGAAAAAAACGAACTGAAAGACTTCGAATGTACTGGCACTCTTCTTAGATAGAACCGAACCTTAGAGTTCGGCGAAAGCCAATCATTCCCTTAAAATCCTGTGGTTTAATATCACACTTGCGAAAGTTGAGTTATTTCAGTTGTCTTTGAAAAGCATTTTTCCTAACATTTGCCTTGCATCTCTGTCCGCATCCATGCCACAATGCAACACAGAAAACCTACCACTCGTCTTCACGACGAATGGCAGGATGTGCGCGCCTTGTCATTATTCATATTAACTAATTTCATATTAACTAATCTTCTTATGAAGTTTCATCTTTACACTTCTTTCTATCATCTTTCAGGTAATTCTGTTTGTTGGAGTTGGGTTAGTCATGCATGTTGTGACTTGCTGCTAAGAGGTCGTAGCGGATGTTGTCTTCGAGGACTGACACGCCGATTTTTCTGGGCTCTTCGTTGGCGGGCTGAGATGATGTCGAGGTGGAATGTAGATGCAGAGCGTCAGGGGAGGTGGTTCGATAGACGGTGTCGTGCACTACCTCGCGCAGATAGATAGTGTCTGTGATGGTTTGGGCTGTCAAGTCGTGTGGCGTATCTGCATGTGGTGTAGGGCGCAGGCAGTAGCCAAGGATGAAACTGACGACGCAGGCGGCTGGAAGGGCAATGTACCAGGCGATGCGACGACGTGACGATTTCCAAGGACGTACATGCAGTTGGCTGTTGTCCTCTTCGCGTATGCTTCGTGCTATGGCGATGATGTCGTCGTTGCTCATATTCTCGGGATGTTGTGGATGTGTGGTCATAGGTCTGCAAGTTTTTGACGGATGATGTTGAGTGTCTTATAGATTCTTGATTTCACGGTACCTTCTGGCAGATGCTCAATCTGGGCAATTTGGGAGAAGGTGAGTTCTTCTTCGTAGTGGAGGGAGAAGAGCAGATGGAGTGGTGGCGGTATGGACTGGAGTGCTTTTCGCACAGCATCCCGCTGTTGCTCTTGTGTCAGCCTCACTTCCACTTCTTCCTCTGTGAGTGGTTCGGCATCGAGGGTGGCGAGGAAACGAGTGATGTGGTCGTTGTGGCGATAGGTGTTCTTGCACAGGTTGTAGGCGATGCTGAAGAACCATGTGGCTACGTTGCTGCCCTCTGCATAGTTGTCTTTGGCTTCATACGCACGGAGGAACACGTCGTGAGTGAGGTCTGCCGCCGCTTCATCGTCGCCTCCCAACTGTCTAAAGAAGAAGCCTTGCAAGCGTCGTGCATAGCGTCGGTAAAGTTCTTCGAATGCTGCATCATTGCCATGACTCGCACGCTTCATCAGTTCTTCGTCGGTCATTTGTCGATAGGATTTGAACAGATGGATGCTCATGGGGCTGTGGATGTTGTCGCCTCAAAGTAAGGGCGGATTTCTGATTCCAAACTGCTGAGACTCTCTCTGTTATAGACTTTTCGCCAGCGGTCGATGGTCTTGAGCAACAGACCGCTCAACCAATGGCAGCGCTGGGGATTGTACTTCTGATAATGGGGCAGGATGCCTTGCAGGAGAACAATGGTTCGGTATGCACAATCGGTGGCATCGGACCAGTAATGCTCGTTATCCCTCAGAGGAGAGAAAGGAAGGTAGAGATAGTCGAGTTGATAGCGTTCTTCCACATTGCGACAGGTGGCAGCAATGTTGTCGTATGGCTCGGATGAATAGCGCAGGAGCAATCCCTCGTTGTAGAGATTTTTCAGCATTTCCTTTGACACTTTCGACGCTAATCGCTTATTATTTATCCAACTATCGAAAGATGAGATGTAAACAGGGCGCTGACTATGTTCGGCTATCCAATCCACCATCATTAGTGCCCGAGTAGCAAAATAGATACTGGGATTGTCCGTGTCCATTTGAACGGTCTCAGCCCAGTTCTCATCGGGGAATGGAACACCACATAATTTCCAGATGTGGGCCCAATCGTCATTTTCGTTAACCAGTATCTTGTCGCGATGCATTCCGAAAACCAGTTGAATCATCTTCTTAGGAACAATTTCGTGCTCAGTTTGAGCATAGTAGATGCCTCCTTCTTCCATGCCTTGCATTTCGTTGTAATGATAATAGAGGATATCGGGCGACATCAATCCGCTCTCGTAGTATCGAGTCAGCATGTCCTTCAGCCGTTTTTGGTCTTTGTCGCACAGATAACAGCACCATATCTCGTAATCCTCTTTCAGGGGTTGCTCAGGCATGCGCTTCATGGCTTCCTCGGCGTACTTCTTAATCTTGGTGTATTCAATCGCTGTTTCCATTGCCAAGAGGTAGTACGTGTAAGTGTTGGGGATGGCCTTCTCGACTTGCTGCATGAATTCCTTCCGCTCGTAATCAAAATCTTTTGGCTTGTGCCAAATCATGTGCCTGGTTTTCGCATCATATAGATTCCTCCACCCCATCTCGTCCTTGGGATGCTTCTCCACGTATGCCTCCCACTTCTGGAGTCTCTTCAAGCTGGAAATGGAATCACTCATATTCCACGATTCTATTTTTGCGCCTTCCGTTTCCTGATTCTGGCTCTTCGACTGAGGTTGGCACGAATACAACAGCCCAGCCACAATCCCTGCGATAACTAATACTTTTTTCATCATGTTCTTTGTTTGTTTTGTTGAGAGTCCCCCACCCTATCGGATGGGAGCTTTCTGAAACAGCATACACTTCAGAAATGAGAAAGTTTTCCAAACGACAAATTTTTTGCAAAAATATGTATTTTGTATCTGAAAAAAAACGTTGTTTTATGAAAAGTATTATAGGTTAGCCTCCTAAAATCGACGCAACATTCACCCAAACATCCTTCGCATGAGGAAAAATCTATATGGAAAACTTTTCCATGTACGCGGATAAGTTCTCCGTTTACACGGAAAGGTTTTCCATTTACACGGAAAAGCCTTCCATTGAGTTTTTTCCTCATCGTTGCTGTTTTCAGTTTGGAAACACGAATAGTTTGTGAATAAGCCGTCAAGGAAATATGACAAATAGAGGATTTACGAATAATAGCTAACCTATAATATTCATGAACATTATTATTGTTTCTGTAAAACACGAACCTTCAGCATTCGGCGATAGCCAAAGAACGGAAATGAAAGAAATATTTTTTTTTCTACGTATCTCTGCGCTTTCAGCATGAAATAAATTCGATGACAATCCATTTGTTAGAACTTCCATTGGAGTTGCAGCTGGAGGTCTTCGCGGTGGTTGTGGAGGATTTGGTCGAGGCCTGTGCCGATGGTGCTGCGGTTGAAGTAGCGGGTGCTACCTAGTTTGGTGATGAGCTGGAGACGATGGAGGATGGGGAGCTGAAGGAGGAGGGCTGTGCGGATACCTTCGTAGTAGAAACTGCGCATACCAAAGGTGTAGAGCAGACTGGGCTCGTAGGCATAGATGCGGGTGTCGTAATCTTCTGTGTTGAAATAGGTTAGGTTGATGGAGAGTGTTCCTCCCTTGATGGATTCATATTTGTTTTTCGGATGAATCCATTGGGTTGGGAATTTCCAGTTGAGGCTCTCCCCTACCCCATAGCCAAAACGGTTGCCTTCGGCATGGTTGCTCAGCATCGAGGCAAGCAGGAGGGTTTTCAGATGGATGTTCTCTGTGAGATTGATTTGGTGCTGGAGGCGGAGGCTTTGGTTGGTGTTGTAGCCCAGCTCCTTGTAGGTGTCCTTGGAGTTGTCGCTCGTCCATGTCAGGTCTTTCTGTTTCGACTTTAGTCGGTAGCGAACGGAAAGCGAATGTGTTTCACTAAACTGGTGCTGCACGAAGGCTGTGAAATCGAAGCCGTTGGATGCTTGGCTTACGCCGTATTTCAGCCAAGGAAAGTGCATGTAGTCGAAGTATACTTGCAGGAGTGTGCGACGAGAAAGATAGCGTTTCCAACCGAGGAAAAAACCTAATTCATTTTGTGGTTGTGCGTTTTCGCTGAAAGTCTTTCCGTTGATGCTCACATACTTAGCTCCGTAGTAACGCTGAATGAAGGTGATGGTGTTGCCTCGCCATTCGGTTTGAAGGGCATTCAAGGTGGCCACTCCCCCACTCGACCCGCTGGCTGTTTCGCCACTCAGACGAAAGAGACGGGAGACGTAGGAGTATGCCAGGCTGTAGTTGGTGAAGTCGGTGCCTGTGGCGTTGTAGAGTCGATAGAGCGATGCTGCGGTGTCGTGCTTGGGTGCGAGAGGAACAGAGAAGTTGGTGTGGGAAACTGTGGCAGAGAGTCTCAACTGTTTCCATTGCCAATTTACGTTACCACCAAAATCCTGCTTACGCACGTTGCCCTTCTTGCTCTTTTCGAGGATGGTGCGGTGAAGCCCATCGGTCTTCAAACTGCTGATGCCCGACGAATCGCTGTTGAATGTGCCGTCGGCATTGCGCCGAGAATAGAAGGCTGTCAATCGAAGATTCTTGGTGAGTTTCACGGTAGTGGCGATGCCACTGAAGTAACCGCTTTCCATCATGGATGAATGACCACGAATGCCTCTGTCCATTCGTGTTAAACTACTCAACATCATTAGTTTACCAAAACTCGAAGAGCTATTCATGACTAATCCTGAACCAAAGGAAAGTCGGTAATTGCCAACCACCAAACGGTCGATGACGCTCAGGTTCTTTGCCAGCACGTATGCAGAAAAATAGTCGATGCCCGATTCACCAGCATCCTTTTCCATCTGAATGCCAGCTTCCAGTTTGTTGAGTGTGCTGAAGCTGTAGCGAAGTGAATAGTAGGGCTGCGAACCTCGGTAGATTTTGTTGGGACTTTTGGCTAAGGTTTCTTCGCTGTAGTTGGCGAAACCCATCTTGGTGTAGAGAGGGATGTCGGTGCGGAGGGTGAGGTCGTTCTTGGAGTAGCGGATGGCTTCGGAAAGAGTGGGAGAGTGGAGGAGCAGTTCGCCAGCGTAGCAGAAGAGCTGCATGAGTCGGCGCGTCCAATAGTCGAAGGAACGGATGGCCATCAGTTCGCCCGTAGAAAGCAGTGGTTTGTGTTTTTCGATGTAAGTGAGCAGGTCAATGATTTGGATGTCGTTGAGGAAGGGTAGTTCTCTTAGCTTTTCTTCATCCAAATCGTTCAGATTCAGTGGATTGCAATGAATTTCGTAGAGATCTTCCACCAACTCCTCACTGAGCGTTTCGCTGTCGCCCGACTCGCCAAACAACTCCGTGAGGTTCTCCACGAAATCCGACCAGTCGGACGTGTCAGTTTCCTGGGCATGGAGTGGGGAAGTCCCTACTCCGAAAGCCAGCAGGAATAGCAATATGAGCAGATGAAAGAAACGTGTTTTCATCTCATATCGTTGTGTTATTATAATCGTTAAAAATTAACTTGGGATGATTTAGATCCATTCTTTTGTTTTTTTAGAACCACGAATTACACAAATTAAACGAATTTATTTAAAATATTATTTAATCAAATTTCACGAACAAAAATGCTAGCATTTTTCAAAAATTCGTTTAATTTGTGTAATTCGTGGTTGGTTATAATACCAACTTACTTTTCATTGTTACTTTAAGGCATAGAAAATGATAATTTGCTATTATTATCAGTTCAAGGTAAGCACCCCTATCCCTCTCGGGGAGGGATGGGGTGAGTCTTTTAATGAGCTTCCAGCCAGTTCTTTCCCCATCCGCAGTCGGCGATGAGCGGAACAGACATGGTGAAGGCCCGCTCCATTTCTTCAATGACGAGACGCTGGAGAGTTTCCTTCTCTTCGGGTAAGACACTGAAATTCAGTTCGTCATGCACTTGCAGAATCATCTTTGAGCGGATGCCTTCAGCTTGCATACGGTGGTCGATGCGCACCATGGCAATCTTGATGATGTCGGCTGCGGTTCCTTGAATTGGTGCATTGATGGCGTTGCGTTCAGCAAAGCCACGCACGGTGGCGTTGTGGGAATTGATGTCGGGGAGATAACAGCGACGTCCAAAGAGCGTCTCGGTGTAGCCTTTCTGACGTGCCATCTCGATGGATTTTTCCATGTAATCCTTCACCTTGGGATAGGTGGCAAAGTACTCGTCGATGAGTTCGTTCGCCTCTGCTCGGCTCACCTGCATGCGCTCGGCGAGTAATCATATTGGCATCGCCACTCAGATGCGCCATGATTCGGAGTTCGATTTGTGAGTAATCGGCAGAGAAGAACTCGCTTCCAGGCTCTGGAATGAACGCCTTGCGCACTTCCTTTCCGTTCTCGTCGCGAATAGGGATGTTCTGCAAATTTGGATTCGAGGAGGATAGACGACCAGTCGTCGTAACAGCCTGATTATAAGATGTGTGGATATGTCCTGTCCTTGGATTAATCAGTTCGGGAAGAGTGTCGATATAGGTGGAAAGAAGTTTCTTGTATCCCCGATAATTGAGGATTTTTTCCACGATAGGATGTCGGCTTCTGAGGTTTTGGAGCACGTCTTCGGAGGTGACGTATTGTCCCGTTTTCGTCTTCTTCGCCTTCTCCACGATTTTGAGTTTTCCGAAGAGGATTTCACCCACTTGTCGAGGCGATGATATGTTGAAATTCTCGCCTGCCATCTCGTGGATTTCTTTCTCTATTTCGTCCATCTTCTTGCTGAATTCAATCGACGTTTGCTTCAGCGAGTCGGTGTCGATCATCACGCCATTCCTTTCCATCCGAGCCAGCACAGGCATGAGTGGCATCTCGATGTTGTGGAAAAGGTTGAAAAGTCCTTCGCGATGGAGTTCTTCATTTAACACCTTATATAATTGTAGGGTGATGTCCGCATCCTCGGCTGCGTACTCATAGACTTCCGACGGAGCGAGCTCGCGCATGGACTTCTGATTTTTACCACGTGGACCAATCAACTCGTCGATGTGGATGGTTTTGTAATTGAGATAGATTTCGGAGAGGTAGTCCATGTTGTGGCGTAGTTCAGGATGAAGAACATAGTGCGCAATCATCGTGTCGAACATTTCGCCTTTCACTTCGATGCCATAGTTGGCGAGGACCATGATGTCGTATTTCAGATTTTGTCCGATTTTCAAAATCGACTCATCAGCATAGACTTTTTTGAATTTTTCCAAAATTCGGAGTGCTTCCTCACGTTCGGATGGGATAGGAACGTAGTAAGCTTCGTTTTCCTTCACGGAAAAGCTTAAACCCACTAATTCGGCACTCATGGCATCGGTTGAAGTGGTTTCTGTGTCTAAACTGAGAATTTTTTCAGACAGAAATTTTTGGCAAATTTTCTCAATATCCTCTTCTGTTTCAATGAGTTGATAATCGTGAGGGGTCGTTTTTAAGGCTTTGAGAATTGAATTTTCGGGCAAATTCGCCCCCTCGTCCGCGAATTTTAAAATCTCAACGCCCGTTTTTTGACTTTCTTTAACATTTCCTTCATCAAAAAGTGAGAGTTGCGGATTTTGTTGAAGCGGTTCGGAAGATGAAGCAAAGAGGTCTCCCATTCCAGAATTTTGCTTTTTTTCTTTCTGAAGAGTTTTGCTTGTTGAGAAAATTTTTTCTGGTTCCACGATTCCCGAGTGCGCTTCCATCACTCGATGGGTGAGTGTTCGAAATTCGAGTCGCTCGAAAATCTTCTTCACTTCTTCCAAGTTGATGTCCTCACGCTTCAGCTCTTCAAGGGAAATTTCAACTGGAACATCGGTCTTGATGGTGACGAGGAATTTGGAGAAGCTGATTTGTTCCTTGTTCTCTTCAACCTTCTTTTTGATGGCACCTTTTAGTTTGTCGGTATTCTCCAAGAGTTGATCGATGGAGCCAAATTCTTGAATGAGTTTGACAGCGGTCTTTTCGCCCACACCGGGACAACCAGGTATGTTGTCGGAGGCATCGCCCATAAGTCCGAGTAAGTCGATGACCTGACTGGTGTTCTCGATACCGTATTTTTCACAAATTTCTTTCTCTCCTAAGAGTTGGAAATCCTTGGTTTTGGTGTCTGGTTTGTACATCCACACGTTTGGACGCACCAGTTGCCCATAATCCTTGTCAGGAGTCATCATGAAAACGCCGATTTCATCGGAAGAAAACTGCCATGCCAAGGTTCCAATCACGTCGTCTGCTTCGAATCCAGGGACCTCAATGATAGGAATGTTGTAGGCTTGAAGCAATTCCTTGATGATGGGTACTGCGAAACGAATTGCCTCAGGTGTTTCCTCGCGTTGAGCCTTGTATTGAGGATAGATTTCGTGTCGAAATGTACCTCCTTTGGGGTCGAAAGCCACACCTATGTAATCAGGATTCTCTTTTTTCAGCACTTCTTCGAGCGTGTTGACAAAGCCCATAATAGCCGAAGTGTCTTCGCCTTTACTGTTTTTAATTGGAGTGCGAATAAAGCCATAATATGCTCTATAAATGAGCGCGTATGCGTCAAGAAGGAACAGCTTTTTCATTTTTTTTGAAAATTTTGCCCTCAAAGTTAAGCAAATAATTCCAAGTCCCAAGTTTATTTGCTAAATTTGTACCCGATTTTGAAAATTATTCGTTCACAGCGTAAATTTTTCAGACAAACTACACATTAATGAACGATATCATCCAGTTAGCAAAACCTGTAGAGAGAGAAATGAATCAGTGCAAGGATTTGTTCGATTCATTTATGCAACACTCACGCAATCTTCTCTTGAACGATGTGCTTCAGCGCATTACCTCAAGAAAAGGAAAGATGATGCGCCCTCTTCTCACGCTTTTGGTCGCTAAATTGTTGGGTGAAATCAATGATAACACTCTTTCTTCCGCACTCTCTTTTGAGTTTTTACACACTGCAAGTCTTGTTCATGATGACATTGTGGACGAGAGTTGCGAGCGTCGTGGCAATCCCTCTGTAAATCAATTATTTGGAGATAAAGTTGCAGTGCTTGTAGGTGATTATTTGCTTTCTCATGTATTGATTAATGCAGCCAAAACACGTAATTCTCGTTTGGTAGAAATCGTTGCAAAGGTATCGGAATGTTTGGCGGATGGCGAATTGCTTCAGTTGAGAAACATCTACAATCGGAATATTTCAGAAGAAGTGTATTTCCACATTATTCAGGGTAAGACTGCAGAGCTTTTTGCCGCTGCTGCTGAAGGAGGAGCGCTGTCAGTGAACGCTAATGAGAAAGACTTGCAGACGATGCGCTCTTTCGGTGAAACTGTGGGCATTTGCTTCCAAATCAAGGATGATATCTTCGATTACATTGCTGGTGATGAAATCGGTAAGCCTACAGGCAATGACATGGCTGAAGGAAAACTTACCTTGCCAGTGATACATGCCTTATTTTCAACGAATCAAGAGGATATGTTTGCGCTGGCAAACAAGGTGAAAGATGGCAGTATTTCTGCCGATGAAATCGCCACTTTAGTTCGCTTCACTCTCGATAATCATGGTATTGATTATGCTGAAAAGGTCATGGTGGAATATGCCGACAAGGCAAAATCTTTGCTTGCTTGCTACCCAGATAGTGATGTGAAGACTTCCTTGATGAAATATGTGGATTACGTGATTTATCGCAATTATTAGTGCGCTGATTTCCAATGGATTTCAGTGCATTTTATTTTTATTTGTTTCATATTAATTTAATATATATTCAATAAGTATGGGAGGTTTTTTTGGTACAGTTCAGTTACAGAGCTGCGTCAATGATTTGTTTTATGGTACAGACTATAATTCGCATTTAGGAACAAAACGTGCGGGTTTGGTTACTTTTGATGAGGATAAAGGTTTTACAAGAACCATCCACAGTTTGGAACGCGATTATTTCCGCTCGCGTTTCGAACCAGAGTTGAGTGGGTTTTTAGGAAATTTAGGTATCGGTGTCATTAGTGATACTGACCCACAACCTATCTTAATTAACTCTCACTTAGGCCGTTACGCTGTTGTCACTGTGGCTAAAGTGAACAATCTTCGTGAGATTGCTGCTGAATTGTTGCAGAAGGGTATGCACCTGAGTGAGATGAGTTCGAACAATATCAATCAGACTGAATTGATATCTGTTCTTATTAATATGGGATCTACCTTTACTGAAGGTATCAACTTGGTGTATGAAAAGGTAAAAGGTTCTTGCTCAATGTTGATTCTTACTGAAGATGGCATTATTGCAGCGCGCGACGCTTTGGGAAGAACCCCAATAACTATCGGTAAGAAAGAAGGTGCTTATGCAGTAAGTAGTGAGAGTACCAGCTTCCCAAACCTTGATTATCAGATAATTAAAGACTTAGGACCTGGAGAAATTGTACGTATTCATGCTGATGGTGTGGAAGTGCTTCAACAACCTTTCAAACGCAAGCAAATATGTTCTTTCCTTTGGGTTTATTATGGTTTCCCTGCCAGTGATTATGAGGGAATTAATGTGGAAGCTGTACGCGAACAATGTGGGAAAGTGATGGGTGAGGAGGATGATGTGGAGGCTGACCTTGTTTGTGGTATTCCAGACTCTGGTGTGGGAACTGCACTTGGTTATTCAGAAGGACATCACATTCCCTATAAGCGTGCAGTATTGAAATATACACCTACTTGGCCTCGTAGCTTTACTCCTGGAAATCAGCTTCGTAGAGACTTGGTTGCCAAGATGAAACTCATTCCAAATGGTGCTTTACTGAAAGATAGTCGCATTGTTTTCTGCGATGATAGTATCGTTCGTGGTACACAATTGAAGGATAACGTGAAAACTTTCTACGATTACGGCGCTAAAGAAGTGCACGTTCGCATTTCTTGCCCTCCATTGGTATATGGATGTCCCTTCATTGGTTTTACCGCCTCTAAGAGCGATTTGGAGCTTATAACGCGACGTATTATTCGTGATATAGAGGGTGATCCTAATAAGAATTTGGAGCAATACTCCAAGACAGATTCACCTGAATACAATCGCATGGTTGAAGAAATCGCTAAAAGACTGGGGCTTTCAACCGTGAAATTCAATAAGATAGAGACTTTGGTTGATGCTATTGGTTTACCAAAATGCGATATTTGTACGCATTGTTTCGATGGAACGAGCTTTAACTATTGTAAATGTCACGATAGTGAGGACGAAAAATAAACTATTATCATATTTATATTGAACAAAAAGGCACTGTGTTCCTCGTGAAACAGTGCCTTTTTCAATGAATCTAAAGAGAAGATTTCCGTTCTTTCTTTGATGGGGTAGGGTGGGAGAGAGTTAGAAGAATTTCACTTCCTCACCTGTTATGTCGCTCAACAGTTTGTTGGCCAATGAACTGGTGCCGAGGCGCAACCATTGGTTGGTAAGCCATTTCTCGCCTAAAACCTCTTTGACGATGGTGTAATAGGTGAGAGCGTCTTTCACGATTTTCATGCCTCCTGCAGGCTTAAAACCAATCTGAATGCCAGTCTTTTCGTAGTATTCCTTGATGGCCTGGCACATCACGAAGGCTGCTTCAGGAGTAGCTGCTGGCTCCAGTTTTCCTGTAGATGTCTTGATATAGTCAGCACCTGCATACATGCTAAGAATAGAGGCCTTTTTGATGTTTGAAGCGGTCTTCAAGCATCCTGTTTCCAGGATAACCTTCATCTTCTTTTCACCGCACACTGCTTTCAGTTCAGCGATGTCGTCTGCAACACCTTCGTAGTCCTCGCTGAGGAACTTACCCACAGGCATTACAATGTCGATTTCAGTAGCTCCATCTTTGATGGCAAGAGCCGTTTCTGCCACTTTAACCTCGATGAAAGTCTGTGAAGAAGGAAAGCTTCCAGATACACATGCTATTTCAACCTCTTCGTTCTCCAATGTGTCGTGGCATATTTTAGCGAAGTTTGGATATACACAAACGGTGGCTACATGCCCGAGTTCAGGGTATTTGTCGTCGAACTCATTCACTTTTTCCACGAACTTCAGCACGCTTTCCTCACTATCTGTTGTTTTGAGCGTGGTCAGTTCTACAGAATTGAGTAGGAATTTCTTCACTTCCACTGTGTTGTTCTCTTCCAGATGCTCTTTTAGAAGGGTTTCCACTTGCCGTGCCACCTTCTCATCGTCGAGTTCCAAGTTGTACAGAGCAAAGGTTTGCTCGTATTTGTTTATTTCCATGATGATAATTATTTGAGGTTCAAATGTTTAACTTTCAATTTTTCCCGATTTCATCGGCTATTCCTTGTTTTTTGTGTCCATACAGATGGTAACAGGGCCGTCGTTGAGCAATTCTACCTTCATATATGCTCCAAATTCACCCGTTCCCACTTGTTTTCCTAAGAACAGAGAGAGGGCAGAGCAGAACTTATCGTAAAGAGGTACGGTGACTTCGTGGCTTCCTGCCCGTAGATATGAAGGACGATTGCCTTTCTTGTACGAAGCCCAAAGCGTGAATTGGCTCACCACCAGTATTTCGCCGCCTACATCTAATATGGAACGATTCATAACTCCGTTTTCATCGTCGAAGATGCGAAGCGATACAATCTTTTTGCTGAGCCACTGGATGTCTTCGTCATTGTCTGCGTTTTCACAACCGACCAGTACCAACAAACCATTGCCAATGGACGATTTCACCGCTCCATCGATGGAGACTGTTGCACGTGAAACTCTCTGAATTACTGCTCTCATTCCTCTTTGTTTTTTGCAAAATTACTAAATCTTCTTCAATTATCTATATATTTTACAGCAAAACTTTTTTCGTTCTTATCTTTATTGTAGTCCCTCCTTCAGTAGTCTTGCTTTGGCAGGACCGATTACTTCTGCTATTTCTTCCTCCTTTGCCTCTTTGATTCGCTTCACACTTCTGAACTTCTTCAGGAGCTGTGTTTTTGTTGCTTCACCAATACCCTTGATATTGTCCAACTCTGAAACCAGTTGGTGCTTGCTTCGCTTTTCACGATGGAAAGTGATAGCATAGCGGTGTACTTCATCTTGGATACGAGTGAGAAATTGGAACAGAGGAGAATTCAACTCTATGCCGATGGTACGAATTGGAAATCCAAAAAGGAGTTCGTTGGTTCGGTGCTTGTTATCTTTTGCCAATCCCGCAATCGGTATTTCAAGATGTAGTTTGTCTTCCACAACGTGCCGAACTACCTCCATTTGTCCCTTTCCTCCATCGGTGATGATGAGATCGGGTAGGGGAGTGCTTTCTTCTATCATGCGTGAATAGCGACGTTCTACCACCTCTGCCATGGAGGCATAATCGTCAGGTCCTACCACAGTTTTGATATTATATTTTCGATAATCGTTTTTCGACGGTTTTGCCTGTTTGAAAACTACGCATCCAGCCACCGCATCCGAGCCTTGTATGTTTGAATTATCAAAACATTCTATCGTGATAGGCAACTTCCCAAGTCCTAATTTCTTCTGTAATTCCTTCAATAGGTTCGTGCTTCTTTGTTCTGGATTGAGCTTTTCAGCTTGCTTCATCTTGTCGAATTTGTACTGCTTCACATTGGCAAGCGATAGGTCTAAAAGATGCTTCTTGTCACCTCTCTGAGGTACGGTAATGGTGACGTTGTTGAGTTCTATGTCGAGCGGGAATGGCACCACGATTTCCTTCGATTTGCTTTTATAGCGTTCGCGCATTTCTGCAATACCTAACGCAAGCATGTCTTCGGGTGATTCGTCTATCTTCTTCTTGAATTCAAATGTAAAAGCTTGATTGATGCAACCATTCGTAACGTGCAGATAATTGATGTAAGAGCTTTTCTCTTCGTCTTCTATGCTGAACACGTCGATGTCGTAATCATAACCTGCAATCACTTCACTCTTCTCGACAAACTCACGCGCTAATTCATATTTCCGTCTAAGCATCATCGCCTCTTCGAAACGCATTTCCGCCGAAAGACGTTCCATTTGTTGAAGCATGCGCTGGCAGACAATCTTCGTATTTCCCTTCAGAATCTCGTGAATTTCATCAATGCTTTTCATGTATTCTTCGCGAGTTTGCTTGCCAACACATGGCGCCAAACAGTTCTTGATGTGGTATTCAAGACATACCTTATACTTTCCCTTTTCCACGTTTTCTTCCGTGATAGACATACGGCATCGGCGAATTTGGTACATGCGGTTGATAAGTTCGAGCATGTTGTTGAGTGTGCCTGCGTGAGAGAAAGGACCGTAGTAGGTACCCCATTTTGAGTTGATGGTTCTTGTCTTGAAAACGCGAGGAAGATATTCGTTTGTCACGCAAACCGAAGGGTAAGTCTTGTCGTCCTTCAGCAAGATGTTGTAGCGTGGCTTATATTTCTTGATGAGATTGTTCTCTAAGAGCAGTGCGTCCTCGTCCGTTGGAACCACCACGTAGTTGATGTCCTGAATCTTCGACACCAGAATTTGCGTCTTCCTGCTGTTCACTGTTTTCAGAAAGTAGGAGGACACGCGTCGCTTCAGGTTCTTGGCCTTGCCCACATAGATGATGGTTTTGTTCTCATCGAAATACTGGTAGCAGCCAGGGCTCTCGGGCAAGTTCAATACGATGTTCTTCAGTCTTTGCAGACGCTCTTCATCTTTCGTCATGTTAGTTCTCACTAAAGGTTGTTGGTTGAAGTTCTTCTTTAAGACAAAGACGCTCAATTTGTTCCACGTGAAACAAATTGAGCGTAAGTTAATGTTTCTCAGCGACTTATGTGAATTAGTTTCTTCAATGCTTTCGCTGTTAAACACAAATGAGGGAGGTCACCTCGATGCCGTCGCCAATGTTCTCACGTCCGTAGAGACCTTCGTCGCGAATCTCTATGATGAAGTTCATGTAGCACTTCTTTGGGTTGAATTTTTTCACGAGTTCCCAGGCTGCCTTGATGGTACCACCCGTAGCGAGGAGGTCGTCGTGGATGAGCACCACGTCGTTCTCGTTGATGGAGTCTTTGTGGATTTCGATGGTGTCGGTGCCATACTCCTTTTCAAAAGATTGGCTGACGGTCTCAGCTGGCAACTTGCCTGGCTTGCGACACATCACGAGTCCTGCGCCGAGACGACGGGCGAGGATGGCGCCCATGATGAATCCGCGTGACTCAATGCCTACCACCTTAGTGATGCCTTTGTCCTTGTAGAGCTCATAGAGTTCCTTGTCCATAATCTTGATGCACTTGGCATCCTTGAAGAGAGTTGTGACATCTCGGAAGTTGATGCCCTGCTTTGGGAAGTCTTCGATTGAACGAAGGTGCTTCATCAGATATTCATTATTCATGTTTCTTATGATGTTGATGATATGTGTTAGAATTTATTTCTTTGCTGGAAAATGTTTCACGTGAAACAGCTACTCTTATCTTCCCATCAGGACCAACAGCACATTGATGTCGCTGGGCGATACACCTGGAATTCGGCTGGCCTGTGCAAGGGTTACGGGGTTGATGGCTGTGAGTTTTTGGCGAGCTTCGATGGTGATGTTGTTCATGTTCATGTAGTCAAACTTGCCTTGGATTTTGATGTTCTCCAGTCGGATCATCTTCTCAGCCATTTCACGTTCGCGCTGGATGTAACCGCTGTATTTGATTCTCACCTCCATGGTTTCTACGATTTCCTCACGTTCCGCTTCGGTCTTTCCTTCGGTCTGTTTGGCAATCTCGTTTTGGAAAGCTTTGATGTGCGGAAGGATGTTCTGCACGGACACTTGAGGTCGTCCCAGCAGTTCGGCAAGTTTGCATCCACGCTGGAGTGGGGTAGTGCCGATTTGTTCGAGGGCAGGATTGATGAGAGCTGCCTTCAGCGAGAAGTTTTCTGCGAAGTCGATGAGTGCTTCGATGCGCTGCTTCTTGTCGTTCATGCGGTCGTAGCGTTCCTGCGTGGCAAGTCCCATCTTGTAGCTGCGCTCCGTGAGTCGCATGTCGGCATCGTCCTGACGGAGGAGTATGCGGTATTCAGCTCTTGATGTGAACATACGATAAGGCTCGTCCACACCTTTCGTTACGAGGTCGTCAATCAGCACACCGATGTAGGCTTCGTTGCGCTGAAGGATGAATTCCTCTTTTCCTGCCACCTTCAGTGCTGCGTTCACACCAGCCACGAGTCCCTGTCCTGCTGCTTCTTCGTATCCTGTCGTTCCGTTCACCTGCCCTGCGAAGAAGAGTCCACTGAGCACTTTCGATTCCAGTGTGTGCTTCAACTGCGTTGGGTCGAAGAAGTCGTATTCGATGGCATAGCCTGGACGATAGACCATCAAGTTGCGGAAGCAAGGCAATCGTCTCAATGCTTCAATCTGCACATCCATTGGCAACGACGAACTGAATCCATTCAGATACATCTCGTTCGTCGTCTCGCCTTCGGGCTCGAGGAAGAGCATGTGCTGGTCGCGGTCGGGGAAAGTATGGAGTTTCGTTTCGATGCTTGGGCAGTAGCGTGGACCTATGCTCTGAATCTGTCCATTGAAGAGTGGGGAGTCGGCAAATCCTGTGCGGAGCACTTCGTGCACCTCGGGTGTTGTATAGCAAATCCAGCAAGGTAGTTGCTTCAGCTTGCGAGGCACGTTCATGAAGGAGAACGCATGATAGTCCGTATCGCCATCTTGTCGCTCCATCAGCGAGAAATCCACACTGCGTTTGTCGATGCGCACAGGAGTGCCTGTTTTCATGCGTCCGCTGCGGATGCCGTGTTGTGTGATGGATTCCGTGAGCAGTGGCGAAGCTGGTTCGGCAATGCGTCCGCCAGGAAGTTTGTTGCGCCCTATGTGCATGAGTCCGTTAAGGAACGTGCCAGCGGTGATGACAACGCACTTGGCTCTGAATTCAGCACCAAGGAAGGTTCTAACACCTTGAATCTCAGAACCTTCAACGATGATTTCTTTCACTTGGTCTTGCCAAATGTTGAGATTGTCCGTGTTTTCGAGGATGCCTCGCCAGGTCCAGATGAATTTTTCTCTGTCGCATTGTGCTCGTGGACTCCACATGGCAGGTCCCTTCGAGCGGTTCAGCATTCGGAATTGCAGAGCGCAGCGGTCGGTCACGATTCCCATCTGTCCGCCCAGTGCGTCAATCTCGCGCACAATCTGTCCTTTTGCAATTCCGCCCACGGCAGGATTGCAGCTCATTTGCGCTATCTTGTTCATGTCCATCGTGATAAGGCAGGTCTTTGCGCCCATTCGTGCTGCTGCCGAAGCCGCCTCACATCCTGCGTGTCCTGCTCCCACTACGAGAACGTCGTATTCAAATATCATCTTCAGATTTTGTTTCAATCTGCAAACTTACACAATTTTTTTGATATTTAAAGAATAAAATGAAAAAAGGGAAGCACCGACACATTAATTTCCCCGATTTTCATTTTTTTATCTAAACATAGAATCCTTGATTATATTTGCTAAATGAAGACAGCCCGCAGGGTGGTGCGGGCTGTCGTTGAATTTATGAAAAAGATTATTTTTATAGCATTCTGCGGTTAATGGAATGCTTTGGCGCAGTTTATATAGGAACTATTGAATGTGAATTTGTAGTCCACATCGTTGGCTTTGTCCTTGTGATTGAATGCTTTGCGAAGGAGACGTCCGAAAGCGTGCAGAGTGAAGCTAAGTCTGCTGAAAAAAACCTTTGTTTCCATATTCTTTATTGTTTTATTGTTTACTATTATTTTTGTTTTTTTGACAACGCAAAGATATGGTAGTCTGAAGCGAATGACAAATAAATGAATGCTTTTCTATTCAGCTTGTTGCGACAGACCTCTTAATTTGCGACAAAAACTAAAAAGGGGTAAAAATAATGTCGTATTAAGATGAAAAAGGGAGAAAGAAACTTACTTAGACAAGCTCGCATGGGCTTTCAATGATTCTTGTTTTAGAACGAAAATACGCGTCGAACGCTCGTTAGCGTTCTGACGAGGGCTCGATGGAATTGCGCCGAGGGTTCGTTCGGATTCAAACGAGCCCTCGGCGTTTTGGTAGTTCCTCAGCCGAGGAATGGCAGTTGCCTTAAATAGAAAGACCGACAACGCAAATTCGAGATGGTGGATGTGGTGCAAACTCCTTTTTTGGCGCAAAACGAGAGAAAAACGGGGAATTATTTTATTTATTCATAAAAAAACAAGAAATTTGTAGAAAATCCATAAAACTGTCTTAATATGAACAAAAGATTTTTGTTTTTTCTCTTCACATGCTTAGTGCTGAGTCTTTCGGCTGTTGCTCAGGTCACTACTTCCTCCCTTGGCGGTAAGGTGGAAAGCCAGGGTGAGCCCGTTATCGGTGCGTATGTTGTTGCGCTCCACACCCCTTCGGGAACTAAATACGGTGCCGTGACCAACAACAAGGGACGCTATTCCATTCAGGGTATGCGTGTGGGTGGTCCTTACACCATCACCATCACATACGTGGGCTATCGTGATTTTGTCCGTAAGGACATCATGCTTGCGCTCGGTGATCCTACCGAAGTGAATGCCCGCATGACTGAGGACAATCAGATGCTCAGTGAAGTGTCTGTCACGGGCATTGCTACGCATGGCGGCAATGGTGCTTCGTCGAACTTCGACTTGCAGCAGATTCAGAATGCGCCAACGGTGAATCGTGCTGTATATGATGTTGCCAAACTTTCCCCACTTGTGATGGACAATAAGTTTGGTGGCATTTCCATAGCTGGTGCCAACAACCGCTACAACTCCTTCCAGATTGACGGTATGGTGAGCAACGACGTTTTCGGACTGGAAGGCGACGGAACGAATGGTGGTCGAGCTTACGGCTATTCTATTCCACTCGATGCTGTGGAGCAGTTGCAGATTGCTGTTTCGCCTTTCGATGTGCGCCAGAGTGGTTTTACGGGTGGTGCCATCAACGCCATCACCAAGTCGGGTACGAACAAACTGACAGGAACGGCTTACACCTATTATACTGATGAGAACATGTACGGCCGCTACAGCCAGTTGTATCATGAGCGTCAGCCGCTGACCGATGAAAAGACCAAGACCTTTGGTGGTTCGATTGGCGGTCCTATCGTGAAGGACAAACTCTTCTTCTTTGCCAATTTGGAATATAAGAAGAATGAATATCCTTCCAGCTATGTAGCTGGTGCTACCAACTACTTCATGACCAACGAAATGGCGAAGGGCCAAGGACGCCAAGGTAGGCCAGCTGGGCCGCAGGGCCCTCGATGCCGGACGCATCGACGCGGCCTGCGCGGCCGTGCTCTTCCTGCACGGCCCCGAGATGCGCCTTGCGCTCTTGCGCGACATCGAGAAGAAGGCACTCGCTTTGTTGGGACGCTTGGACTGGAACATCAACACCCGTAACAAGTTTTCCATTCGCTATCAGCTGAACGACTCCTATTCCGACAAGTGGAGTCTGGGAGCTCACAGCTTCACGTTCGACAACAGTAGTTACCGCATGGTGAACAAGACGCATACCTTCTCGGTGGAGTGGAACTCTCACTTCCGCGACAATCTCTACAACGAACTTCGTGCAGGTGCTACGCTCGTTCGCGATGACCGCGACGTGAAGTATCAGGGACCAACGATTTACATCACCAATGCAGGTCTTTACGACCTCACCACTGGCATGGAATATACCAAGGACCCTGTCACCGATTATAATTATGGCTCGAATGTCATCAACATTGGTACGGAATATTCTTCGGGTGTGAACTCGCTGAAGCAGGACATCTGGACACTGGAGGATAACCTCTCCTGGTATGTGGGTAACCATAGCTTCACTTTCGGTACGCACAACGAGTTCTACAACATGAAGAACGGTTTCGTGCAGTATGCCAACGGAGAATATGCCTACAACACAGGTCTCACGTCGTTCTTCAACGACACCCCTTCCACCTTCTATTATAAGTATTCCGATGCCAGCATCACGGGCACCACTCGTTGGCTCACTCCGTTCAAGGCCGGGCAGTTTGGCGTGTATGTGCAGGACAAGTGGGAACCAAGCACAGCCTTCCAGCTCACTTATGGTATTCGTGCCGACCTTCCTGTCTATTTCAACAAGCCATCGACCAACGACGAATTCAATGCCAGCAGCTATGCTCAAATATATGGCGAC
Organism: uncultured Bacteroidales bacterium; assembly: GCA_902798705.1. Lineage (GTDB taxonomy): Bacteria > Bacteroidota > Bacteroidia > Bacteroidales > Bacteroidaceae > UBA3839. The sequence continues at coordinate 57,814 of CADBXS010000009.1, forward strand.
CAAGTGGGCAAGAAACCTAAGAGCAGTGTGATGATTTCTCCACGCATCGGTTTCCGTTGGTTCCTCGACCAAGAGCATCGTTCGCTTCTCCGCGGAGGTGTCGGCATCTTCAATGGTCGTGCACCATTCGTTTGGATTGAGAATGCTTGGGCAAACACGGGTGTGGAGATGAAGGGAACCACCATCAACTCGGGCGATATTCCTACCTTCACGCAGTTTGGTGGTAAGAGTCCGATGGATGCTGCAAACAGTGCCAAGGGTACTGCTTCGAAGCCTGACATCAACTTGGTGGACCGCAACTTCAAGTTCCCTCAGGCTTTCCGTGCCAACTTGGCTTGGGAATACACCACCAAGGACAACTTCAAGATTACACTCGAAGGTATGTATTCTCGCTCATTCAATAACATTTGGTACGAAAACCTTGCCCTTTTGGATAAAGGTGAAAAGGTGTATGCTGTGAGCGCCGATTTCCCTCACTCTGCCACCACTTATTATAGTCGCGACCTCGGTTCCTACAACAGCATCATCCGCATCACCAACACCAACAAGGGACACAGCTATTCCCTCAGTGCCAAGTTGGAGAAAAGCTTCCGCTTTGGTCTCAACCTCATGGCAAGTTACACCTTCGGCCACTCCTATTCCATCAACGACGGAACCAGCTCGACAGCCGCTTCCAACTGGGGCTACTACTATTGCGTAGATCCTAATCGAAAGGTTGTTGGCTACTCCATGTTCGACCAGCCTCACAAGGTGACGGTCCAAGTGGGTTACAACTCCAAGAAGTACTTGGCAGGACGCTTGCAGACGCATGTCAGCCTCATTTACAATGGCTACAGTGGACAACGTTACAGCCTCACCATGAGCGATGCACAGAGTTCGTCGTTCAATGGCGAATACCGCACGGGCAACTCTCTTCTCTACATCCCAACCGACTACGAACTGGGAGCCATGAAGTTTGTGAGCGAAGCCGACCGCACACAGTTTGCCGAATGGATTCGTGACGATTCCTACGCTAAGGACCACCGCGGACAGTTTGCTGAACCTAACTCCAACCTGTGCAAATTTGAGCACCGCGTCGATTTCCATCTTGCAGAGGACTTCTACTATCTGAAGAATCGCGGAAGCAAAGTGGAGCTGACGCTCGACATCATCAATGCAGCAAACCTCATCAACAAGCACTGGGGCACGTACT
>CADBXS010000009.1:59032-76772 GCA_902798705.1 uncultured Bacteroidales bacterium
ATCAACAGGCACTGGGGCACGTACTATTCGAGTGCTTACAACCAGAACATCCTGCAAGTGACTTCCACAGGATTCGACGACAACGGCGACCGCGTGGGCACTTACAAGTTCATGGGTAACTCGCCAAATGTGAGCGACTTCTATAGCCGTTGGCATTTGCAGGTAGGTGCACGTGTCACGTTCTAAGCCGTTTTCCTAAAATGATGGATGAAGATTGACTCTACATTCTTCATCCATCATTCAAACAAACCTTTTTATTAACCATTTTATTTAAAGACGCTTATGAAGAAATTTTTTACGCTTTTCCTTACAGCATTTGTTGCTCTCAGTGCAAGTGCACAGAAAATCGTTTTCACTGACGACATCTCTGCTGGCAGTGTCACAGGTTTCGAAGTCGATGGACTTGTGCTTTCTGTTGTTGACGACAACGGCAAACTGTCGGTTGACAGCAACAATGCTTACTTTGGCACTGCCACCGAGTATGAGAAGTACGACCATCGCTTGAAGACTGGTGGAAAATCTGGCGCTGCCAACCACATCACGCTCACCATTCCTGCTGGGGGTACACTCAGTTTCGGTGTCCGTTCAGCTTCCAGTGGAGCTACCGACCGCAATGTCGTCATTTCTCAGAACGAAGAAGTGCTCTACGACCAAGTGGTGCTGGAGGCAGATGCTGTTCAGGTGCTCTTTGATGGTGCCGACAAGGAAACATCCATCCATCCTATTCGCACAGTCAGTGTGGCTGCAGGCGAAGTGCTGGTGGAATATCCTGTAGGTGCGCTCAATTTCTATTTCTTTGAGCTGGAAACATCGACAGGTGTGAAGTCTTTCCTCACGGCTGAAGACGTGATGAACGGAAAGAGCTTCAACATCGCTGGCCAGACAGTGAATGGCAATGCCAAGGGCATAGTCATCAAGAACGGCAAGAAGTTCTGGGTGAAGTAAACAGCCTGAGTGATTCTGTAACGAGAGGGGTGCGCTTGAAGTGAATGGCACCCCTTTTGTCTTTTTTCTGAATGAAGGATTTTGTAGAAAAGATATGCAACGCGACGAATTTGAAATCATGGCTCCCGTAGGGTCGAGAGAAAGTCTTGCGGCTGCCATCCATTCTGGAGCCAATTCCGTGTATTTCGGCATCGGAAAGCTCAATATGCGCTCCCATTCGGCTTGTGCCTTTGGCATCGACGACCTGAAAGACATTGCTTCCATTTGTCAGAAGGCGGGACTGAAGAGCTATCTCACCGTCAACACCATCATCTATGGCGAGGACATCGACACCATGCACGAAATCGTGGATGCAGCCAAGGAGGCAGGCATCTCGGCTGTGATTGCCAGCGATTGAACATTTCGAATGTGGAGGCGCTGAAGTTCTATGCTCAGTTTGCCGATGTGGTGGTGCTGGCTCGAGAATTGAATATGTGGCAGGTGAAGGACATCTACGACCAGATTGTGCAGCAGCAAATCAAAGGTCCTTCCGGCCAGTTGGTTCGCATCGAGATGTTCTGTCATGGTGCTCTTTGCATGGCAATTAGTGGCAAGTGCTATCTCAGTCTTCAGAATGCAGGACGCTCAGCCAACCGTGGCGAATGTGTGCAGATTTGTCGGCGCGGCTACGAAGTGAAGGACATCGAGACTGGCACAGAACTCAAGGTAGATAACAAGTACATCATGTCGCCCAAGGACCTGAAGACGATTCGCTTCATGGATGTGATGATGAATGCAGGAGTGCGCGTGTTCAAGATTGAAGGTCGTGCGCGTGGTCCCGAGTATGTGCAGACGGTAGTTTCAGCCTATAACGAAGCCATCGAGGCTGTGCTCGACGGCACCTTCCATCAGGACGAGGCACGTCTGGACCGATGGGACGAAGAACTCTCCACCGTGTTCAATCGTGGTTTTTGGGATGGTTACTACCAAGGACAGCTTTTGGGCGAGTGGTGCGAGGTATATGGCTCGAAGGCAACCGAAATGAAGGTCTATGTGGGCAAATGCATGAAATACTTCTCCAAGATTGGCGTTGCCGAGTTCTTGATTGAGAATGTTGATTTGCACGTGGGTGACAAGATTCTGGTGACAGGAACCACTACGGGTGCCCTCATTCAGCATGTTGACGAAATCCGCTTCGACTTGGAACCTGTGCAAACGGCCACCCGAGGACAACATATTTCCATCAAAGTCAACGAGCGCGTACGCCCTAACGACAAGCTCTATGTGCTGCAAAAGCGCAGCTTGAGCAATCCATGATAAATGAAGCGACTATTCTTCATAAAAAAATCTTCTTTTTTTGTAACTTTTCAAACACTCAATCGTCTTACCATTTAGAGAGATGAAGGAAATCAGTTTTCGAAACGATGTTTTGCCACTGAAAGACAAGCTCTTCCGACTGGCACTTCGTATCACTCTCAACCGAGAGGACGCGGAGGACATTGTGCAAGAAACACTGATTCGTGTGTGGAGAGAATGCCAGGACGGCAAGGACATAGACAATGTGGAAGCCTTTTCGCTCACCGTATGCCGAAACCTGAGCCTCGATCTCAACTCCAAGCTGGAACAAAGGAATGTGGCTTTCGATGAGGACATTCACGACCAACCCGACACTACTCGCTCGCCCTTTGAAACGATGGTTGACCACGAGCGCTTTCAGATGCTCAATGCCTTGATGAATTCCCTGCCCGAGAAGCAGCGCACTGCCATGCAGCTGCGAGATGTGGAAGGCAGAAGCTACAGGGAAATAGCCGAGGTGATGCAGATTTCTGAATCCGACGTGAAAGTCAACATCTTCAGAGCACGAAAAGCTATGAGAGAAAAACTACAACGCTAATAAAAACAAGACAACTCACATCCAAGATGGATTACAAATACATAGAACAACTGTTGGACCGCTATTGGGAGTGCCACACCAGCGAGGAAGAAGAGCAGATTCTCCGTTCTTTCTTCGCTCAGAAGGACGTGCCTGCACACCTTGCCCAGTACGCATCCTTGTTCACCTTCGTGAAGGAAGCACAGGAAGAGCATGTGTCTGCTGATTTCGACAAGCGCTTTGCCGACATCCTTGCCGAAGATGCGCTCCGTCACGACACTGTTCGCACACATGCGCGCACCATTCCTTTCCGCAGGCGAATCGCTCCGTTCTTGCAGGCAGCAGCAGCTGTTGCTGTGCTGATCACTATCGGTGGAGCTGCCGAGAGAGCCATTGGCGGCTCTCAGCAAGAGGAAGGAACCACCGCTCCTGTCGTTGCCAACACCTACATCCGCTCCGAGCGAGTGGCAGAGGTGGTGTCACCTGTCGATTCAAAGAATGAGGCAACCGCCATCGTGCAGCCCGACTCCATGGCTCGCGCACAGATGGGTGTTGACGTTCAGATGAAGGAAAACTAAATCTTTATTTCGAAAACTTTTACTTTACTAATATTTTAATTAAACATTCTGCTACTTAAAACGAAGTTTGAAGCTGTGAAGTTTCCAACTCTCTCGAAATCAAAACACTTGATACTGGTTCGATTGAGAACCAGGAAAGCCTCACCTCCTCAGGTGGGGCTTTTTCGATGCTTGTCACGTATGACTCTCATCTTTCTATACATATACTCCTTTCGTCCTATAAGTTCATAGCCTTCTTTATTTTGAATTCATCGAACTCATGTTATCTATCTGGTTTTCGCTTCACTTTAAAAATTAGTTTTATAAAGAACCAATCAATAAATCTTATGCCTTGCGCAATTAGAACGGCAAAAAAAACAGGATACGTATAATAATCGTATGATGCTCCATCTTTCCACGACAAATAAATGGCTAAAGTAATTAATATCAAGTGAATAACAAAATGCAGTCGCCCAGCTATAGTATGAATTTTATGACATCTTGGGCACATTTTAACCCAATAAACCTTTTCTGTTTTCTGCATAACAGCCCTTCCAAGAATACCTGCCTTAAGTTCATATTGTGTATCATGGTCTGTAGAAAGATGTAAATCTTTTTTATGAAAAAGACTTTTACAATAATCACAAATGAAAGAATTGTCGTCCTTATCGTGAGAATTTAATGAATTAAATTGAGAAAGAATTACACTATCATTCTCACCACGTGGAAATACTGGCTCATATATACTAAAATCATCAGATGGACATTCATCATAAATGGTGAATCTATTTGAACATTTTGAATTCATTCTATTTAATTAAGTATAGTGTGAACAGATTGCAATTTTTATATTGCAAAGGTAATACATTCCTATGGTGAATCCAATAAACAATCTATTTTTATTTCTTACCTTTCTCAGATTTTGCAGATTATTTCTGTTTGCATCTGAGCCATCTGTGGTTTTTTTATGACAGCAATCTGCGTTCCCGAGCAAGAAATTCGGGGGAAAAGGAGTGTATTATGGAAAAATACACTTATCTTTGTGGCATGAATCATAAGGAGTGGTACTCCCGACTTTTTTAGAAAGAATAAGATGTCAGAACTTTTATTCAACGGAGGAGAGCGTGTCCGTGTGGGACGCATAGAGGTGATTTGCGGGTCGATGTTCTCGGGCAAGACCGAGGAGCTGATTCGGCGCATGCGTCGTGCCCAGTTTGCACGGCAGCGTGTGGAGATTTTCAAACCGAACCAGGGCAATTCCATTCTTTCCACGCCTGTCGATTCTTCGCAGAGCATCCTGTTGCTTGGCAGCGAGAGCGACGTGATTGGCATCGACGAGGCTCAGTTCTTCGACGAAGGCATCGTGGAGGTGTGCAACGAACTCGCCAAGCGGGGCGTGCGTGTGATAGTGGCTGGTCTCGACATCGACTATTTGGGCAATCCGTTCGGTCCCATGCCGAAGTTGCTTGCCATTGCCGACGACGTGACGAAGGTGCATGCCATCTGTGTTCGCTGCGGTGCGTTGGCATACGTGTCCCACCGCATCGTAGCAGGTGACCGCCAGGTGATGTTGGGCGAGATGAAAGAGTACGAACCGCTCTGTCGGGAATGCTACGAAAAGGCGAAGAAGGAGAAGGTGTAACTGTGGAATCTTTCTATTTTTTAATATTCAACTATTTATTTAACGGATGACTTATGCAGAACAGTTGACACTTGGGCTTTACATTTTCATCATCATCCCTGTGATGGTCATTGTGGTGATGGAAAAGCGCCAACCGACCAAGACGGTGGCGTGGTTGCTTGTGCTCACTTTTCTGCCTGTCATCGGTCTCATTTTCTATTTCTTTTTTGGTCAGAACATCCGCAAGGAGCGTTACATTGCCCGTCATAGTCTCGACAAGCTCATCCGCAAGTCGATGAAGGAGGGCGCAGGGCAAACATCGTTGGTGTTACCCGAGCGCAACAGGATGCTCATACGTCTGTTTGCCAACCAGGACTTGTCTTTGCCTTCGAACGACAACAGTGTTGTTACCTATTCGTCTGCATCCCAGCTTTTCGACGATATGCTTCGCTGCATTCAGCAAGCCAAACTTTATGTACACCTTTGTTCTTACATCATTGAGGACGATGCCCTGGGCCAGCGCTTTGCAGAGGCATTGTCGAGCAAGGCAAAGGAAGGCGTGGAAGTGCGCTTGCTCTACGATTCTGTGGGCAGTCTTCATGCATCGCGCCCGTTCTTCAGACAAATGCAGGAGGCAGGTGTGGAGGTGTCGTCGTTCATGTCGGTGCACTTCCCGTTCCTCACGCGAAGAATCAACTATCGAAACCACCGAAAACTCTGTATCGTAGATGGGGAGGTGGGATTCATCGGAGGCATGAACATTGCGCAACGCTACATCGACGGCACAGGGGAGCAGCCGTGGCACGACTTGCATCTGAAGATGTCGGGAGGTGCCGTCACTGCCATGCAGCATGTATTTGAAGAAGACTGGTATTTTGCCACCAAGAACCTGCTGAACAGCAAGAAGTATTATCCTCAGGTTCACCCGCAATCTGCGGATGCCTGCTTGGCGCAGGTGGTGACGAGCAGTCCTTCCACCCAGTGGCACAACATCATGCAGGGTTACGTACGTATTTTGCTCGATGCCCACGACTATGTCTTTATGCAAACACCTTATTTCCTTCCTACGGAGCCCATTCTCTTTGCCATGCACACGGCTGCACTCTCTGGTGTGGATGTGCGCCTGATGTTGCCGCTTCGCGGTGATTCGAAGATTGTGGAGTGGGCGAGCCGTTCCTACTTGTCGGAAGTGGTGAAGGCAGGTGTGAAGGTCTATCTCTACGAGGCCGGTTTTCTGCATTCCAAGATGCTGGTGAGCGATGACGCCGTGTGCTCGTGTGGTTCTGCCAACGTTGATTTCCGCAGTTTCGAGAACAATTTCGAGTGTAACGTCTTCCTTTATGGTGAGAACATGGCAGAACAGATGAAGAAGATTTTCCTTGCCGACCAAAAGAATGCCCGACTTATCACTTTGGCCGACTTGCGACGCCATCGCCAACCATTTGTTGACCGCTTCATACAGTCGTTGTCGAGAGTTCTTGCTCCATTGCTATAGAATCTTTATTTTATTCTTGATGTCCGCTCAAACAGGCCAAGGGCCTTACAGGGGCACAAGATAATGCTTTTGATGCAGCGCTTTAGGGGATTGTCTGAAGCGTTTTTTTGTGTTCAACTAGTTGCCGAGGGTTCGTTATCGAATCGGCGAGCCTTCGGCGTTGCGATGGCGAAGGTTCGGCATAATAACGCCGAGCGCTCGGCATTTCAGTTGAATCAAAAAAATGATTGGCTTTCGCCGAACTAAAGGTTCAGCACAAACAAAGTAGAGCGCCAGTACAATCGAAACTTTTCATGTCGTTATTCTCTAATGCGATGATATTGGTGAAGCTGATAAAAATAACAATCTGTGTTCATTTGTGCCATCTGTGGTTGTTAATAACAATTGAATCTGTGGTTTTCGTCGTCGTTTCCGTTGTTGCATTGAAAGTTTTGGCGAAAATCTGCGTTGGTTTCGGGAAAAAAGCGTACCTTTGCATCCGTTTTCAATAAATGTGGACAGATTTGGGCTGCTTGCAACCACAGTAAAAAATGCTAAAACGACATGGATTAACCTTGAAAATTAAAGGTAAAAATTAAAAAGTAGAAATACTAATGAGCAAGACATTTTAATTTTTCATTTTTAATTTTTCATTTCAATGACTGCATGTCGAGGCAATTCTCCCAATTTCTTCCCCACACTTTTTTATTAACACGTTAAATTTAAAAGTTATGGGTTATCTATTTACTTCAGAGTCGGTGAGTGAGGGACATCCTGACAAGGTGGCCGACCAGATTAGTGATGCTGTTTTGGACAATTTGTTGGCATACGACCCAAATTCCAAAGTGGCTTGTGAAACGCTTGTGACAACTGGACAGGTGGTAATAGCAGGCGAAGTGAAGTCGAATGCCTACGTCGATTTGCAAGAAGTGGCGCGTGAAACCATCAAGAGGATTGGCTATACGAAAGCCGAGTATAAGTTTGAGGCAGAGAGCTGTGGCGTATTCAATGCCATTCATGAGCAGAGCGGTGATATCTACCGTGGTGTGGAGCGCGAGAAACCTGAAGATCAGGGCGCTGGCGACCAGGGCATGATGTTTGGTTATGCTGTGAATGAAACGGAAAACTATCTGCCTCTGTCGCTCGACCTGAGTCATCACATCCTGCGGACGTTGGCTAACATTCGTCGCGAAGGCAAGCAGATGACTTACTTGCGTCCAGACGCGAAGAGTCAGGTGACGATTGAGTACAGCGACGATGGAAAGCCTCTGCGCATTGACACCATCGTTGTATCCACGCAGCACGACGATTTTGTGAAACCTACTTTGTTGCTCGACCAGAAGAAGGCCGACGAGCAGATGCTCTCGAAAATCAAGCAGGATGTGAAGCAGATTCTCATACCTCGGGTGGTGAAGGAAATCCACGATGAGAACATTAGGAACCTCTTCACCCCAAGCATCAAATATCATGTGAATCCAACGGGCAAATTCGTCATTGGTGGTCCTCATGGCGACACGGGTCTGACTGGACGCAAAATCATTGTTGACACCTATGGTGGTCGTGGTGCTCATGGAGGCGGTGCCTTCTCGGGTAAGGACCCATCGAAGGTGGACCGTTCTGCTGCCTACGCTGCTCGCCACATTGCGAAGAACATGGTGGCTGCTGGTGTGGCCGACGAGATGCTAGTGCAGGTGAGTTATGCCATCGGTGTGGCAAAGCCTGTGAGCATTTATGTCAACACCTATGGCAAGAGCCATGTGTCGCTCTCGGATGGTGAGATTGCCAAGAAGGTGGGTGAATTGTTCGACCTACGTCCGAAGATGATTGAGGAGCGCCTCAAACTGCGCAATCCTATCTACGAGGAGACGGCTGCCTATGGACACATGGGGCGCAAGCCAAAGATCGTGGTGAAGAAATTCCACAACAACTATGAAGGCGACGTAGAAGTGGAAGTGGAACTCTTCACTTGGGAAAAGCTCGACTACGTGGATAAAATCAAGGAGGCTTTCGGACTGTAAAATTATGTCACGCAGAAATCGCTGATATACGCAGAAATAATAATTTCTTTCATTTCCGTTATTTCTGCGTGAAATAAAAACTGATTGAATCATGGCGTTTGTTGATTACGATTCCATCCTGACACATCAGTCGGCTACGCCGCTGTCGGAGCATCCGTTCGTCGTTGATGGCGAGGGATTGACAGACTGGGACGTGGCTGGCGTGTTGCGTGCTAATGCACAGAGCAGCAATAGTTGGTCGGTGTTGGTGATGCTGGTGATGTTAGGGATATTGCTGTCGCTACTGATGAAGAATTATGATTTCCTGAAATACAAGTTCAAGGATTTCATGACGAATGAACGACGTTTCAGCAATGCTGCCATGATGCCCGATGCCAGTGAGTTGCCACTCACCTTGCTGCTCATCATCGTGTCCTGTGGTTGCTTCGGCTTCATCTTCCACGATATGTTTGCAGGCATACCGATGCTGAATCGATGGCTCCATGAACCTTACCAACTCTATGGGATGATTTTTGCCATGGTGCTTCTGTTTGTGTTGGCCAAAGCCTTCCTCTACAGGGTGGTAAACTGGGTGTTTTTTCCGCGTGCCAAAAACCAGAAATGGATGGCATCTTACTTCTTCCTTACGGCGATGACTTCGTTCGTGGTTTTTGTCATTGCAGCCCTTTATGTTTTTGTAAATATTAGTTATGTTGAAGTTGCAATTTGTCTTTTGATACTACTGATTTTGTATGAAATGATGCTCTTCTACAAGCTAAATGCTAACTTTCAAGCCAAAAAATATGGTCAAGTGCTTATTTTTTTGTACTTTTGCGCCGTCGAAATAGTACCACTCCTTGCAATATGGCACTTTTTTGAGCAGAATAGTACGATTTAAAGTAGTTGGATTCGAATATTACAAATCAAAACAAATTGGATTTGATGACGCCTAAAATCTTGATTTCACAGCCCCGCCCTCAAACAGAAAAGTCTCCTTATTTCGACCTGGAGAAAAAATATGGTGTGGAGATTGTTTTTCGTCCGTTTATTAAAGTTGAACCCATGGAGCCAAAGGATTTCCGTGCACAGAAAGTGTCGATCCCTGGCCACACAGCTATAGTTTTCACTTCACGCCATGGCATTGACCATTTCTTCAACCTTTGCAAGGAGCTTCGTGTCTCCATTCCCGACGACATGAAGTATTTCTGCAAGTCGGAGCAAGTGGCTCTCTACATCCAGAAATACGTGCAGTATCGCAAGCGCAAGGTGTTCTTCCCGCTCACGGGACGCATCGACGACCTCATCCCTATCATGGTGAAGCACAAGTCGGAGAAGTTCTTTGTGCCTCAGTCGTCAGCACATACCGACGACCTGAAGAACAAGCTCGACGCTGCTGAATTGGTTCACGACGAAGCTGTGATGTACTACACGGTGAGCAACGATTTTGGTCCAGACGAACCATTCGACTACAATATCGTCGTATTCTTCAGTCCTGAAGGAGTACACTCTTTGAAGAAGAACTTCCCCGACTTCGAGCAGGGCACCATTGCTATTGCCTGTCTGGGCAACACTACTATTGCCGCTGCCAAAGAAGCAGGACTTAGAGTGGATATGCAAATCACTCCAGAACTGCGCTCTGTGCCTGCCTTGATTGAAGACTTCATCAAGCGTCACGACAAGAGCGAAATCAAGAAATAGTTTCCTCTGTTTCTTCTTTATATTTCTAACTAAACGAAACCTCCTATGCGCGAGACTTTCACCAAGGCAGAGCGCATTTGTAGCAAACTGCTGATAGATAAACTTTTCGCTGGCGGAAATGCATCAATGGCTGCATTTCCGCTTCGTGCTGTCTATATGTTCATCAGTCCCGAGGAGGAAAAGACGACAGCCACGGCTCCTGTTTCCGTGCTCATCAGCGTGCCCAAGCGCAAACTCCATTTGGCCGTGGAGCGCAACCGCCTGAAGCGGCAGGTGAGAGAGGCGTATCGACGCAATAAGCAAAGCCTGTATGCGTTGATGGAGGAAGAGCACTTGCAGTTGGCGATTGCCTTCATCTGCATTGCCGACAAGCCCTCCGACACGAAACAGGTGACATACGCTGTGAAGAAGGTGCTTCGACGCATCGAAGAGTCGGTGAGGAAAGGAGAGCACACTGTGCGACAGTTCAAAGAGCCCGATAAGGAGCCGCAGGATGCGCAGGAAGACGATTTCTTGGCTGGACCGTATAATCCTTTGCTTTCGGAAGATTAACCGCTTAGAGCGCAATTTTTGGAACCATGAAGAATTTTTTCCACACACTTCTTTCCTGGATGTCTATGCTCTGGCATGGATTGGGCAAGATGCTGTCGTGGATTCTTCTCATTCCCATTTTTTTCTATCAGAAGGTCATTTCCCCCATCACACCACCTGCTTGCCGCTTTACTCCCACTTGCTCCGCCTACGCTGTGCAAGCCATCAAGAAGCACGGACCGATAAAAGGACTGATTTTAGCCACGTGGCGCATCCTCCGCTGCAATCCCTTTGGTGGTTCTGGCTACGACCCTGTTCCCGAGAAATTCCATTGGATGTTTTGGAAAAAAGAAACCCACAGCAACTGACTTCCCTTTTGAAGTCATGTTCCTGTGGGTTTTTGCATAAAGGTTTTTCAACTCGAATTTTAACTAACTAAGATAGATGCGTATGAAAACGAGAATCATTTCACTTTTCTGTTCCCTCATGTTGGCATTGCCAGTGGCTGCCCAGTCGTGGATTTGGTATCCTGGCGATATGGACATCTGGATGGGCAACAAAATCAATAACCTACGCACAGAGCGAGGTTCGTTCTATCCAGCTTTCTGGCAAGCATACAGCCATGAACAGACGGTTGAGTACGTGAAGACCGTCGAATTGGCTGAGGCAGAGGAAGTGGAGCTGTGTGTCGATGGGCATTTTGGTGTGAAGATTGACAATAGCTATCTGTTTGGTATGCCCAAACGCTTCACGATTCCTGCAGGTAGGCATACCCTGCACATCGCAGCGCACAACAAAATGGCTCCTCCTGCACTCTGGTTGAAAGGCAAAACATTTGTCAGCGACACGACGTGGACCGTTACCAATTATGCCGTGCCTCAACAGGCCGACACATGGACGGAGATAGATGGACAGCCCACCTTTGCCACAGCAGACCAGCGTCCATCAGCCTATCATCTACCCATCAGCCCCATCAGTCCCATTCATCTCAAAAAGGAGGGCAAAGAGCTATTTGCCGAGTGGCAGCGCGAGGGCATCGGCTATTTGCAGTTGAATGGTGTGAATGGCAATGGACAGGTGAATGTATATTATGGTGAGAGCCCTGATGAAGCTCGCGACAAGCAACACTCCATCCTGACGGACCAAGTGGTTTTCTCTTATGACCAAGTCACCGACCTCGCCACGATGACCACTCAGTCACGAACGGGTAGCATCTATAAATTGCAGAACAGTCGTGCCATGCGCTATGCATTGGTGGAATGTGTGGGCGATATTAGCATCGATGGTGTGACGCTCCTCTCGGAGATGAAAGACGTGAAGCAACGTGGGGCCTTCGAATGCAGTGACACTTTGCTCAATCGTATCTGGCAGGTGGGAGCTTATACGCTCCATCTGACTGACCGTGAGGTGATGATTGAGGGTATTAAGCGCGACCGTTGGATGTGGAGTGGCGATGCCATCCAGTCGTATCTGATGAACTATTACGCATTCTTCGACACTCCTGTTGTCAAGCGTACCATCTGGGCATTGCGAGGCAAAGACCCAGTCCAGCAGCACATCAACACCATCCTCGACTATACCTTCTTCTGGTTCAATTCCATCTACGATTACTATCTCTATACGGGCGATGCTGCCTTTGTGCGTCAAATCTATGGGCGCATGAAAAGTCTGATGGACTATGTGCAGGGGCGTCTGAACCAACGGGGAATGGTGGAAGGACAACGGGGCGATTGGGTGTTCGTCGATTGGTCGCCTCGCGATATGTCGAAGGATGGTGAACTGGCGTTCGAGCAATTGGTCTATCTGCGCTCTTTGCAGACCATGCAGCAATGTGCAGAACTGATGGGCGAGCGCGAGGATATGCGGCGCTATGGCGATGCCGCCCAGCAACTCCGCAGTCAGATTCTTCCCACTTTCTGGGATCAGAACAAAGGAGCATTGATTCACCACACCCGAAACGGACGACAAGAGCAGGAACTGACGCGCTATGCCAACATCTTCGCTGTGCTCTATGACCTTTTGGACGAGCAGCAGCGGACGTCGGTGCTCCACCATGTGCTGCTGAATGACTCTGTGATGGAAATCACGACGCCTTACATGCGCTTCTACGAACTGGAAGCCCTCTGTGCCTTGGGACTGCAGCGGGAGGTTCTCAACGAGATGCGTTCCTATTGGGGCGGTATGCTTGCACAGGGTGCTACCACCTTCTGGGAAACCTACGACCCGAAAGAGGGTTATCCTGAACGATTGGGCATGTATGGAAACCGCTACGGAAAGTCGCTCTGCCATGCTTGGGGCGCTTCGCCAGTCTATCTGTTAGGCAAATACTATCTCGGTGTGCAACCAACGAAGCCGGGCTATGCGGAGTGGGAGATGCGTCCTTGTCTGGGAGATTTGAAATGGATGAAAGGCGATGTGCCTACACCTCATGGCAATATCCACATCGGGGAAGCCACGTGTCACGGGTGGTACGCTCTCATCGCTTGGAAATGGACACTACAAAGTGCTTGTCAATGGCTCGCAGCGAGTTGTTGTGAAAGTACGTTTCAATTAAAAAAGTACGTCTCAAATAGGTAACGTAAAAAAAAACTGTTATGATAAGAATGCTGAATGTATTAGTGCTTATGCTAGCTTTGACATCAAGTGTCAAGGCTGCTGAGGATATTTCCCTATCGGTCAGCGACATCGTCTTCGACTGGGGCGGTTGGGGTGGTGTGTCCAATGCGAATGAAAAAAGCATCACATTTCCCAACTGGGCAAACAACTATTGGAATATCGCTCAACTCAGCACAGATGAATACACACGTTTAGACATGGAGTTTGCTCAACCCGTGAACTATTACCGTATGGTGGTGAAGGCCGTCTATAGCGACAACGAAGAGACTGAGAGTGTGATTGTCTATGGTGCCTCGAGTCATAGTCTGAAGTTTGAAAAGGGCAAAACGCTCGTTAAGATTGTGATGTTTCAAGGCGACTGGGAAGGCCTTAACAACGATGATAATGGTGAGGGGGTGACAGCAAAGATATATTTTGAGCACATCACCATTCTCACAAAGGAATCGGAAGACCACTCCACGCCGAAGAACACTGTGGTGAGATCGCCCAAGTTGGGTACTGGCATGGCTAACCCTCTGCTCGACTTTCAGTTCTGTGCTGACCCTACCGCAGTGGAATATAACGGACGACTCTACGTTTATGGCACTAATGATCACCAGCAGTATGAGGCGGAAACAGAGAGTAATACTTACGAACGAATCAAGACACTGGTCATGATGTCAACCGACGATATGGTGAACTGGACCTATCACGGCCTGATTCCAGTGGCATCGATTGCCCCATGGATTATTGCTTCTTGGGCACCTAGCATCATCAGTCAACAGCAGTCCGATGGCAGCATGCTCTTCTCGCTCTATTTCTCCAACAGTGGTTGGGGCACAGGCGTCATTCAGGCCAAGTCGCCCGTAGGTCCTTGGACATCGCCACTCAACACAAGTCTTATCGATGGAAATAACGAGACGGTGAAAGGCAGCGGTGCCATCTTCGACCCAGGGGCAGTCATCGACGACAATGGTGACGCATGGCTTACCTTTGGCAACTCACAGGGCTGGATAGCCAAGTTGAACCCCAATCTGCACTCTTTTGCAAGCAATCCCGTAAAGCTGCTTTCTCCCTATCACTTCGAGGCCAACGAACTGAACTATATCAACGGTACATACGTTTATACCTACAATAACGATTGGAGCGACCATACTCCATGGACCTGGGGAGGTGATAAGCCGACGGTTTGCAGCATGACTTACTTTACGAGCAAAACTCCGTTTGTCACCGACTCATGGACTTATGGTGGCAACTACTTCAAGAATCCTGGAGAGAACTATCTGGGCTATACTAACAACCATACCCACCTGCACAAATACCAAGGCAAGTGGTATCTCTTCTATCAAACAAACCTCTTGGAGCCTTTGTTGGGTTCCAACGCAGGTTTCCGCTGCATCTTCGCCGACGAGATTGAAGTGGATGAGGAGAACGTCATCATCCATGAGTGCATTCCGACCCGCAAGGGTGTGAGTGCCATCAAGAACCTCAATCCCTATATAGTGCAGTATGCCGCCACCAGTTCCGCTACGCTCGGCATCCTCTATCAGCAGACCGATGAGGCTGGGCGCATGGTAGCCACAGTGGGTACTCCTTGCATCACGGCTGAAATGCCTACGGAGGGTATCATTGAGCTGCGCAACGCTGAATTCTCTGGCAATGCCAACACGCTGAAGTGCCGATTGAAGGGTGTGGGAAGCGTCAGCCTGCGACTCGACGACAAGGACAGTGCCGACATCATGACCATCACCAGCACTGGCGAAGACTGGCAGGAAAAGATGGCCACAGCAAGCAGCAGCTTGAGCGGAACACATACCATTTACTTGATTCTCAAAGGCAATGTGCAATTCGATACATGGCAGTTTGTAGGCGATCCGATGGATGGCATCAACACTTTGCAAAGCGTCAAAAGACAAGTAGAGAGAATTTACGATTTACAAGGACACAGCCTCTTTTCCATTCCTCAAGGGAGTCCTAATCTCTATATTGTGAACGGAAAGAAACAACTGTTTAATAAATAAAACGAGGGCTTTTTACTATCCAGATGGTAAAAAGCCCTCGTTTTCGTTATCGTTCATTTCCTTTCAGAGTGTGATGGTCGTTCCCGAATCCTTACCGATTTGGTCGGCTTTGGTGATGATGACGCGCTTAACACCTGCTTGGCAAGCAAAGAGAGCGTTCTCTATTTTCGGTATCATACCACCCTGAATGATGCCTTCATCTACGAGCTGCTTGAAGTCGTTTGCGTCGATGTGAGCAATCACGCTATTATCGTCGTTTTCATCGCGCAAAACGCCCGCTTTTTCAAAGCAATAAACGAGTGTCACCTCGAAATAAGGAGCGAGTCCTTTGGCGGTTTCTGCGGCAATGGTATCGGCATTGGTATTGAGCAGATGCCCCTCGCCGTCGTGCGTGAGTGGAGCCATCACTGGTACGATGCCTTTAGTAATGAGAGTGGAGAGCATTTGTCCATCACACTTGTCCACGTCGCCCACAAATCCGTAATCCACGATGGCATCTTCTGCTGTTCCTGCCACTTGGGCAGATACCTTCACAGGTGGACGCTTGTGGCTGCGTATCACATTTATGTCAGCACCCGTGAGTCCCAAGGCATTGATGCCCATCGCTTGCAGATTTGCCACGATGTTCTTGTTCACCAGTCCTCCATAGACCATTGTAACCACTTGTAGCATCTCTTCGTCGGTGACGCGGCGACCACCAATCATCTGACTTTCGATGCCGAGACTGGCTGCAATCTTTGTGGCAGAACGACCGCCTCCATGCACCAGCACCTTGGCACCTTTCACATTAGAAAAGTCGCCCAGAAGCTGCTTGAGCGTCTGAGCGTCTTCCACAATCTTTCCACCAACTTTAATGACGGTTAGTTTGTTCATATATGCAGTTGTGTTATAACTTCTGAAACTCGCTGAAGATAGCATCGGCAGTAGCCTGCATTTCCTCAGCTGGGAACGACTTCTTCTCGTTGCGGAAGTTAAGGTCGTTTTCACTCTGCATAGGCACGAGGTGGATATGTGCGTGAGGCACTTCCAAGCCTAACACAGCTTCGCCCACCTTCACGCAAGGGAAAGCAGCCTTGATAGCTTTTGCCACCTTCTTGGCAAACACTTGGAAACGGGCGATTTCATCGTCTTCCATATCAAAGATATAATCCACTTCGCGGCGAGGAATGCAGAGCGTGTGTCCCTTCACGAGTGGGTTGATGTCGAGGAAAGCATAGAATTCCTCATTCTCTGCACACTTGTAGCTTGGAATTTCACCAGCAGCGATTTTTGCAAAAATACCCATAATGTTTTGATGTGTGAAGATGATTACATGGAGATATTAAGCACTTGCAATTCGATAGAACCATGAGGAATGGTGATGAGAGCCACGTCGCCCACCTTCTTGCCCAGCAGTCCCTGAGCGATAGGAGTCTTGATGGAAATCTTGTTTTCACTCAGATTGGCTTCACCTTCGCTTACGATGGTGTAGGTCATCTTCATGCCAGTCTTCACATTCTTCAGTTCCACTTTCGACAATATCTGAACCGAATCGGTGTTCAACTTCGAAGTGTCGATAATCTTGGCATCAGCCAACTGTGCCTTGAGTTGTGCAATCTTTGTTTCGAGTTTGCCCTGTGCTTCCTTTGCGGCATCATATTCTGCATTCTCTGAAAGGTCACCCTTTTCGCGTGCCTCCTGAATCTGGCGAATCACCTCTGGACGGTCGATTTCTTCCAACTTCTTAATATCGGCTCTGAGTTTCTCATAGCCCTCTTTAGACATGTAAGCCATAATTCTTTCTGTTTTAAATTTTGCGTTTTAATAAAAATCCATCTCGCAGATGGGTTCTTTGTTTTTTTGTGTTACTTATTTTGTTAGGTTTCCATGAAAGCAGAAAAAGAAAAGAATCCCAACGCTTTGGACAGCATTGGAACCCTTCTTTTTACCTTTCGGGTGCAAATTTACATCTTTTCTTTTAATTGTACCAAATTTTTACGTAAAAAAATGATTCTTAAATACTTCCAAGGGCAAAAAAACACCGTTTCCTTCGATATGCGAGTTTGGGCTTTGTAAAATTCTCAACTTTGCATGTAAAATCGTGTTGGAAAATACCGAGATGAAAGGCTTCGAATGCAGTGGCGCTCTTCTTTGATTGTACTAAATCATTTCTTTGATTCTACTGAAATGCCGAGCGCTCAACGTTGTTCTGCCGAACCTTCGCTATCGTAACGCCGAAGGTTCGCCGATTCGATGACGAACCTTCGGGCAACTAGTTGAACCTTTAGTTTGGCGCAAGCCAATCAAAAAAGCGCTTCAGAAAATCCCCTAAAGCGCTTCAGCAAAAGCATTTCTTTGTCGCTATGTCCTTATTTCCTGACTTCGTCAATGCGTCACCCTGTTTCATTCAAGTTTCAAATCCGATAGTTTGAATAGAGGCTCGATAGCCTTTTGCTTCTCTGTGAGGAAT
>CADBXS010000010.1 GCA_902798705.1 uncultured Bacteroidales bacterium
TAACCATTTTTTAAGTTAGAAATTACAAGTTAAAAAATAAAAGTGAAAAGTGAAAAATGCCTTCCGGATGGTTTTCTCTCCCCCTCGGGGGAGCTGGAAGGGACTCTTTGGGCTTCGGGGCTTTCTCTTTGAGTTCAAAATCTATATATTCCCCAAAGAAAATATCACTTTTTACACGAAAAGCGAGAAAAACACAGCATAGATTTGGCATATTCCAACATATTGGCTAATTTTGCAAGCAAAATTTGCAAAACGTGCTTCCAGAAATCATCGTTTTACGGAGGTGGCAAAGCCTTGTGCCTTATCACCTTTTTCTCTCTCCAGACACAAGCAAATCAAGATGTTAGGAACTATTGTAAACACGGCATGTATTATTGTGGGCAGCGTTGTCGGCTCACAACTGCGAAAGGGTATCAAACCTGAATACCAGCAATGCCTCTACACCGCTATGGGCGTTTGTTCGCTGGCACTCGGACTGAATGCCTGTTGCCGATACATACCCCAAAGCGAATTCCCTGTGCTTTTCATTGTCAGTCTTGCCCTCGGCTCCCTCATCGGAACCGTCCTGAAACTGACGCATCGTTTCGACAACCTCGTCAACAACAGAAGGCGCCACAGGAAAAAGGACAAAAACAAGAATACCATCAAGGCCGTGGGTTCTACGGGTTCGTTCAACATTCAGGCTTCTGATGAAGAAAGCGAACAGGCACCCGCAGAGCACAATGCTTCACCCGCTGTGGAAGCCATCTCCTCCATCGCTTATCAGGATGACGACATAGAGGAAGTGAAGGAAAATCGACTGAGCGAAGGTTTATCCACAGGCATTTTGCTCTATTGCATCGGCACGTTCTCCATGCTCGGCCCTGTGCTCAGTGCACTGAACGGTGACAACACCTATCTGTTCACCAATGCCACGCTCGACTTCGTCACCTCCGCTGTCCTTGCTTCTACCTACGGCATCGGCATGGTGTGGGCAGCACCTGTACTGTTCTGCTGGCAAGGCGCTTTCTACCTCGTGGCAAAACTCTCCGAAAGTGCCATCAGCGAATCGTTGCTGTGCGAACTCTCCATCGTGGGTGGTGCGCTCATCACGGCGTCGGGTCTTGCCATTCTGAAAATCAAGGATTGTAAGACGCTCAACATGATACCGTCCATTTTCATTCCTATCCTGTTTTTCATCATCAAAAGTTTTTTCTAAATGACTCCCGACATAACTCTCTCTCCTCACGTCATCCTCGTTGACGCTGAATATGTTGACAGCGTTGCATTCGACCTCAGCGTCAATTTCGAGCGAATGTTGGAGCGTCGCATCCCCAAGGTGGATCTCGCCCATTGGCTCGATTGTGTGGCGCTCGATGGTGGCATCCAGCCTGGTGAGAACCAGATTCAGGCCATTTTCCTGCACGAGAAGAAAGGGGAAAAGCATGCGTTCCTCGACAACTTCATGCCTTCCGACCTGCAGAATGACATCGACGGAAAGGCTTTCAAGGACAACATCGGTGAATTTACGATGGAGGCCTATGCCGTGGCAAAGGACATGACCAACAAGGCGGATTTCTTCCTCGAGACCATGCAGGTGATTCTCAATTTCAAGCAGGTGGAGAACGTGATGCTGATTCCCAACATGGAGGAATATGGCGCCGCTGTCATTTCCGAGTTGCGCAAGAACAAGAAGAATGTAACGCTCCTTGCCATGTCGCCACAAATGGGAACAGGCTATCAGCAGCAAATCCTTGGCTATTCGCTCATGTCGGCGATGGGAATCCGAGGAACAGAGTTTAAGTGAAAAAAAGCCTCACCCCCAACCCCTCTCCAAAGGGCGAGGGGAGTAGAGTGAAAAGTGAAAAGTGAATCAAGGATTTAAAGGATTTAAAAGGATTCTAACATCGTTAAACTTTAAACGTTAAACTTTAAACGTTATTCCCTTCTAACTTCGTTAAACGTTAAAAGTTAAACGAGTGAATTTTTAATTTATCAATATGAATTTACTTGACCTTACCAATAGCATCAGTGGATACATCTGGGGATGGCCCATGATTATTCTCCTCTTGGGCACACACATCTTCCTGACCATCCGACTGAAGTTTCCACAGCGAAAGATATTCACCGCCATCCGTCTGTCCATCAAGAAAGACAAGGACTCGGAGGGCGACGTGAGTCAGTTCGCTGCACTTGCCACCTCTCTGGCCGCCACCATCGGAACGGGTAACATCATCGGTGTGGCCACGGCTGTGAGTCTGGGTGGTCCAGGGGCTGTGCTTTGGTGTTGGCTCACGGGCATCTTCGGCATCGCCACAAAATACGGTGAGGGATTGCTGGCCATCAAGTATCGCGTCAAGACTTCCGACGGGCGTATGCTGGGAGGACCTATGTATGCGCTGGAGAAAGGCTTGAATGTGAAATGGTTAGCCGTTCTCTTTGCCATCTTTGCATCCATCGCCTCCTTCGGCATCGGAAATGCAGTGCAGGCCAATGCCATCAGCGAAAACATGACGCTGCTGCTGCAAGATGTCATGGCGCCTGAGAAGTCGCGCATGCTGGTGGGTATCGTCATTGCCGTGCTTGTGGGCGTTGTCATCTTGGGAGGTGTGAAAAGCATCGCGAAGATTTGTTCTGCCTTTGTTCCCATCATGGCATTGCTCTATGTGCTCGGTTGCATCTACATCCTGGGCGTGAACTACGCATACGTCGGTTCTGCCATTCGACTCATCTGCGCCGAAGCCTTCTCGGTGAAAGCTGCGGTGGGAGGAACGACGGGCACCATATTGATGGTGGCTGCACGCTATGGTATCGCACGAGGACTGTTCTCCAACGAGTCGGGTATGGGTTCCGCCCCTATCGTCGCAGCGGCTGCACAAACGCGCAACCCTGTTCGTCAGGCTTTGGTATCATCCACAGGCACTTTCTGGGACACCGTCGTCATCTGTGCCATCACGGGCATCGTCATCACCACTTCCATCATTGCCCATCCCAACATCGACTACCAGGACGGTGGACTCCTCACCAAGGAAGCATTTGCCACCATCCCATACGTGGGAACACCTATCCTCACCTTCGGCATCCTCACCTTCGCTTTCTCCACCATCCTCGGCTGGAGTTACTATGGTGAGCGTTCCATGGAGTACCTCTTCGGCAAGCGTTCCATCATCCTCTACCGCATTGCATGGGTGCTGCTCACCTACGTTGGCAGCGTCATGGCACTCGATTTGGTTTGGAACATCGCCGACATCATGAATGCGCTCATGGCCATTCCGAACCTTGTCTCGCTCCTCCTTCTCTCCAAGGTGATAGCCTCCGAAACACAACACTACTTGTGGGAAGGCAACCTCGACGAAGAAGACAATAGGACAAACCATTCATAATTCATCATTCACACACACAATATGATTCAGGATCTTTGCATCATCATGCTGACTGCTGGTATCACCAGCATCATCTTCAAATTTCTGAAGCAGCCCGTCATCCTTGGCTACATCGTGGCAGGCGTATTAGTCGGCCCATACGTCCTCGGCGACTCATGGGTAGGTGAAGAAGAAAGCGTCAAGTTGTGGGGAGAAATCGGCGTTCTCTTCCTGCTCTTTGCCATGGGACTCGAGTTCTCCTTCAAGAAACTGCTTCAGGTGGGCAGCACAGCTGTCGTCGCAGCAGGCACCATCGTCATCGGAATGATGGGACTGGGATTCATGGTTGGCCGTCTCTTCGGATGGGACGAAATGAACTCTATCTTCCTCGGTGGAATGCTTTGCATGTCATCCACCACCATCGTGTTCAAGGCCCTCGACGACATGGGACTGCGTGAGCGAAAGTTTGCTAAAATCTGTCTGGGCATCCTCGTGGTGGAAGACCTCTTTGCTGTCGTCCTCATGGTGTTGCTCTCGTCCATCGCCACCTCCCGCAGTTTCAACGGTACCGAACTGGCCAACAAGGTGCTCCTCCTCGTCAGTTACCTCATCCTGTGGTTCGTCATGGGCATCGCCCTCCTTCCCACTTTCCTGAGCAAGTTTCAGAAGTACCTCAACGACGAAACACTCACCATCTTCTCCATCGGCCTTTGCCTGGGTATGGTGCTTCTGGCCGAAGAAGCTGGATTCAGTAGCGCACTGGGTGCCTTCGTCATGGGTTCCATGTTGGCCGAGACACTGGAGGCAGAGCGCATCGAGCGCCTCACCGAACCGGTGAAGAACATCTTCGGAGCCATCTTCTTCGTGTCGGTGGGCATGATGATCAACCCATCGCAGTTGCTTCAGTACTGGTTCCCCATCCTCATCCTCACGCTTGTTGTCATCATCGGACAAATATTCTTTGCATCTACAGGAACTCTGCTATCGGGACAGTCGCTCCGCGTGTCTATGCAGACAGGTTTCTCCCTCGTGCAGGTGGGTGAGTTCGCTTTCATCATTGCCAAACTCGGTGAAGACCTTCAAGTCACACAGCCATTCCTCTACCCCATCGTCGTGGCCGTCAGTGTCGTAACCACCTTCCTCACGCCGTTTGTCATGAAGGGCGCCATTCCGTCTTTCAACTTCCTTGACAAGCGCATGAGTCCAGGCATGAAACTCACCCTCGACAAGTATGCCAAGAACCAAAACACCGTCACCACGCCACATGTGTTTCGGCATCTCGTCAAGCAGACTCTCATCCAGATATTCATCTATGTGGTGATTCTCGAATTCATCTACTACCTCTTCTTCGACTTCGTAGCCCCTTGGCTCAACAACATCCTGCCTAATGCCATTCCGAGCTGGCTTGTCGATATCGCCGTCATGCTCATCCTCCTCTTCACCGTCTCGCCGTTCATTGTCCAGATGGTCAATCCGCAGAAGCTGTCGAAGGAGGAACTGTTACTCTGGCGAAGCGGCAACATGCAGAAAGCCCAAATCATCGGCATCAAGTTGGTACGCCTCAGCGTGGCCGTCATCCTGCTGGGTTACGGATTCATGCGCGTGTTCTCCATCACCTCGGGCATCATGGTCATTCTCGCCCTCTTCCTCGTCTTTGGCATGCTCATGTCGAGCCGCGTGAGAGCCAGTTCGCAGGCCATCACCTCCACCTTCCAGGCCAACCTCACTGCGCGTGAGAAGAGAGCCGAGTCGCGCCGAGTCGTAAGCCGCAACTTCACCGATTCGCTGCTCAACTACGATGTCCACCTATCCGACTTCGAACTCCCCGCTACATCCAGTTTCTGTGGCAAGTCGCTTATGCAGCTCAACGTGCGTCCGCGCACGGGAGTCAGCGTCGTGCGCATCGTGCGTGGAGGCATCAACATCAACATCCCTGGTGGAAAGGTCATCGTCTATCCTGGCGACAAGATTGTCGTGGCGGGCAGCGACGAGCAGATAGCAAAATTCAAGGAGATACTCGATGCCAGCATCCAGCCGGTCAACACCCAGAAGGAGCGCACACACGTCACCCTCGAACACTTCAACATCAATCAGGGCAACCGCTTGGTGGGTGTAAGTATCAAGGACAGTGGCATCCGCGAGCAAGCGCAATGCATTGTCATGGGCATTGAGCGAAACGGTGAAATCATCACCAACCCCGACCCTCAACTCACCTTCCAGGTGGGCGACGTGATTGTAGCGGCAGGCGAAACTCTCAGTATCAAGAAATTCGTTGAAAACAATAGCTAAAAAAAAGATGAAGAGTGAAGAATCTTTGTGAGTTAATCATTCGCTATGGATTAGCATTTCAACTCTGAGCCATTCTTCACTCCTCATTCTTCACTTTTCACTCTTCACTTTTCACTCTTCACTTTTCACTTTTTATTCAACACCTTCGTCACAGCTTCCTGCACCGCCTTTGCCATCTCGTTCTCATCGGCAAAGTCGGAAGGATGGAGCATAGGGAGATAGGTGAGTTTGATAGGTTTGCGCGACGGCATCTTCTGATGCTTCGGCATGGCTTCGTATGCTCCGTCGATACACACGGGAAGCACGGGTATGTTGAGTGCCAGACTGAAAATGGCAAAGGTAGGGCGGAACTCATTTACCTCACCATCGTTGGTGCGGGTTCCCTCAGGGAAAATCAGCAGACTACGACCATCGCGCAGCACTTCTCCCAACTTCATGATGCTGTCCTTCACCTTACTCATCTTCAGCACGACCACTCCATGCTTCTGCGCCAGATACCTCACGAAGCCACCTTTCACGTGTTCCTCCTTAGCGAAGAAACGCAGGTTTCTGAACACGTCCTTCTGGAATCCGTGCAGCACAAAGAGGGCATCGAGGTAACTCTGATGGTTGGCCACGAGGATGAACTGACCGTCCTTCGGCACATTCTCCAATCCGATGGTCTGCATATTGAAATACCACTTCGCCCATCGGCGACTGCCCTTCACGAGCCACCACAAAAGTGGTCCCACTTCGGGCGTCTTCTCCACCTTCGTATCTTCGCTCAACTGCTTCTTCCAATCGACATTCTCCTCGCGCAAATCCATTCTGTGTTGCGTCACATAATCGGCCAACTGAGCGATATTGGCGAAGGCTTGTATCTCATCCTGTTCGAGTTCCACACCAAAAGTCTGATCGAGGAAACACTCGAAGCCGACCATGTCGAGCGAGTCGAAGCCGATGTCGGAAATGAGATGGTAACTCGGCAGCACGTCGATGCCCTTTTCCTTGGCCACATACTCACTGATGCGTCGGTACTCATCGGACGTGGGTTCGGATTCCTCCACCTTGCGCTCTGCCGACTTGCCACTCTTGCATGCAGCCACTATGTCGGCCAACTGGTAGCGCTTCAACTTGTCAAGACGTGTGCGTGGCAGTTCTCCGTCATAGACAAACACGCCGTGCATCTGCTTATAGGTGGAAACGCTCTTGTTGAATGGTTCAATCACTTCGCGTTTGAGTGCCGTTTCAAGTTCGGTCACCTCTCGTCCTGCTGCCCAGAGAGCCTGCGGACAGATGATGGCCTTCAGCACACCATCGTCCTCCACCACGGCTGCCTCCTTCACCCGCTCCTTGTTGGTTTCGAGCATCTGCTCCAGTTCGCCAGGGTTGATGTTCTTGCCGTTCGACAGCACAATCAACTCCTTCTTCCTGCCCGTGATGAACAGGTGTCCCTTCTCGTCGAGATAGCCCAGGTCACCCGTGTGAATCCATCCGTCAGTGTCAATGGTGGCAGCGGTCTCAGCCTCCATGCCATAGTAGCCCTGCATCACATTGTCGCCCCTCGCACAGATTTCTCCGTCCTTGATGCACACCTCGCAGGAAGGCAGTGCACGTCCTGCACAGGCAGGAATGAGGTCGTCGGGCCTACTGAAAGTAATCATCGGTGCACATTCGGTCATGCCATAGCCTTCCACCAGTTCGATACCAAGCGTGCACATTCCCTTCCAGATGGCTGGGTCGAGGGCAGCACCGCCACTGATGCAAGCCTGCAGGTTGCCTCCCAACATTTGGTGCACCTTCTTGAAAATGAATTTTGAGAACTTCACACTATTCACCTTCGCACAGAGATTATATAAGGAGCGCGTGAGGACGGAAGCATCAATCTTCTTCATGATGCCCTGATAGAGCGTCTGCCACAGACGTGGCACACCGACCATCATACCAATACGTCCTGCCTGCATGGTCTTCATGAGGTCGGGGGCACTCATGGAAGGAGAGATGGCCACGCCAGCACCCATGTAGAGTGGACAAATCATCGTGCCAACCAACGGTAGGACATGATGGAGAGGAAGGAGAATGAGGGTGCGGCGGTCGGTCGTGAAGAAAGGTACATCATGGCACACAGCCTTCACGTTCGTCATCAGGTTGCGGAAGGAAAGCATCACACCCTTGGCATGCCCCGTCGTGCCCGAGGTGTAGATAATCAAAGCGGTCTGTTCCATCTGGAACTGTAAATCAGCCATTTCCACACTGTCGGCACACTCCATCCGCTCGTAGTCGTCAATCAGGAGACAGTTGGGAGCAGCAGCGTCGTCGTTCTCCAACAATGCCATCGCCTCCTTCACTACCTTCTCTTTCCCCTTGCTGGTCCACACGGCATCGGGCTTGCAGTTGTTGAGGATGTAAGCCAGTTCCTCTGCCTTCATCTGCGCATCAACAGGCACGGCGATGCAGCGGTTGAGCCAGATGGAGAAAAAGGCATAGATATATCCCTCGCGGTTCTCACTGAACACCACCACCTTCCGTCGTTGCTGCGGTGGAAGCAAAGCCTCGTCCGCAGTGGATTGGGGGATGAAGCGTGAGAACTGTGTGATTCGCCTAAGCATTTCAGCATAGGTGATTCGATGGTCGCTCGTTAGAATCGCGTCTGAGTGAAAATCCTGAAGTAGCATAGGAAATGAAGGCGTATGGCCTGGATTTTACTTGTATTTTTGACTGTATGAGCGCAAAGGTAGTCTTTTTCATTCACAAATGAAAGAAAAACAAAAGAAAAAACCGCCATACATTCATCACAGCATCCACGAAAGCCCATAGGATTCGGGTTGAAAATTCAAAAGTCGCCTTGTAACGGTGAACCTTTCCAATAGGGATTTGGGAACATAGGAACAAAGCAATGCTTTTGATGAAACGCGATTGGGGATTGACGGAAACGCAATTGGGGATTGACGGAAGCGCGATTGGGGATTTACTAGAGCGTTCCATTGATTCAACTAGTTGCGCGAGGGCTCGTTGATTCATTGTCGAGCCCTCGACGTAGTTCAAGCGAAGGCTCGCTGGAACAACACTGAAGGCTCGGCATTTCAGTTCAATCAAAGAAATGATTCTATACAATCAAATGAGAGTGCCAGTACATTCAAAGCCTTTCAAGTTGTTATCCTCCAATACGATCATACTAATACTTAGATATTATACCAAACTCGTGTAAGTGATGCTAAAGCGTACGATGATTCATGGAAAACTGCGCTTGCACAATGATGGACAGAGAAACAATGAGGCAAGAATGGGAGCATAGAGTGGATTTTTGTTTTGCTTTGTTTGTGGATTGGCTTTTTTGATGTAACTTTGCATCGGTTTTTGGAACCCGAAGAAGAAGATTGATTGAAAATGGGAAATGACAATATCAGGAAGGATGGGAACGACGTGCTGAGCAAGTATCGGCTGTTCAGTGCTTACGCTACGGAGTATGGCACGTTCTTGGGCGTGGCATGGGTGCTGGTTTTCATTCTCTATGTCCTCAGTTTCCGAACGATGCACCCGCTGCTGATGATGCTGTCGTGCATGCTGTTCGTGGCGCTTCCCCTGTTTGGCTTCTATTTGGCACGCCGCTTTAAGCAGCAGATGCCAAGCGATGTGCCTATCGGCTACGGAAGGGCATACTGGTTTAGCCTGAGCATGATGCTCTATGCCTGTTTGCTGACGGGAGTGGCCGAACTGGTGTATTTCAAGTACATGGATCATGGTGCCGTCATCAATTCGTTCTACGACTTACTGAACGCTCCCGGCACTGAAGAGACATACAAGCAAATGGGAATGAACGATGCATGGGCGTCGTTGAAAGAGTCGCTGGACATGGTGAGTTCGCTCAGTGCGGTGGACCTCTGTCTCAGTCTTTTCAACCAGAACTTTCTCTTTTCGCTGATTTTAGCCATCCCCACTGCTTTTTTTGCTAAAAGAAAATAAAGCCCCCTCCAACTCCCCTTTGGGGGAGAATGTGAGGGATGTTTTTAAAACTTACTTCAAAAAA
This sequence comes from uncultured Bacteroidales bacterium, assembly GCA_902798705.1. Lineage (GTDB taxonomy): Bacteria > Bacteroidota > Bacteroidia > Bacteroidales > Bacteroidaceae > UBA3839. The sequence goes on from CADBXS010000010.1 coordinate 9,637, forward strand.
CAATAACATCATGGATATTTCTGTAGTAGTTCCACTATACAACGAGGAAGAATCGCTTCCCGAATTGCACGCATGGATTAAACGTGTGATGGACGAAAACAAATACAGTTATGAAATCATCTTCGTGAACGATGGTTCGAAGGACCGTTCGTGGGAAGTGATTGAGGACTTGTCGAGAAAATTTCCTGAGGTGCATGGCATCAAGTTCCGCAGAAACTACGGCAAGAGTCCTGCACTCTACCACGGTTTTGCCCGTGCTCAAGGCGACGTTGTCATCACAATGGATGCCGACTTGCAGGACAGTCCCGACGAGATTCCTGAACTCTACAGGATGATTATGGAAGAAGGTTACGACCTGGTGAGTGGATACAAGCAGAAGCGCTACGACCCACTGTCGAAGACCATCCCGACGAAGTTGTTCAATGCTACGGCTCGGAAAGTGAGCGGCATCAAGAACTTGCACGACTTCAACTGTGGACTGAAGTCGTATAGGAAGGATGTGGTAAAGAACATTGAGGTGTATGGCGAAATGCACCGCTACATCCCTTACCTCGCTAAGAATGCGGGCTTCGACAAGATTGGTGAGAAGGTGGTGCATCATCAGGCTCGCAAATACGGAAAGACGAAGTTCGGTCTGAACCGCTTCGTGAACGGTTATCTAGACCTGCTCTCACTATGGTTCCTATCCAGTTTTGGCCAGCAACCTATGCACGTGTTCGGATTCATCGGTTCGCTGATGTTCATCATTGGTTTTATCGCCGTTATCGTGGTGGGCATTCTCAAACTGATTGCCTTATCGAAGGGTGTGTACGGATTCCTGATTACAGATTCTCCTTATTTCTATATAGCCCTGACGATGATGCTACTGGGTACGCAACTATTTGTGGCTGGTTTCCTCGGCGAAATGATTAGTCGCAACTCTGAGGAGAGAAACAAGTATCAGGTGGAGAAGGAGGTATAATATAAAAAGCCTCACCACCTACCCCACTGCGAATGTCGAGGGGAAATAGAATGAAGCATGAAGATTTTTGTTATTCATAGGTTCATCAAATCGGAGATGAAAATCAAGAGAAAGACGAAGGCACAAATGAGTCATCGTCCTCTTTGGCTATTTATCATTTCCACACTCTTGCTGCTGTATGCTTGCAGTGCGAACAACTGCCCATTGGAAAGTACGGTGACTTGCAACTACGGTTTCTATGACAGTGAAGGTGTAGCTATCATCTATGAGGACACCATCACGGTGAGGACACTTCTGCCTGGCATGAAAACCGTCTATACCTATCGAAAACTGGGACAGAGAACCGTAGTGTTAGACTATCGTGATTCTGTTTACATCAAGAACGGCTATTCGGAAACGATTAGTGAGGTTCGTCGCGATGCCGTATTGGCAAACAAAATACACGACGTCAGTTCGATGAAGGTGCAAATGCAATACTACTCAGACACAGACACCCTCATCTTCGACTACTCCAATATCTCGAACAAAGATACTGTCATCTTGTTGCACGACAGTTATTCGAACGTGGAACTGCCTGAATGTGGCACACACCGCTTCCATTACCTGAAGGAAGCGCGATGCACGAACTATGGCCTTGACCACATCCTCATTAACAATCCCGACGTGAACTATAAGGGGAACGAAAACATGAAGTTGTACTTCAACGGCAGTGCACATGAATGAAATCATCGACGAAGTCGCATAGCATTGCAAAGAATCACACCCATTAAAGAATATGATGAAGAAAACAACGATAAATGCGTATGAGAGAATGAGTTGCATGACTCATTTTCTTTTCTTCGTTGTTCTATTCCTATTCGTCACTCCAGCATTTCATAACGTGGTCGTTGCACAAGGAAATGTGCCTGAACCCGAGAAGCCATCACTCTATGTAGAAGTGAAGGAGGAAAAGCCCAAGATTCCGTTCTTTCAGGGATTCACCCTGTCGGCCGACGTGTATGGGATTGTGCAATATCTGCTGTGGGACTACGGAGGTGTGGAGGGAGCTTTGCGTCTCAACCTGAAGAACACGTTTTTCCCCATCGTGGAAATGGGTATCGGAAAATGCGACAAGGAGGAAGAGAATACGCATATCCTCTACAAGACAACTGCCCCCTTTGCTCGCGTGGGCATCGACTTCAATATGCTGAAGAACAAGTTGCAGGACAATCGCCTGTATGTGGGTGTGCGCTATGGCATATCGAAATACGACTTCGACATATCGGGTCCAGCTCTCGAAGACCCAGTGTGGGGCGGTGCAGAACCCTTCGACTATCGCGGCATCAGCACCACGAGCCACTGGGCTGAAGCACTGGTTGGCGTGCAAGTAAAACTGTGGAAGAAACTACACATGGGATGGGCCATCCGCTACCGTCGAGAACTGTCGTCCACCAAAAACATCTATGCCAAACCCTACTATATTCCTGGATATGGCACGACGGTGAATAGTGGCACCCTGGGCTTCACCTATTCCCTCATATTCGACATGAACTGGGGAATGAAGAAGATGAAAATGAAAATAAAGAATGAAGAATTAAGAGTTAAGAATGAAGAATAAGAACAGAAAAAGGTTCTTCATTAACTCATGTTTCGCAAGTGATTCTTTGAACAACAGATGTCACAGATTAAACGGATTTTGCCGCCTCCTCGGCGGGATTTCTGAAGGAATTACACAGATTTGGCTTCGCCGAGATCTAAGGGTTTCAAAGCCCTGCAGGGCTTTCTCATCTGTAAAATCTGCGTAATTTGTGGTGAAAGAAAAACTTACGAAAGGTGAGTTCTTCATTAATTTAATACACACAACACATGTCTTGGTTGAAACTGAAAGAAGATTACACGCCACATGAACGGAAATGGTGGCATTTGCCTTTGCTCTTGATACTGATAGGAGGAACCATCTATGTGGCCCTCGATTATAACGGGAAGCTCAACAAGGAAGAATCGGCCCAGCGATGGACGCAAACCTCTATGCAAAGGAACGAGGGAATGGTGTTTGGCACCATCTATCACATCACATACGAATGCGAGAAGGACCTGCAGGCAGGCATCGACAAAACCCTGCAAGACGTGGACTTCTCCCTTTCGCCTTTCAATCCGAAATCCACCATCACCGCCATCAACAACAACACATCGAAAAAAGCAGATGCGAGATTCACGGAGGTGTTCCTCCTTGCCAAACAAATATCGACAGCTACGAATGGAGCCTTCGACATCACGGTTGCCCCATTGGTGAATGCTTGGGGATTTGGTTTCAAGAATGCAGAAAACATCGATTCGGTGAAGATTGACAGCATCCTGCAATTCGTGGGTTTTGAGAAGGTGACGCTGAAGAATGGCGAAGTGGAGAAAGCCGACGAACGACTCATGCTCGACTGCAGCGCCATTGCCAAGGGCTATGGTGTGGATGCCGTGGGCAAATACCTGGAAGCTGAAGGTGTGAGGAACTACATGGTGGAAATAGGTGGTGAAGTGCGCGTGAGAGGTAACAATCCACAAGGTGCTCTCTGGCACATCGGCATCACCAAGCCTGTGGATGATTCGCTCTCAGTGAACGGAGAACTGCAACAGATAGTGAAGGTGAGCGACATAGCAATGGCCACATCAGGCAACTACCGCAATTTCTACGAAAAGGACGGAATGAAGTACGCCCACACCATCGACCCACGGACCGGTCGCCCCGTGCAGCACAACATCTTGTCATCGACAGTATTTGCCAATGACTGTGCCACCGCCGACGCCTACGCCACCTCGTTCATGGTGCTGGGACTGCAACAAGCACAAAAGGTGTTGAAAGAGCATCCAGAACTGAAAGTCTATTTCATCTACAACGACGAAAAGGGAGTATTGCAAACATGGCACTCCGAAGGATTGGAACTGGAAGACGTGAATTAGGAAAGCTTTATAGAATAATTTAAACTTTTAACAGAATTTAGTACACATATTCTACATTAAAGCCGTATCTTTGCAGAGAATTTTGTTAAAAAAGAAAGATTATGTTCGAAAAACTACAAGAGCTCCCTCTCCTTATCGGGCTCAGTGTCAGTGAATTGATGGAAATTTTAGAGAACGTGAAGTTTGAATTCAACAAATACGATGAGGGAACAACCATTGCAAGTCAAGGCGACCGCTGCGAAAAAGTGATATATATTTTGAAAGGTGAGATATGTGTAGATAGACGTGGAGGCGATATGATTTTCACGGAATATGTGGACAAAACTCCGTTTCTTTTGGAGCCCGAGAACCTGTGGGGCATGAAACAGAAATACACCCACACATATTCATTTAACACGGAAGGCAATACCTGTTCCATCGACAAGAAGCAATTGAATTATCTGATTTCTAACTATGGAGTCATGAAAACAAACCTGCTGAGCATGGTGTGCAACAAACTGCAAACAGCTAACCAAGCCCTGCAACTACCGATTTCAAACGATTTGGAAACCAGAGTCATTCGCTATTTCAGCAATAATATGTTGACTAAAACAGGACGGAAATCGATTCGCGTCAAGATGAACACACTTGCTGATGCCGTGGATGCCACACGACTGAACATATCGAAAGTTCTGAACGACTGGCAAGAGAAGAACCTGGTAAAGCTGGGCAGAGGAATGATTGAAATCCCTGATTTTTCTGCGATTGTTGCATTGGACAAGAAATAGTCAACCTCTTTTCAACTCAAAGAACTCACAATCAGGATAAGGCATTTGCACATGTGCGATACACAAAATGTGAAGCTTGAAAGTGAAAAGTGAAAAGTGAAAAATGCCTTCTGGATGGCTTTTAATTTTTTCTTTATGAAGCGTGAAAACCTTTAAGGAGCAAACATGAATCCATTTTTTTCCACATACAACACACCACACGAAACCGTACCATTCGACAAGATTAGCATTGACGACTTCGAACCTGCCATTCTGAAAGGCATCGAAGAAGAAGACAAGCACATCGATGCCATCGTCAACAATCCGCAAGCACCAACATTTGAAAACACCATCGAAGCGCTGGAGAACTCAGGCGAACTACTGCAAAAAGTAACCGAAGTGTTTTTCAACTTAATCAGTGCGGAGACAACTGACGAAATGGATGAACTGGCACAGAAACTGTCTCCCCTACTCTCTGAACACGAGAACAATATCACGCTCAACGAAAAACTCTTTGAGCGCGTGAAGAGTGTGTATGAAAACACCGACAAGGAAGTACTCACCCAGGAACAAAGGATGCTTCTCCAATCCTGCTACGACAGTTTTGTGAGGAATGGCGCCAACCTGAAGGAAGAAGACAAACAAACCTATCGTCGGCTCACATCCGAATTGGGGGTCCTCTCCTTGCAATTCTCGCAAAACAAATTGAAGGATCAGAATGCCTTCACACTGCACGTCACGGACGAAGCAGATTTGGAAGGACTGCCCGAAAGTGCCATCGATGCAGCAAAAGAAGAAGCTAAAGGCAGAAACATGGAAGGATGGGTATTCACACTGCAAGCACCCAGCTATGGTCCTTTCCTCACCTACTCTGCCAAAAGAGAACTTCGCCAACAGATGTATATGGCATACAATACCATCTGCACACACGATAACGAGAACAACAACATCAACATCGTGAAGCAGATTGTGAACCACCTTCGCGAAATTGCACAACTGTTAGGCTACAAAACATACGCCGACTACACGCTTGTGAAGCGAATGGCTCAGAACAGTGAGACAGTTTACAACTTGCTCCAGCAACTTTTGGAAGCCTATAAGCCTACAGCCGAAAAGGAAGTGGAGGACGTGAAACAGATGGCAAGGGAAATGACAGGCGACAAGCAATTCGAATTGCAAGCTTGGGATTTCGCTTACTATTCCAACAAGCTCAAGGAGCGTGACTACCAAATCAATTCGGAAATGCTCCGCCCTTACTTCGAACTATCGAAAGTGAAGAAGGGTGTATTTGGTTTGGCAACAAAACTTTACGGCATCAGTTTCAAGCTGAATGAGGACATACCTGTATATCATCCCGACGTGGAAGCATACGAAGTGTTCGACAAGGATGGAAGCTTCCTGGCAGTGCTCTATTGCGACTTCCACCCAAGAAAATCAAAGAAGTCGGGAGCATGGATGACCAGCTACAAGGAGCAATGGACTGACAAAGACGGCAAGAACTCGCGTCCTCACGTTTCTGTCACCATGAATCTGACGAAACCAACTGCTGAGAAGCCTTCCCTGCTGACGCTGAGCGAAGTGGAAACCTTTCTCCATGAGTTTGGACACTCGCTGCATGGGATGTTTGCCAATACCACCTACAGGTCGCTGAGTGGAACCAACGTGTATTGGGACTTCGTGGAACTCCCATCGCAGTTTATGGAGAACTATGCCATTGAGAAGGAATTCCTCAATACTTTTGCTTTCCATTACCAAACGGGGGAATCTCTTCCAGACGAACTCATTGAGAAAATCGTGAGGAGCAGAAATTTCAACGTGGCATACGCATGTCTGCGCCAGTTGAGCTTCGGTTTGCTCGATATGGCATACTACACGCAGGAAAAGGAATTCAATGCCGACGTGAAAGAATTTGAAAAGGCCGCATGGAAGGACACTCAACTCCTGCCACAAGTGGCCGAAGCATGCATGAGCGTGCAGTTCTCGCACATCATGGCTGGAGGTTATTCGGCAGGTTACTATTCCTACAAGTGGGCAGAGGTGCTTGATGCCGATGCCTTCTCGCTCTTCAAGCAAAATGGAATTTTCGACACAACCACTGCACAAAGTTTCAGAGACAACGTACTGTCGAAGGGTGGCACAGAACCACCAATGGATCTCTATGTCCGATTCCGTGGACAGAAACCAAGCATCGATGCCTTGCTCGAACGAAATGGCATCAAAAAGTGATGCAGTTCAGACATCACAACACAGCAGTTACACACTAAACAACCATCCAGAATGAGAATATTTTTAAACTTCATATTGCTGCTCATCATTGCATTAATTCCATCCCTCCTTGCCACTTCTTGCCAAAACGAGGATGACATTGATGCCATCTTCAACGGAAAGACATGGTTCATCACAGGGGGATGCATCAACGGCACCAATATCACAGGCGAGGAGTTGAAATCCATCTATGCCAACGCAAATTCATTCTTCCTGACATTCTCAGCATCCACCTTCGGCGGTGTACTTGTGGCAGGAAGCAACGTCAGTGGAACATGGAAGGCCGATGGAAAAGACCAATCCATCTTCCTCAACTTCCAGAGTGAAAGCAACGTAAACCTCTCTCCACTCAGCAGCAACATTTACAACGTGTTGAAGAATGCACAGCACTATTCGGGCGACGTGAATGTGCTGAAAATCATGCAAGACAATTACAATTTCATTCGCCTTTCTTCCCAAAGGAACACAAGCAATTTCTAAATACTCAAATACACTCACATATATGACTCCTCAAGAAGAAAAACAACTCAAACTCGATCATCGCTACTTGAGAATGGCTCGCATTTGGGCAGAGAATTCCTATTGCAAACGCCGACAGGTGGGTGCCCTCATTGTGAAGGACAAAATGATTATCTCCGACGGCTACAATGGCACACCAAGTGGATTTGAGAATGTTTGTGAGGAAAATGACGTTACCAAACCTTACGTTCTCCATGCTGAGGCAAATGCCATCACAAAGATTGCCCGTTCGAGCAACTCGTCTGATGGAGCAACACTCTATGTCACCGCCTCTCCTTGTTTGGAATGTGCAAAACTCATCATTCAGTCTGGTATCAAGCGAGTGATTTATTCTGAGCATTACCGACTGGAAGACGGCATTAATCTTCTGAAACGTGCAGGTATCGAAGTGACCTACATAGACCCTAATCAAAGCATCAGTGAATCATAAGAGATACATTGTTATATATATTATCCCCATCATAAAACATGTCAACACCAAAAAGAAATAACAGATTTGTTCCTATTGTCATTTCCGTAAGCGTCGTTTTCGGAATTATCATTGGAACATTCTTTGCCAATCGTTTTTCAGGAAACCGCCTCAACATCATCAATACATCGAGCAACAAACTCAACGACTTGTTGCACATCATCGACGACTCATACGTTGACACGGTCAATATCGCAGACCTTGTTGAAGATGCCATGCCTACCATCCTTTCCGAACTCGACCCCCACTCTTCCTACATCTCAGCAAAAGATGCAGCAACGGCGAACGACGACTTGAAAGGTTCGTTCTCGGGTGTGGGTGTGCAGTTCACCATCAAGAAAGACACGGTTTACATCAGCAATGTCATCGCAGGTGGCCCTGCTGAGAAGGTGGGAATCCTTGCAGGAGACAGAATCATTGCTGTGGATGGAAAACCTTACGTTGGAAAGATTGTTACCAACGAAGAGACGATGCACCGACTGAAAGGTGAAAAGGGCACGAAAGTGAAAATCGGTATTCTTCGAAATGGAGAGAAAAAAGATTTCACGGTGGTTCGTGGCGACATCCCAGTGAAAAGCATCGATGCCACTTACATGCTTACCGACAAGTTAGGCTACATTCGCGTGAAGAGCTTTGGCGAAACAACTTATCCAGAGTTGTTGAATTCTTTGGCACAGCTGGAACAGGAAAGATTCAAGGGACTCATTGTTGACCTTCGTGGAAATGGCGGTGGCTATTTGGCATCTGCCATTCAAATGGTAAATGAGTTCTTGCCAGAGAACAAACTCATTGTCTATACCGAAGGAAGAAAAGCGAAGCGTGAGGAATACAGAAGCGACGGACGCGGTTCCTATCAAGAACTGCCCCTCATTGTGCTGACCGATGAAACAACAGCCAGTGCTGCCGAAATCTTCTCGGGCGCTATCCAAGACAACGACCGAGGCATCGTAGTGGGACGCAGAACATTTGGTAAGGGATTGGTTCAGCAACCTATCGAATTTAGTGATGGCTCGATGATACATCTTACCATAGCCCGCTATTACACGCCTTCGGGACGCTGCATTCAGAAGCCTTACACCAAAGGGCAGCAAGAGGATTATCAGTTAGACATCCTCACTCGCTACAATCATGGCGAGTTCTTCAACGAGGATTCCATCCAACAGACAGGCGAGAAATACACCACGAGCATTGGTCGCGTGGTATATGGTGGCGGTGGTATCATGCCCGACTATTTCGTGGCAGAGGACACCACAGAATTCACTACTTACTACACGGAATGTGCTTCGAAAGGCTACATCGCTGAATTCTGCTTCAACTACACCGACAAGAATCGCAGCAGCATGGTGTGTTTCAATACCGCAGAGGAAATTGTGCAGTATCTGAAGAAGAACAGAGTTGTGGAACAATTCATCCACTACGCCGATTCAAAGGGTGTGGTTCGACGCAACAACATGATTTACAAGAGCCAGCGTCTGTTTGAGGATGCCATCTATGGAAGCATTGTCTATAACATGCTCGACATGCAGGCTTACATCGAATACATGAACAAGAACGACGTGACGGTTCATCGTGCCATGAATCTCTACGAGCAGGAACTGACACGTCCGACAATTGACGACGAAACGAACAAGGACCCAGACAAGAAGTCGGACAAGAAAAAGAAATTGGCAAAGGGACATTCCAAACCGGCCGACAGTCCTTTCTATCGTCAGCCTCTTTACACGCACCTTGTCAGCTAAGTAACGATGACAAAAGCAGAATTAAGGAAACAGATACGTTTGCTGAAGCAGCAATACACTGTTGAAGAATTGAAAAAGATGAGCCAACATGCCATTCAGCGCATGGAGGCTCATCCTTCATTTATCTCTGCTCAAACAGTTCTCCTCTACCACGCACTTTCCGATGAGGTGGATACCACTCATCTCATCCAGCAATATGCTGACAAGAAAACCATTCTCCTACCTACCGTTGTAGGCGATGAATTGGAACTGCACATTTTCGATGCTGAAAGCGAAACAAAGACAGGTGTTTTCGGTATCATAGAATCAGAAGGCCAACTATTCACTGATTATTCTCAAATTGATTTGGCCATCATACCAGGGATGGCATTCGACAAAGAAGGGAATCGCTTAGGGCGTGGCAAGGGTTATTACGACCGTCTGCTTCCACAGCTCCATTGCCCTAAAATCGGGCTTTGCTTCTCTTTTCAATACTTCGATTCCATCCCTCATGAGAAGCACGACACACCCATGGATGAAATCATCACAACATAGCCCTGTTCCTTGCACTTCAGTGTGCAAGGTTTTTTGCCTATTTCACTCTTCCCCCCGCAACAAAGCGTTTCTGATAATAGTTCTCGTTCAGCGAATTAACCACCACTCCTTTCGAGCTGCTGGCATGAACGAATTTTGAATCTTTCAAATAGATTCCCGTGTGATTGATATTTTTCTTCTTGGCATCGGGTGCAAAAAACACAAGGTCGCCGCTTTGCAGTTTACTGAGCGAGACGGAATGGCAGTCTTTCTCATATTGTTGTTTGCTGTTGCGATGCAACTGGATTCGATACACCTTTTTATATATAGCACAATTCAAACCCGAACAATCCACCCCACTCTTCGTGTTGCCTGCATATTGATAGGGCACTCCCAACCATTGCGCAGACTCAATCATCAAGGGCCAGTCGTCCATTTCATCGATATCGAATCCCAATGCAAGACCAGCCCTCGCCAACTGTCTGAAGTCGATGCTCCCTACTCCATCCTTGCCCATGTGTTTCGACGAGCGGCAAGAACTGAGCAGGAAGCACACTATCAGCACACTAAGAATTATGTATGAAATACGCTTCAATTTCTTCCGTCAGATTTGGATAGTCCTTTTCACAATCCTTGATAATCTTTCCATGCTCCAGCAGTGTGACACGCGTACAGATGTCGAAAGTATGCGTCAGATTATGAGAAGAAACCACAATCGTTGCACCTGTTTCGCGATTATAGCTTTCCAGCAGGTACTTCATCGCATGTTGTGAAGATGGATCGAGGAAGTTGAACGGTTCGTCCAGCAGCAACAGTTGTGGATTGTGGAGCATAGCACCGATAATGCCCACCTTTTGCTTGTTTCCTGCCGAAAGGTTGCGAATGAGCGTGTTATTGCCTATCACCTCGCCATTCATGAAGTGTTCAAATTGCAGCAAGCGGGCATTCATATCCTCCTTGCTCACACCATTCACCTTGGCAACGAAATCGAAATACTCTTCTGGTGTCAAGTAATCAATCAGGAAACCTGAATCCACGTATGCACCCGTGACAGCTTTCCAGTCCTCACTGTGAGCTGTGGCAACACCACCTATTCGGGCAATGCCCTCGTCGGGCTTAATCAAATCGAGAATCACACGGAACATGGTAGTCTTACCTGCACCATTATTTCCAACCAGTCCGACGATTTCACCATCATGTATGACGTATGTATCTACATCCAGAGCCACTTTCTCTCCGAACGTCTTTTTCACATTTTCAAGAGTTAATTCCATAGTTTTTTTTGTTTAAAGTTTAAAGTTTAACGTTTAACGAAGTTAGAATCCTTTAAACCCTTTAAATCCTTGATTCACTTTTAACTTTTAATTTTTAATTCTCCTTAGTCATGATTCAACGAATCTCTGAACCCTACCATGTTATCATATCGGCGAATCATAAACCGATGATAGATATTTCTGAGCCAAACAGGGCTCAACATAGTGCCCAGCAAACCGATAGCAAGCATTACCCACGCTGCCACTTCTACATTGAAAATGACAATCAGGATATACATAATGAGCATAGGCACCAGCAACGCAGCCAAGGAGAAAATCATCTGATGCTTCGTACTGCGTCCCGCCTTCGTCACCTGCACATTCAGCTGCAGTGTCTGATTGTTGTAGGCAGCCAACTGGAAGAGGAATGGGAAGATGGCACCGCTCGTGAAGAACATGCACCCCAATGCCTCAATAAACAGAATCTTTCCCTGCACAATCGGAGCGATCGAAAACAGCAACGGGAAAATCAACATTAGGCAGTTGAAATAGTATTTCGCCTTCAGCAATTGCAAGACAGATTCCTTGCGCGACATGAGGAAATCGATATAGTTACCTTCCATACACATCACATTGGTCAGCGTAATAGTACCCAAGCAGGCAAAGCAATACACACAAATGTAGGTGCGCATGAAAGTCATGTTGTCATACACGTCCGTAAAGGCAAAAAGCAAGCAAAACATCAGTGTGCAGATGGCTCCCGTCATGAATTGCTTCCTCACTACCTTGTTGCGCATCGTCGATTTGATTTCGAGTTTCATGAACTCACCGATGATGCCGAAGCGGTTCAAGTACGACATCTCCGTCGATTTCACCTTTTGGATGTGTTCCACTTGTGCAATTTCTCGATACACACAAGCGCGTTGCATCCTCTGATTGACGAAGAACAGCACCACTATCATGGCGAGAATAATCAAGTAGGCCCACGGTATCCACTGACAAAAGGCACGTCCCAATTGCACGCATCCATCAAACAGCCATTGATGCTCGCTGCTATGGAACATTCCGAAATAAATGATAGCAGCATACACGGCTGTAGGAATCAACAAAAAGAGCCAACTGCGCTGATTGAGTGTGCGGAAAATCAGATACCAATAACTGTTCAGCACAAACAGCAGCCACCAACCTAACAGCCATCCCAACAATCCCAAAACGCCATAGAATTTCACGATGGCGAGTATGCCAAACGGCAGGAGGAAGAAGAACCAAAAGAGGTTGTAGCCACGCAAGCCCAAGCGTATCAGAAACACGTTGAGCAGGAAATTCTGCTTGATGGGAAGTAGTTTGTAAGGCTTGATTTCCTGAGCAGGCGTTTCCTGCATACTGAAACGGAGATAGAAATCCATGATGAGGAACCAAATCATTCCTCCATCAATCATATCGAAATTCTCAAATGCCGTTCCGAAATCAATCGTACCGAACATGACACCAAAAAACATGAGATAGACAGCCCAAAACGCAGCCATGATGTAGATAAACACCTTCATGGCTTTGTTTTTGTCTATCATGGGATGGCGTCGAGTGGCAAGCTTCTGATTCTTTCGAATAAGTTTATAGAGTAATTTTGCTCGAGAGAAGTTCATGGTGATATTTTTAGAATGTAAAAAATTAAAAGTAAAAATTAAAAGGCAGAAATAATTCCCTTTGGAATTTGGCTTTTCTAATTTTTAACTTTTAATTTCCATCAAGTATTTTTCAGCTTCCATAGCAGCCTTGCAACCCGAAGCAGCAGCCACCACCGCCTGGCGGTAAGTTGGGTCTGCCACATCACCAGCAGCAAAAACACCTGGGATATTGGTCTTTGGAGAAGCACCTTCGGTCTTGATGAAACCCGTCTCGTCGGTCTCAATCCAAGGCTTGAAAATATCGGAATTTGGCTTATGGCCTATGGCCAAGAAGAAACCGTCGATAGACAAATCATATTTCCGCTCATCAGCCTCACCCTTGCGATGAACCAGATGTGCTCCTTCCACACCGTTCTCTCCATAGAGTCCGAGGGTGTTGGTTTCGAACAGCACTTCAATCTTTGGATTGTTCATCACGCGCTCCTGCATAATCTTTGAAGCACGGAGGAAAGGCTTACGGACAATGAGATAAACCTTGGCAGCGAGTCCTGCCAAATAGATGGCTTCACCACAAGCCGTATCTCCACCGCCCACAACGGCAACGGTGCGCTTTCTGTAGAAGAAACCATCGCAAGTGGCACAGGCACTCACGCCCTGCCCCATGTATTTCTTCTCATCGTCGAGTCCAAGAAATTTGGCAGAGGCACCCGTAGCAATAATCACGGCATCGGCAGTCACCTCCGACTCATCATCAAACCAGAAGTGGTAAGGTGCTTGGCTCAAATCGGACTTCACACAGATGTTCTGACGGATATCCACACCGAATTTTTCCACCTGCTGACGCATCAAGTCCATCAGTTCAGGTCCGCTGATTTCCTCCGGATGCCCAGGGAAATTCTCTATCGAATCGGTGATTGTCAACTGTCCTCCTGGCTGAATGCCTTCATACACCACAGGATTCAGGTTTGCTCTACTTGCGTAAATGGCTGCGGTGTAACCTGCGGGGCCCGAACCAATAATCAAGCATCTGATATGTTCCATGTTTTTCGGTAATAAATAAACTCATCTGCCCGCTTACCTCAAATCCACAATATCCACATTCGGATATTTCTTCGGATTGAAAGCGAAGGTGTCGGCAGAAAAGTTCTGGTTGGTAATGTATTTTGTAACTGTAATCTTATTTTCAATTCCATCCACAGTAGCCAACTTCACATAGCAAGGCTCATAGTTCTTCTTCAGAATATGCACCACCACGCTTTTCATGCTCGTTGAAGGAGAAGTCGCCTTCAGTATCACCTCATAATACGTAGCAGTCGATTTACCCATGCTGGCTTTGTAACCCTGCTTATACATATTCATGAAGGAATAAGGATTGATGCCTGCCAGTTCCTTTGGAGTGGGCGTTGTCACGTTCACTTCCTCGTTTTCCTTCACCAGCGTCCACAGCGTTTTGCCATTGAACCAAATGACATGGTCGCCAAACGTGTTCACGAATTTTTTGCCTTGCATCTTGATGGTACCCTTACCCGTGTCGCCATTCAAGTTGTAAGTATAACTAATCGTCACACCTCCAGCTGCCTTGAAAGCACTTGCAGCCTTGTCCAATATCTTAGTTGCTTCATCCTCAGCCAGCACATTCATCACCGACAGCAACGAAATCATGATAACAAATAGTTTTTTCATATTTAAGTTTTTAAGTTTTATAGTTCTAATAAAGAGAAGAAACGAATCTGTTATCTAACAAAACAAATACCATTTCTCTTTTAATTTTTCTTTTTTCACTTTTCAAGGTTCAAGAATCCTTTTAAATCCTCTAAATCCCTGATTTTTCACTTTTCACTTCTCACTTTTCACTCTCCTCTCCTTGGAGAGGGGTTAGGGGTGAGGCTTTTTCACTTTTCACTGTTCACTTTTCACTTAATTCGCTCCCAGCGCATTGAGTACACTATCAAGCGTAATCAAATCCGTGATGAGCACTTCGCGAGGTTTAGAACCCATCTGAGGACCGACAATTCCAGCCGATTCCAGCTGGTCCATCAGTCGTCCTGCACGGTTGTAACCGATGGAGAACTTACGCTGAATGAGCGACGTTGAACCAGCATTCTGCGAAACCACCATCTTCGCCACATCCGCAAACATTGGGTCGAGGTGATTCATATCCACATCTTTGCTGCCGCCTTCGCCATCTTCCATTGGAGGCTCTGGCAGGTAGGTCATGTCTGGGAATTTCTGCTGCTCACTGATGTACTTACAGATTCTATCCACCTCAGGAGTATCCACAAAAGCACACTGCACACGCACTGGGTCGGCACTCTGTAAATAGAGCATATCACCACGACCTATCAACTGGTTAGCGCCAGGACGGTCGAGAATGATGCGCGAGTCCATCATGGCAGAAACCTTGAAAGCTACACGCGCAGGGAAGTTGGCCTTGATAGTACCTGTGATGATATTCGTGGTAGGACGTTGCGTTGCGATAATCATGTGAATACCCACGGCACGAGCCAACTGAGCAATACGGCAAATTGGCAACTCGATTTCCTTGCCTGCCGTCATAATCAAATCACCAAACTCATCCACAATCACCACGTAGTACGGCATATACTCATGTCCTTCCAGCGGACTCAACTTGCGAGCCTTGAACTTCTCGTTGTATTCCTTAATGTTGCGCACCTTGGCTTGCTTCAAGAGCAAGTAGGTGCATAGATGCTGAATTCCACCTTCTTTGGATCGACCATTACGATTTTTAGTTCCGACGGATGCTTCTTGTAGAGCAAGGAAGTGACAATGGCATTCAGTCCGACCGACTTACCCATACCCGTTGCACCTGCCACGAGCATGTGCGGAGCCTTGGCCAAATCCACCATGAACACCTCGTTCGTAATGGTCTTACCCATGGCACAAGGCAGTTCCATCTTCGATTCCTGATAGGTCTTGCTATTCAGGATGCTATACATCGACACAATGGTCTTCTTCTTGTTTGGCACCTCAATACCGATGGTTCCCTTACCAGGAATTGGAGCAATGATACGAATGCCCTCGGCAGCCAAACTCAAAGCAATATCATCCTCCAAGTTGCGAATCTTACTGATACGCATACCCTCAGCAGGCGTAATCTCATACAGCGTGATGGTAGGACCAATCGTAGCCGTGATGCTGCTGATTTCCACACCGAAGCTCTTCAGCACATGGATGATGCGATTCTTGTTAGCCATCTGCTCGGCTGCATCAATCTGCGGATTACTGTCCTCCCGCTGGTCGAGCAAATCGAGCGTTGGATATTTGTAGTGCGACAATTCCTTCTTAGGGTCATAAGGAGTCGATTCATCATCATGCTCAATGCCGTCACCCTCTTCCGTACTGGCAGCTGCCACCATCGTAAAGTCAGGGTCAGCATCATCCTTCTTATTGCCCTTCTTGTCGTCTTCAGCTTCGTTTTCGTCATCGTTAAGGTTAAGGTTATCGTTAATGTTATTGTTATCGTCAACGTCTTCATTCTTCTCCA
>CADBXS010000011.1:0-6405 GCA_902798705.1 uncultured Bacteroidales bacterium
TGTAGTTGCCCTGCGTGTATGTTGTGATGTGTCCGTCTTCGAGTTCTTCGATGAGTTCGTTCTTGTAGCTCTGGCCTCTGTCGCCGAAGAACTTCAGTGCGTCGGCCTTGGAAATGTCCTCACGTACCAATGCTTCCTTGCGCTGCACGAGCTCCTGCATCTTCTTCTCAATCTTTGGGAAATCGGCATCCGAGAGCTTCACTCCCTCGGGTGGCATCACGTCGTAGTAGAATCCGTTTTCGATGGCAGGACCAATGCCGAACTGTGTGCCAGGGTAGAGTTCCTGCAGAGCCTCTGCCATGAGGTGGGCAGAAGTGTGCCAGAATGCGTGTTTGCCTTCGTCGTCGTCCCACTTGTAGAGCACGAAGTTGGCATCCTCGTTGATAGGGCGATTGAGCTCAGTGGTTTCGCCATTCACACCGCATGCAATGACATCCTGAGCAAGGCGCGAACTAATACTTTCTGCGATTTGCAAACCAGTAACACCAGCCTCGTATTCACGGACTGATTGGTCTGGGAATGTAATTTTAATCATGATATGCTTTGTTTATGATAAATTCCTATTTGACAAATATCGTGCAAAGTTAACACTTTTCTCCTTATTAATAAAGCGAGATGTGAAAAATATGATGTAGCGACAGGGGCATTCTTCACACTTTGCACATTCTTGCCTCATTTTTTCTTCTTTGATTCATTGTGCTTGATGATGCTGTATGCCTGATAAATGCCCAATTCTCCTGCCTTGCTGAGGTCGGCAGTGGCATGGTCGTTATCGTTCATGAAAATCTGCAAGATGCCGCGATTGAAGTAGGCCTGTGGAAATTGCGAGCGCAACTGGATGGCCTTGTCGAGGTCTTCGAGGGCAAGCGAGTATTTTCGTGTGGCAGCGTAGGCGTATGCACGGTTGTAGTAAGCTTCTGCCACGTTTGGCTGATTCTTGATGGCCTCTGTGAAATCCTGGATGGCAGGTTCGTATTCCTCCACCAGCAGATGCTCCAATGCCGTGTCGAAGTAAGGGTTCGGAGCCGATGCCGCCACTTGGTAGGATGCGAGCGACATAGGTGGCAGGAGCTTCATCTCGGTATCCTTGTTCTGAATCTTTCCGCGATATTCGCTCTCGTATTCCTTCTTTTCCTCATCGTCCACCACCAGTGCCTGATAGTCGTCGAGGTCGATTTCGCTCTTCTTTCGTGTGGTGGCTGTCTTGCTGGCTTTCGACTGATAGCCATAGCGATGTGCGATTTGCTCGCGAATCACGTGGTCTTCATCTTTCAGCGCTCCCTTCGTGTCGCCTATGCGGCGCTTGGCCTCGGCTCTGCGCTGATAGCCTTGCAGGAAGTTGGGATAGGTGTGGATGAGGGTGGTGTAGTCGCGGATGGCGCCACGGTAATCGCCTGTGTCGAAGAGCAGTTCAGCTCGGTTGTAGATGGCCATCACATCGGTAGGGTCAATCTTCAGGATGAAGTTGAAATCCTCGATGGCGAGATTGTCTTCACCCACGCGGGTGCGAAGGAGTCCGCGGTTGTAGTGTCCGACAAAGTTTGTAGGGTCGATGTCGAGTGCGATGTCGTAGTCCGACATGGCTCCACGCAGGTTGTTCTGATGGTAGCGAGCCAGTGCTCGATTGATGAGGTTTCGAGTGTTCTTGGGTTGAAGGCGGATGGCCTCCGTGAGTGTCGTTTCTGCCTCTTGCCATTCCTCGCGATTCATCAGCAGGCTTGCCTTGAGTGAGAGGGAAGGCACATTGTACTTGTCGGCTTTCAAGGCACTATCTACCAGCACTTCGGCAGTGGTGGTGTCCTTCATTTCCATTTTGATTTGTGCTTTCATCATGTAGCCGTCGGCATATTTTGGCCAATGCTTGATGAAGATGTCGGAAATGGAATCGGCTCGCTCAAAGTCTTTCAACTCGATGTTGCAGAGAATCCAGTTGTGCCAGATGGCCTTGCTCTCTGCCTGCACTTCGGATGCCATCTTGTAGTCTTGTTCCGCCAAGGCGTACTTCCCTAAGTTGATGCGCGACAGTCCGCGGAGCTCGTAGGTCTTTGGGAAGAAAGGATTGATGTCGATGGCTTGTGAGCAGTCCTGCTCGGCTCCCAAGAAGTCTTCCAAATAGAATTTTGCCACACCTCTGTAGTAATAGGCTTCGTAGAGATGTGGTTTGGCCAGAATGACGCGGTTGAAGTATTGAATGGACAATGCGTAGTCATCGAAATAGAGTGCATTGCGTCCCACATCCATCATTCTTTGCGTGTTGATTTGCGCTTCAGAACAGAGTGAACATGCAAGAAAACAAACTATATAGATGATGCGTTGGAGCATTTTATTTCTTCTTATGCGTTTCTCTTCAAATATTATTAGGGACAAACTTCAGTTCATCCCCAATCGCGCTTTGGTGAATCCCCAATAACGTTGGAGTGAATCCCCAAAGTTGAGGGAGTGATGACCCAGTGATGAATCACTGGGAACGGTTTAGTGATTGGCTTTGGTCTTGTAGCTACACTGGTATTTGCCTTTCGTCATGGCAAGCAGTTTCTTCTTGATGATTTGCTTGCGGAAAGGAGTGAGGTGATCTACAAACATTTTTCCTTCCAAATGGTCGAACTCATGCTGGATGACACGTGCTACGAAGCCATCCACCCACTCGTCGTGCGCTTGGAGGTCGGCGTCGAGATATTGGATGCGTACCTTCTCGGGACGTCTCACCTTCTCGTGTATGCCTGGCACGGAGAGGCATCCTTCCTCGAAGTCGCTCTGCTCTTCGCTTTCTTCGATGATGTGTCCGTTGATGAAAGCCTTGAAGTAGCCCTTGAACTGAGGCTCATCCTCGCTGATGCAGTCGAGGTCGATGACTACGACGCGGATGGGCAGGCCTACTTGTGGTGCTGCGAGTCCTACGCCTTCAGCCTTACGGAGGGTTTCAAACATGTTGTCGATGAGTTCCTTCAGGTTGGGATAATCTGTCGGAATGTCTTCAGCCACCTTGCGAAGCACAGGCTGGCCAAATATGTACATTGGAAGTATCACGGTGATGAAATGTTTTTTTTTGGTTTTGTGATGGAAGACTTGGCGGTTTAGATGAGGCCCGTTGCATTCTTGTTTGAAGCCATGTAGTCCTCGAGAATGATGGTGGCGCTGATTTGATCTACCAGTCCCTTGTTCTCACGCCGTGCCTTCTTGCCGATTCCGCTTTCGAGGATGGCCTGATGCGCAAGGACAGTGGTGAAGCGCTCGTCGTAGAACGTGATGGGCAGGGTGGGATAGAGTTTGCGGAGTCTGTTCACAAAAGGAGTGATTCGTTTCATGTTCTCCGAATCCTCGCCGTTGGTTTGCTTGGGTTGTCCTACAATAATTTTCTCCACGGATTCTTTAGAGAGGTAGTCCGACAAAAAGTCGAAGAGTTTGGAGGTTTCCACAGTACACAGTCCGTTGGCTATGATTTGCAGCGTGTCAGTCACTGCAATGCCTGTCCTTTTCTTGCCGTAATCAATTGCTAAGAGTCTTCCCATTCAATCGTTTTAAATCAGAATGCAAAGATAGTGGAAAATGAGATAATGAGAAAATGCGAGGGTGAGAAATTAACTTTATATGAGCAAAATAGATGTTTTTTCACTTTCTTTTGTGCTTTTCTTTTAGAATTTGTATTTTTGCAGGCAAATCAAGATACGTGCGGAAAATGAGATATTTCACCCTGTCGCTTTTGCTACTTTTTACCGCTGTGGAACTGAGTGCTCAGCAAGCTCCCGACTTCAGAGTGCAGGACATGCGTGGTGAGATGGTTTCGCTGAGCGGGTTGAGGGGAAAGTATGTGGTGCTGGATTTTTGGGGAACGTGGTGCCCTGCTTGCATGAAGGAAATCCCTTCGCTGAAAAAACTGTATAAGAAGCATCATGACGACTTGGAAATCATCAGCGTGAATTGCTTCGACGAAGGTGATGAATGGCAGGAGGTTGTGAAGGACTATCACTTGAAATGGCCACAGCTGAAGAACACAAGAGAAGCGGATTTTGTGAAGAAATATGATGTTCGTGTCTTTCCCACCAAGTTGCTCTTGGACCGAGAAGGCAAGATTCTTTTTCGACTTAGTGGGGAGCACCAATCGTTTTTCAAGAAAGTAAGCGAGATTCTGAAGAAGGAATGAAAAAAGGCAAGCATACTGAACAATGCTTGCCTTTACTATTTGTTGTATCTGAATGGTTTTTATGCATTTTCCTCAGTCAAGTCAACCTTAAGGAAAAGTTCGTCGAGCTGCTTCTGGTCGATGGCTGCAGGCGCATCCAGCATCACGTCGCGTCCAGAGTTGTTCTTAGGGAATGCAATGCAGTCGCGGATGGAGTCAAGACCTGCGAAGATGCTGACCCAGCGGTCGAGACCGTAAGCAAGACCTCCATGAGGAGGAGCACCGTACTTGAAGGCATTCATCAAGAAACCAAACTGCTCCTGAGCGCGCTCAGGGGTGAAGCCAAGAATCTCAAACATCTTTGCCTGAAGCTTAGGGTCGTGGATACGAATGGAACCACCGCCCACTTCGATACCGTTGCAAACCATGTCGTAAGCATCAGCGCGAACCGCAGAAGGATTCGTATCGAGCAAGGCAATGTCTTCGTCCATAGGGTGGGTGAATGGGTGGTGCATAGCCATGAGGCGCTGCTCTTCGTCGCTCCACTCGAACATAGGGAATTCTGTTACCCAAAGGAGGGCGAACTTGTTCTTATCACGAAGTCCAAGGCGTTCGCCCATCTCAAGACGAAGTTCGCAAAGCTGCTTGCGCGTCTTCAGTGTGTCGTCGCCCGAGAGGATGAGAATCAAGTCGCCTGGTTTTGCGTCCATCTTCTGCTTGAGGGCATCGAGCTGCTCTGGTGTGTAGAACTTGTCAACACTCGACTTCACGCTGCCATCTTCCTGCACACGTGCATAAACCAAACCCTTTGCGCCAATCTGAGGACGCTTCACGAAGTCGGTCAACTGGTCGAGCTGCTTGCGAGTATAGACTGCACAACCAGGAGCGCAGATACCTCCGATGTAGGTGGCATTGTCAAACACTGGGAATGTGCCGCATTTCAAGGTATCCATCAGTTCCACAAACTCCATGCCGAAGCGCATATCAGGCTTGTCTGAACCAAAGCGACGCATAGCCTCTGCCCAAGGCAGACGGAGGAAAGGCTCGTTGATTTCCACACCGCGCAACGTCTTGAACAGGTGCTTGGCCATACCTTCAAAGGTCTGGATGATATCTTCCTGTGTGACAAACGACATTTCGCAGTCAATCTGAGTGAACTCAGGCTGGCGGTCTGCACGCAAGTCCTCATCACGGAAACATTTTACGATTTGGAAGTAGCGGTCGAATC
Source organism: uncultured Bacteroidales bacterium (assembly GCA_902798705.1). GTDB lineage: Bacteria > Bacteroidota > Bacteroidia > Bacteroidales > Bacteroidaceae > UBA3839. Next base: position 5,349 of record CADBXS010000011.1, read on the forward strand.
CTGCCACCATCAAGAGTTGCTTCAAGGTTTGAGGGCTTTGAGGCAGCGCGTAGAACTGACCTGGGTTCATGCGTGAAGGCACAACGAAGTCGCGAGCACCTTCCGGAGTAGAACCAATGAGCATCGGTGTTTCCACCTCCAAGAAACCGAGGTCGGAGAGATAGTTGCGCACTTCGATGCACATCTTGTGGCGCAGTTCAAGGTTCTTGCGTACACAGGAACGGCGAAGATCGAGATAGCGGTATTTCATGCGGATGTCGTCGCCACCGTCCGACTGGTCTTCAATCGTGAATGGAGGAACATCGCTTGCATTCAGCAGGTTCAGTTCGTTCACAATGATTTCGATGTCGCCTGTAGGCATGTTGGCATTCTTGCTGTAGCGTTCGTTCACAGTACCTACAATCTGAATCACAAATTCGCGTCCCAACTTGTTGGCACGCTCATTCAGTTCCTGATTTGTTTCGCTGTTGAAGACCAACTGAGTGATGCCGTAGCGGTCTCTCAAATCCACAAACGTCATACCTCCCATCTTGCGCACGCGCTGTACCCATCCGGCCAGCGTGACGCTTTGTCCCACGTTATCAATGCGGAGTTCTCCGCAAGTATGAGTTCTATACATATTATATATATTTGATTTTGATTGTTTCTTGGCTTTTTATGTTTCCACGGAAGAGTCGTTCTGCTCTTCAACTTTCATTTTAAGATTGCAAAATTACAACAAAAAAACGAAACACACCCAAAAACCATTCACTTTTAACTATTGAGGATTGACTTACCAAGGACTTTATCAGAAAGGCAAACCGATAGCGAAGTGGAAGGCAAAGTCTCGGTCGAAATTAGGATGAGTGATAGGGTAGTGCTGGCGTGGCGTTTCGTAGGCTGGGTTGATGGCTTTCATACCCGCATCGAAACGAAGGATGAAGAAGTCGAGATTGAGACGAAGTCCGATGCCATAGCTGACGGCAATTTGCTTATAGAACTTGTCGAAACGGAATTCTCCTTCGGGCTGGTCTACATATTGGCGGATGGTCCAGATGTTACCGGCATCAACAAATAT
>CADBXS010000011.1:6432-31414 GCA_902798705.1 uncultured Bacteroidales bacterium
AAAGAAAGGCACGGTATTCGGCACTGAGGTCGAGCTTGATGTCTCCACTTTGGTTGAGGAAGTTGATTTGTCGGTCAGCACCCTTGTAGGCACCAGGTCCCAATGAGCGCACCGTCCATCCACGCACTGAGTTCGGACCTCCCGAGAAGTAACGCTTTTCGAAAGGAAGTTGATTGGAGTTGCCGTAAGGGTAGGCAATGCCCAGTGCAAAGTGGAGCGCACGGGAATCGTTTTGGTCGATACGTATGCTCTTGGCCAAGTCGAGGTCGCCACGCACATATTGAGCGTAGGCAATGCCAAGGAATTCGTATTGATTGGTGTTGTTCTTCTCAAAGTGTGCTGCATGGCTCAGTCCCCAAAGCACATTGCCCGAAGTCTCTATGTTGAAACGGATGGTGTAGGCGTTCTTTCCGTAGGTGTTGGCAGTGGTGGAGCCGAGGGAGGAGAGAGTCAAGGTACTGCTGACGAAAAGTGTGCGAAATCCATGGCATGTTGATGTAGTTCACTTCGAGAAGGTCGAAACGGTGCTGTGTACGAGATTGGTGACTTTGCCAGCGGTAGCGCCATGCAGCAGAGAACACTCTGCGCCGGAACTCAGGACGGTTCTGCCGGTTGTACTGGAGCGCGATTTCGGAAGTGGCGTGATGGAGCGAGCCAAATTCCTTCTTCACAAAAGGAAGGAGGAAACCAGGGAAGGAGAGGCGTGTTTCCACACCCAACTCCGTGTAGCTATGTCCTTCGTATCCGTCGAGTCCAGTGATGGCTTCGTATGCACCACGAAGTTTGAGCGTGAGGTTTTCAGAACCTTTGAAAAGATTTTTGTGCTGAAACGAGAGCGATGTAGCCGCACCGAGGTCGCCCGCTGAGTTTGTACCTTCGAGGTCGAAGCTGATGGAGCGTGGACGTGCATGATGGAGTGTGATGTGGCAGTCGAGTGTGTCACTTAGTCCACGTTGTTGTAGGCGGATGTTAGAGTAGGAAATGGCATTCAGCCGCATGAAATTGTTGTATGTGCGTCGCTGATGTTCCTCGTTGTACAGTTCTCCAGGTTTTAGGAGTGTGTTGGAAGTGAGGAGGTTGGGACGAAAATGCAGAGGAACTGAATATTGAATGATAGAACCTTTGTGCCTGATTGTGTTCTGAGATGCACTGTCAGATGTGAGGTCCACATGGTAGGTGACATCGCCAATTCGGTATTGCGTGTGCTCTTCGGGGGTTGAACTTCGGTTCTCAAGGTGCAGACCCACATTCATACGGAGATCCACTTCGTAGTTTCCGTTTGCCGTGTCAGCCTCAAAGCTGATGTCGTCCTTGTTGAATTTGTAGTAACCCACATTTCGGAGCATCGACGTGATACGCGAACGCTCCTGATTGAGTTTGTTGATGTCGAGTGGCATTCCCTCACGTAGTAGTGAGTTGGCTGTGTCCTGCTCACAGAGGATTTGTTGCAAGCGGCTGTCCTCCACATTCCTCTTCAGTGAACGCACCATGTATCTCTCTCCGGGATGTACTACGTAAGTAAGTTTGAGTTTCTTACCCTTCACATCCTGCTTCAGCTCGATGTAGTTGTGCGTGTAGCCAGCGTTTGCCAGCACTTGGTCCATGTCGCTGATGGTGCTGAATGTTTTCTGCACACTGTAGATTTCAGGCTTTTGTCCTATTTTCCGTAGAACTTTCGATACCCAACTATTGCTGTTCGGACGTGAGAGACAATAGATTTTCATGGGTATCTTAGCTCCAAACCAATTCGAATTTGGAGTTTGTTGCACATAGTTCGAAAGGTAATATTCCTTGGTGGCGTCCTTGTTGGTGGACACTACCTTTACGTCTTTTAGGTACAATTCATTCTCACCAATGAACTTGTCAACGGAACAGGCGGTAAGGAGGAAAGAAAGAAGAACGATGCAGATTGAAATGTGTGTGATATGGCGCATGCTTGGGAGGACGAAAAAGGAATTGGAAAATATAGAATCAACTCTTCTATACTTCCACTTCTGTGTGTTGAGTCCTGCTTTTTTAGTGCTATGTGCTATGCTTCTTGCCATAATCGAGTGCAAAGATAGTTGAAAATTTTCTTTTTCCCACATTTTCCATTAACTTTGCCAGCATGATTAGTAAAAACAAAGTGAAATATCTGAAAGGGCTTGAGCTGAAAAAGCATCGCCAAGCCGATGGTGTGTTTGTGGCTGAAGGTCCTAAGATTGTAGGCGACTTGCTTGCTGCTGGTTTTCAAGCTACATACTTGGCTGCCGTAGAGAATTCGGAGTTTGCTTCCCGTCTACATGCGTTAGGTTTGGAAGAAAATGTGCAAACAGAATATGTCACGGTTGACGATTTGCGAAAAGTAAGTAGTTTGGAGGCTCCTCAACAGGTTCTTGCAGTTTTGAAACAACCAGTTTGGGTGTTCGACTTGTCAGTTCCTTCCACGCAACTTTGCCTTGCTTTAGATGAAGTGCAGAACCCTGGTAATCTGGGTACGATTATTCGCTTGGCGGATTGGTTCGGCATCGAGCATGTGTTTTGTTCGAAAGGATGTGCCGATGTGTATAATGCCAAAACCGTTCAGGCCACGATGGGAGCTTTGGCACACGTGAAGGTGCACTCAGTGGATTTGGTGGAGATGCTCAAGCATTTGCCAGCTAACACACCTGTTTATGGTACTTTTCTTGATGGCGAGAATTTGTATGGAAAGGCGTTGGAGCAGCGGGGATTGATTGTGATGGGAAATGAGGGGCGAGGTGTGAGTGAGGAAGTGGCGGAACTCGTGACAAAACGACTTTTCATTCCGAATTATCCACAGAATAGAACATCAACGGAGTCGCTGAATGTTGCGATTGCTACAGCTGTTGTTTGTGCAGAGTTCCGTCGGCGTGCTTTATGATGTGGTAGGCTTTCCGGTTTTCTATCTCGATAGTTCCTCCCAGCCATTCTGTCATAGCGATTTCTCCATGCAGAGGGTAGTGGTTCACAATGCGTGAATTGCAGAGCTCGACCACATGGTTGACATAGCGTTCGTTTTCGGAGAAAATGACAACATTGGCAGCAACACGGCGGATTGGAGTTTTTTCCTCTAATCCTTCGAACAATAACGAAGATGTTTCATTCTTCATTTTTCACTCTTCATTTTATTTCTTTACAGGACGTCTGCGGCGTGGACCTATCTTGTTTGGTGTTCTCACGTCAGGAGCTGTTTTGATGTTGATTTTGTGTTGGCTCCCATCTTGTGCGTTCTTGCGGATTTCCTCTGGAGTGAGGCGAGGACCATGCTGACGAGGTGCAACCTGTTGCACTGTGCTGTCTTTTTTCAGTGGGTCGCCTATCATAGATTGTCCTTCCTCACGCTTCACGTGCATTCTGATGAGCCGGATGTTGTTCACCACGCAGAAGTTCTTGGTGTCGAACTTTCCTATATAATAGAAAAAGGTGGAAACCTGCTTCAGTTCCCTACCAGATGCGGAAGACACCTCTAGGCGGAACTCGGAGTTTGAACTGAGTTGGCGCACCTGACTGAATGTTTTGCCTTCGTCGTTTCGAATGGAGAGTGATGCGCTGAGGAACACGTCGCGGATATTCTTGTCTTCAAGCACAAATTCTACATCACCCATAAGAGTGAATCGGTCGTCGTGATGGAAGGTAGAGTCGGTCTTGATGGTGTATTTGCTCAAGTTCAACAAGTCGCGATTTCGCAGCACAATGGTTTCAGGTCCTGTCCAGATGTTGGCTGTGTCACCTCCCTCTGTGATGAAAGCTGCCACAGCGTCGTTCCCCGTGGTGAGTTGGAGCTGTTCCTGCTCCTGTGTGTATTGAGTTTGCAAATCCTTGTAGATGTCCTGAAGGTCTTCGTTGTGCGTATTATACCACACCACGGCTGAGTCGAAATCCTCTTTGGTGATGCCATGCTTCTCGAACACGGCGTTGATGTAAGCATTGGCTTTCTCCCTTTGGTCGTATGGCAAGTCTTCCGCCATGGCTTGTGCCAAGTGGAAATCGTAGAGCACCTTTTTCATCTTTCCCTTCGAAATGACATGGTTGGAATGTTCCTCACATGACATGAAGGAAACAAAAACAAAGAGTGTAACGATGGATAGCAACTTGCGCATGAGAGAAAATTATGTGAAATACTTATGATAGAAGAGGATAAGTGCAACGATGGCGCAACTGATAGATGCATCGGCAAAATTGAAGATAGGGGAGAAGAATACACAATGTTCGCCTGCGTCAGGGAGGAAAGCGATGCTGTTGAGCCACTCCCATTGAGGCATATTCCACTCCACAAGAGGAAAGTAGAACATATCCACCACACGTCCTAACATCAGTTCGCTGTAGCCAGTACCCCATTCCACGAATTGTGCCACTTCGGGGTATGGAGGGTTATTGAACACCATTCCATAGAACAGACAATCGAAAATGTTTCCAGCAGCTCCCGCCAAGATGAGGGAAAGACAGACAATGTAGCCTGTTGATGCATTTTTCTTGATTTGACGATAAATGTAGATGCCAATGAGAATGACTGCTATGATGCGGAAGGAGGTGAGGAAGTATTTTCCACCCAATTCCCATCCGAAAGCCATGCCGTTGTTCTCAATGAAGCGAATCTGAAACCAGTCTGTGATGTGGATGCTTTCCCCCAGATACATGTTTGTCTTCACCCAGACCTTGATGAGTTGGTCGAGGATGATGACAAACAGTATGAGTGAGAGGGATAGGATTGCTTTATGCTTTCTTGACATAAATGATGGCTTTGAAGTCGTCGAAATCCACTTCCGTTCCTTCGGTAGGTTGCCCCATCTCGATAGAGTTGGCAAGTACCTGGCTGGCGATGTACTCCTTGAATCCAGTAAGCGCTTCGCTAATAGCAGGCAACTCGGAGATGACCACTTGGATGCGGTCGGTGATTTCGAAACCACTGTCCTTGCGGATACCTTGGATGCGCTTGATGATTTCGCGAGCCACAGCCTCGTTCTTCAGTTCAGGAGTGATGTTGATGTCGAGTGCCACGGTGAGGGAGCCTTCGTTGGCAACGGTCCATCCTGGGATATCCTCGCTGAAGATTTCCACGTCTGCCAATTCGATGAGGGCGTCCTGTCCTTCAGCCTGAATGGTGATTTGTCCTTTGCTTTCGAGTTCTGCAATCTGCTCTTGTGTGAGCTCTGCCACGACATTGCTTACCGCTTTCATCATCTTGCCGAACTTCTTACCCATCACACGGAAGTTGCACTTCACCTTCTTCACGAGCATGCCTGCACCACCTTCCACGAACTGCAATTCCTTCACGTTCACTTCGTCGAGAATCAGTTGCTTCATCTGCTCGATGCGCTCCTTTTGAAGAGAATCGGTAACAGGAATGGAGATGGTCTGCAGTGGCTGACGCACGATGATTTGCTCCTTCTTTCGGAGAGAAAGAACCATGGAAGTAATTTGCTGAGCCAGTTCCATGCGTGTTTCCAATTCGCTGTCAATCAAGCTCTCATCCACTTTTGGATAAAGTGAAAGATGCACACTCTTCACATTTTCGCGCCCTGTGCCATGGATGAGGTCCATGAAGAGGCGGTCTGCATAGAAAGGAGCGATAGGTGCAATGAGTTTGGCGATAGTTTCCAAACAAATATAGAGTGTCTGATAAGCCGAAAGCTTGTCTGCATCCATTTCTCCACCCCAGAAACGCTTACGGTTCAAACGTACATACCAGTTGGAGAGATTGTCGATGACGAAAGTCTGAATAAGACGTCCTGCACGCGTTGGCTCATAATCGTCGAGGCTCTCCTGTACGTTCTTCACCAAGGTGTTGAGTTCGGAGAGTACCCATCGGTCGATTTCTGGACGCTCAGCGAATGGAACGTCAGGCTGTGAGTAATCGAATCCATCCACATTGGCATACATCGTGAAGAATGAGTATGTTTGGAAGAGCTTACCAAAGAATGTGCGACTCACTTCTGCCACTCCTTCTTGGTCGAAACGGAGGTTGTCCCAAGGCTGGGAGTTGGTAATCATGTACCAGCGCACAGCATCGGTCCCGTATTTCTCAATGCATTCGAATGGATTCACACCGTTTCCAAGACGCTTCGACATCTTCAGTCCGTTCTTGTCGAGAACGAGTCCGTTGGAAATTACAGCCTTGAAGGCAACGGAATCAAATACCATTGTTCCGATGGCATGGAGCGTGAAGAACCATCCACGAGTCTGGTCCACGCCTTCAGCGATGAAGTCGGCAGGAAAGACTGTGCGATTGTCAAATGCTTCCTTGTTCTCGAATGGATAGTGAATCTGAGCGTAAGGCATGGAACCAGAATCGAACCACACGTCGATGAGGTCGGTCTCACGAGTGAGCACCTTGCCAGTGGCTGACACCAGTTTGATGTCATCCACGTATGGACGGTGGAGGTCAATCTTATCGTAGTTCTCCTGTGCCATATCGCCAGGCACAAATCCTTTGTCCTTCAATGGGTTGTTTGCCATCACACCAGCTGCCACAGCCTTCTCGATTTCGTTGTAGAGATCTTCCACCGAACCGATGCAGATTTCCTCGCGACTGTCCTTGTTGCGCCAGATTGGCAGCGGAGTGCCCCAATAGCGAGAACGAGAGAGATTCCAATCGTTGAGGTTCTCGAGCCACTTGCCGAATCGTCCTGTGCCGGTTGATTCAGGCTTCCACTTGATGGTCTTGTTGAGTTCCACCATGCGGTCCTTGCAAGCGGTAGAACGGATGAACCAAGAGTCGAGTGGGTAGTAAAGCACAGGCTTGTCTGTACGCCAGCAGTGAGGATAGTTGTGGACGTGCTTCTCAATCTTGAAGACGATGCCTTCCTGCTTCATCTCCATGCAGAGCACGATGTTGAGGTCCTCAGCCTTCGAAGCAGCCTTCTCGTCGTATTTGCCATCCACATTGAATTCAGGAGCGTAGGCATTCTTTACGTAGTCGCCAGCATGCTTGCTATATGCTTCCTTGTTCACGCAGGCAGCAATAAACTCGTCTGCCAGTTCGTTCATCAGGTAGTACTTACCCACGAGGTCCACCATTGGGCGAGTCTCGCCACTCTTATTGATGAGGAAGAGGGAAGGTATGCCAGCGGCTTTTGCCACCTTGGCGTCGTCAGCACCGAATGTTGGAGCGATGTGGACGATACCCGTACCGTCTTCAGTTGTGACATAATCGCCAGGAATCACACGGAATGCCTCTGCTTCCATTTCCACGAATTGGTCTTTGCCCACGCTGAAGATTTTCTCAGGACGAGCCTCTGCCGCAGCCTTTACGAAATCTGCAGCATTGTCATCCACCTTCTCGCAAGGCTTCACCCAAGGCATCAACTGCTGATACTTCATGCCCACGAGGTCTGTACCCTTGAATTCTCCCACGATGCGGTAAGGCACCACCTTGTCGCCTGGCTTGAATTCATCCATAGGGAGCTCTGCTCCTTCTGGCTTCAAATACGCATTCACAAGGTCCTTTGCCATCAAGGCACTGATTTTCTCTGCGTTGTATGGGTTGTAGGTCTGCACGCAAACATAGTCAATCTTTGGTCCCACGCAAAGAGCTGTGTTCGAAGGCAGTGTCCAAGGCGTGGTGGTCCAAGCCAAGAAGCATGGCATACCCCAGTTCTGCATCTCAGGCTTTGGGTCGAGTGCCTTGAAGATAGCGGTGCAGGTGGTATCCTTCACGTCACGATAGCAACCTGGCTGGTTCAACTCGTGGCTCGAAAGTCCCGTACCTGCGGCAGGGGAATATGGCTGAATGGTATATCCTTTGTAAAGCAAGTTCTTGTCGTAGAGCTGCTTGAGGAGATACCAAAGGGTTTCGATATATTTGTTATCGTATGTGATATAAGGATGCTCCAAATCGCACCAATAGCCCATCTTCTCGCTGAGTTCGCTCCATTCGGAAGTGTACATCATCACGTTCTTGCGGCAGCGCTCGTTGTATGCTTCGATGGAAATGGTCTTGCCGATGTCTTCCTTTGTGATGCCGAGTTCCTTCTCCACACTGAGCTCCACAGGGAGTCCGTGGGTGTCCCAACCCGCCTTGCGCTTCACTTGGAAGCCCTGCATGGTCTTATAGCGGTTGATGGTATCTTTCAGTGTGCGTGCCATCACATGGTGGATGCCTGGATGACCGTTTGCTGAAGGAGGACCTTCGAAAAAGATAAATGAAGGACAACCTTCGCGTTCTGTTTCACTTTTGTGGAATACATCCTCTGCATTCCAATCCTTGAGCACTTCTTTATTGACTTCGCTTAAGTCCAGACGTGCACGTTCTGCAAATCTTTTTGCCATTATTATTTATTGAGTTTTTAAGATTATCGTTTAAAGTTTAACGAAGTTAGTACGTGAAGAGATTACATCCGGATGGCATTTTTCACTTTTCACTTATCACTTTTCACTTTTTTGTCCTATACCAACTTGATGTTCTCTATCTGCTGTTCTTTTCCGCAGTAGCGACACTTCACCACACCGCGTTGTTTGTCCGTCACGTAGAACACCGTCTTCATTGGCTCATTATTTGTGATGCACACAGGGTTGGCGCAGTGCACCACATTGTCCAGTTCGTCGGGCAGAGTCACTTGCTTCTTCTCCACCACCTCGTAGTCCTTGATGATGCAGAGGCGTATGTTCGGACAAACCACTGCCAGCTGACTGATTTCTGCATCCGAGAAGAAACGGTTGGCAATCTTGATGATACCTTTCTTTCCGAATCTTGCACTTTCGAGGTTGTTACCGATTGTCACTTGGTCGGTGCATCTGTCCAACTGCAAGAGTTGAACAATGGTGAAAACCTTATCTGTTGGTATATGGTCGATGACAGTTCCGCTTTCTAGCGCTGCCACTAATAAATCTTTTCTCTTTTCCATTTTCAATCTTTCATTCTTCAATCCGTAAATCTAAATGATTGTCTTGTCGTTTCGGATGTCCTCAAGCGTAATGCCGAGCACATCGCAAATCAGAGCCTCGCGGGCATAGAGTCCGTTCTGAGCCTGTTCGAAGTAGTACGCATGCTTGGAATCATCCACATCGTATTCAATCTCATTTACACGTGGCAGTGGGTGCAGTATTTTCATGTTGTCGCGACATTTTCCGAGCATGTCAGCCTTCAGGATGTAGGCATCCTTCACGCGCTCATATTCCATCAGGTCGGTGAATCGCTCACGCTGCACACGAGTCATGTAGAGAATGTCTGCATCGGCAATCGTGTCCTCCGTGAAGTCAGTCTGCTCTATATAGTTCACATTGTTTTGCTGGCAGTAGAGCTTGTACTCGTCAGGCATCTCCAGTTCCTTTGGAGCAATGAAGTGGAAGGTTGGGTTGTACTTGCGCATCGACATCAATAAAGAGTGAACAGTGCGCCCGTATTTCAAATCGCCCACCATGTAGATGTTCAGGTTCTCCAGTGTACCCTGAGTCTTGTAGATGGAGTAGAGGTCGAGCATCGTCTGCGATGGATGGAGGTTGCTACCGTCACCCGCATTGATGATAGGCACATTCGTCACCTCGCTCGCATAGAGTGCCGCACCTTCCAGCTTGTGGCGCATCACGATGACATCCGCGTAGTTCGAAACCATCTTGATGGTGTCCTTCAGAGTTTCGCCCTTCGACGAGCTGGTCACCTTCGGGTCTGTAAATCCGATGACGCGAGCACCCAAACGATTGGCTGCGGTCTCAAAACTCAGACGCGTGCGAGTGGAAGGTTCGAAGAACAGGGTTGCCACCACTTTTCCCTGCAGAAGGCGTCGGTTGGGTGCCTTCTCAAATTCCGATGCCATGTCGAGCAGATTCTGTATTTTCTCTCTGCTGTAGTCGGCTATCGACACAATACTCCTGTTGCCCATATTTGTATATTTTTGCTTTTTCCTGATTCAAACACATGTGCTATGCACATAATTCGTGCAAAGATACAACAAAAACTTGAAAAGAGGAAAACGTAAGTTGAAAAACCACCAAAAAAATGAGATTTCACTCATTGCGAGCAAAATCTCATTAATTATTTGTCTGAGCAGATGGCAGAACTACTTAGCGCATCTCACCTTTAGCACTTCGTAAACATCGCCTGCAGCCTGGCTGTTAGCGTGTGCCTGCAATTCGAGGGTCTTGCCCTTCAAGTTGTGCTTGCAATACACCTTTGAACGATAGCGGATAGTCTGGTGAGGACCAATCTGAACCTTTGTTGGCTCTGATATGGCCAGGTCGCTGTAGTAGTTAGGCTCAATGACAGCCAATTCCACGTCAGCCACCTCGTTGCTGGTGTTCTGAACCGTATAGGAAACCAAAATGGTTTCTTCCTTGTTCAACTTACCATCGCCATTTGCATCCTGGAAAGAGAGGTTGCTAATGTAGAGGCTGCTGGTTGAACCAGTCTTGTGACGAAGATGGTTATAGCTGTTGCAGCCATAAACGCCAGTGGTGTTGTCGTCCCATTCACCCGAAGCGAACTCATAGGTTTTTGGAGAATTGTAGGCATAGTCGTCTGTTGTGCGACTGTAGTTTGAAGCTGTCGATTTATTAGCAACGGCATTGCCAATCACGGCACCGCCAACGGCTCCCACGATGGTGCCAATGGCTGCTCCACTGCCTCGATTACCACCTCCTCCTCCTAACCAACCGACTGCACTGCCGATGGTACTTCCTAAGTTTGCACCAGCGAGTGTGCCCATATAGCTTGTCCTGTTTTGACAACTTGTGGTTATCCCGCCAAGTAGGAGAACCGTTGATAGGAAAAATGCATACGTTTTTTTCATTTGGCTTAAGTTTTTAGTTATTTGATACAAATATTAGTTTTGTTTAGTGTTTTGATGTGATAAAGACATGATATATGCCTCCAACCTGCAAAGATAGAGAAAAGTTTTCTCTTTGGTTCATTTTTGGCATTTTTTTTCTTCCAATTGCGCATTTTTCTTCATTACCTCATGTTTTTTCAACACATCAGATGGCAATCATGCAGGATTATGCTTTCTCCTGTTCCTTTACGATTGCACTGTTGCAGTCTTGTCTCCTTCTGCCAACTGAGGCTCGTGGAGCCAGTCGTCGATGAGTTGGCGGGCAATGGACATCTTGTCGGGTATCTCAGGCATCTTGTCGCGGGAGAACCAGGAACCGCGCGAGAGTTCCTCCTCCTGCAAGTGGATGTTGCCACTCACATAGTCGGCTGTGAAGCCTATCATGATGCCGCAGGGATAGGGCCACGGTTGCGAACCGAAATAGCGGATATTGGTGATGTCGAGCTGCACTTCCTCATGCACTTCGCGAACCACGCACTCTTCGAGTGTTTCGCCTGTTTCCACGAATCCTGCCACGAGCCCCATGCGCTCGGAATGGCGGAAATTGCGGGCATGAACGAGTAGAATCTTCTCGGGCTCGATGATGTTGCCGTCGGCATCACGGATAGCTGCTTTCTTGATGCGCACGATGATGGCTGGTGCCACTTGAGGCCAAACCTCCTTGCCGCAGTGGGTGCATTGCTTCGATATGGCAGTGTGCCGCTTCATGGGTGCTCCGCACACACCGCAATAGCGAGTGCTGTTATCCCAATAGAGCAATTCGGAAGCCTTGGCTGCCATGAAATAGTGTGCACGAGGAAGGAGATAGTACGACTGGCGCAAATCGACAGTGACGAACGATTCGGGGAGTCCATTTCGAGGAGGAGTGGTCAGACTGTATGCCTTGCACGGCATGTTGTCGAGCATGGGCAGTTCCTGAATGGTTGTCCATTCGAATGTGGGAGTGGGTGTTTCGTCGGCTTCTGGCACGGAATAAGAGTCGCCTTGCTTTTTGAGTAGGAGGCTATTGCCGAGGAATATGAACCATTTTTGCATGGTGTGGAATGGTTGGTGAATGATGTTTAGTTGATTGATTTGGAAAGAATGGGGACTGACTGAATTTTTATTGGGGATTATCGGGAGTTTATCCCCACAGTTTCTTTCGTGAATCCCCATTGATTTTCGTGTGAATTCCCAATTGCGCGACGTTAAATTCCCAAACGAATGAGAGAGGTGACGCGGTCGATTTTTTCCTGCATCGGAAGTTGGGAGTCAATCCAGTGGATGGTGATGCCACGGCGTTCCATACCTCGGAACCATGTCATCTGTCGCTTGGCGAATTGATGGATGGCTATTTCGAGCTGGGAGAACATTTCCTCGTAGCTGAGCTTGCCAATAACGTGAAGTGTTAAGTATTTGTATTCCAGTCCGTAATAGATTAAGTCCTCACTCTTCACTCCAAGACTGAGAAGCCGACGGATTTCATCGAGCATACCATTGTCGAGACGTTGCTGGAGTCGCTGCGAGATGCGCTGTCGTCGCAAGTCGCGGTCGATGCTCAGTCCGATAACAAGGTTGTTCTGCTGTATCTCTGTGAGAGTTTGATGAGCGGTGGGAGTGGAAGAGTTGTTGGCTTCTTCTTCGGGATGGGAATGGTAGTATTCTTCAATTTCTATGGCTCGGATGGCTCGCTGTGCGGTATCAACGTCGGTGGTGTTGTGGAGCTTCTTGTAGCTGCGCAGGATGGTGGTGAGTTCCTCTAATGACTTGCCTTCCAACTGTGCACGGAGCTCTGGATTTTGTGGCACTTCCGACATGCGGTAGTTGCGCAATACGCTTTCGATGTAGAGACCCGTTCCTCCGCAGAGGATGGGGAGCTTTCCGCGCTGGATGATGTCGCGATAGGCAATGATGAAGTCGCGCTGAAACTGATAGACGTTGTACTTTTCTCCTGGGTCGGCAATGTCGATGAGGTGGTAGGGAATCTGCTTTCCATCTACACAATAGTCCTCCAAATCCTTGCCTGTGCCCAAGTCCATGCCCCGATACACTTGACGGCTGTCGGCGCTGATGATTTCAGCGTCGAGCTGTGCTGCGAGGTGTGCGGCAAAGGTAGTCTTACCGCAGGCTGTTGGTCCGAGAATAGTTATCACAGTGTTATTGATTTTTCATGCTTACGCATCCTCCTCGTCATCATCGGTTTTTGCGTCGCTGGTGGATGGCTTGTTGAAGAGGAGCTGTCGGTCGCGTTGTTCGGCAGCCTTCACCCATTCCTCTGGCACAAATCTCCAGTGGTTGAGCGGACGTGGTTCTACGTCGTGGTGCTGCTGCAGGTAGTTCATGATGTAGTAGCGGATGTCGTGCTCCGAGAACTTGACGATGCGCTGCTTGATTTCGTCTTTCGTCAGTCCTGCGCCCTTTGTGAGGAGCTCTCCACCTCCGTTGGCGCGATAGGCAGTCATGGCAACGAGGTATGTGCCGTCGAGGGAGAAAGGTCGTCCGTCAGCCATTTGCTTGATGGTAATCTTTTCGCCTGCAGGACGCGTCACATCGACCTCGTAGATGATGCCCGCTGCGGAGTCGAAGTTGAAGATGAAGTTGGTAAATCCGAGACGCTCAGGGTTGCTCTTCATAGGACTGAGGAGCAGAAGGCTGTCGTCGATGGAGTGCATCTGGTTGGTCCAGTTGGCATAGCTCATTTCCAGGTAGTTCTTGATTTCCAAGCCTGTGAGTCGGAGTGTATAGATGCAATCCTCGAAGCGATAGAGGTTGAAGAGGTCGCTCACGTGGATGTCGCCTGCCTTGATGGAGGCATTGAAGAAGAGCGGTGCCATGAGACTGATGTCGGCTCCCGATGCTTGCAGCAGGAGGTGCTGAATGAAATCGATGTAGGCGGAAGGTCCGAAGTAGGCATCCGAGATGTTGACACCTGCCGTGAAGCGCCCCACGAGTTGGGATGCGTAGGCTTTCACTTCCTTGAAGTCCTTCATGAAGTGGCGCTTGAACTCGGTGGAGTGGGAGTTGCTGATGGTGCCGATGTACTTGATTTGAGCGTCGATGTCGTGCTTCACCACTTTCTTGTCGTCGTTGCGGGAGAACTTTAGTTTGATTTCTGCCACTGAGTTGGCATAGCTTCCAGCGTTGACGCAGAGGACACTCTTGCCCGATGGTGACTCTATTTCCTCCATGTTGGAGTGGTGGTCGTGGCCATAGAGAACGAGGTCGAAGCCATCGACGGAGGAAACTGTTTCGCGCACGGCGTTCTCATGGTATTCGGGAGTGACGATACCTTCGTCCATTCCTGAATGAAGCAAACCGATGATGAAATCGGGGTCTTCTTGTTCTTTTACGATGCTAATCCACTTCTGTGCGCTTTCACGAATGTCGTCGAATCGCAGTCCTTCCCACATGCGTTGCGGCACCCAGTGAGGAATGGCAGGGGTGATGAATCCGATGACGGCAATCTTCACGCCGCTGCGGTAGAGCATGGTGTAAGGCTCGAAGTAAGGTTGCTCGGTTTCGATGTTAATGGCATTGGCACCGAGGACAGGAAAGTTGCAGTTGTTGATGAACTTGTTGAAGATGTCGTGCCCAGTTTCAATGTCGTGATTTCCGATAACAGCGACATCGTAGCCGATAAAATTGCAGATGTCGGCCACCTTGTGGCGCTCTGTAGGACGAATGAAATTGAAATAATAGGAAGCAGGTTCACCTTGCAGCATGTCGCCTCCATCAATGAGGATGGTTGAGCCCGAGAAACGCTTCACTTGCTGGGCCACAAAGGCGTGCACACGTTGCAGACTGCCCTTGCCCCATCGGTTTCGTCGAAAGTCGAAGGGGAAGTAGTTGCCGTGCACGTCGGTGGTGTAGATGATGTTTATTTTGCGCGTTTCCAAGAGGCGGTTGCTGTTAGCTTTTCAATTTCATTGATATATTTAAAGGTGCAAAAGTAGTGAAAAGTTTGTTAAATTGCAAATCAATTAAGAAATTTAGATTTATCTTTGTCGTTATTAGAACAAGAACCCCCGTAATATTGCAGAAAATATGAAAACATTGAAAATTGTGAGTTTGGTATTCTTCACCATGTTGCTTGCCATGAACATGGATGCCCAAACATCAAAAAACAACAAGAAAAAGACAATGGACAACTACGAAGAATTATGGAAACAGATTGAGGAGTATCAAGAGAAAGACCAGCCTCGTTCTGCAGTGACGGTCGTTCTCAAGATTTACGACAAAGCGGAGAAGGAAAAGAACTTCGGGCAGCTGATGAAGGCGGGGATGATGCTGATGACGGCGCAATGCAACATCTCGCCCGATAGTGCATTATCCGCATTCGACAAGTTGGCTGCCATGCCTACGGGAAATGTGACAGAAGAGGCATTGAAAAACGCATTGATGTCGTCGGTTTGCTCGGGCATTCCGTGGAGTATTACCTCTTATAACGAAGACAGTAGAAAGCGTTTCGATACGGGCATGAAGGAGTATGCTCGCAAGGCGATTGAGAATATGGAAGCTTTGGCAGGTGTGAGTGCCAAGGCCTACGAATCGCTTTACAAAGAGGGCGTAGATAGCCGACTCTACCAGCATGATGTGCTTTCGCTTGTAGTGCTCTTCTTGGACAATCGCAACTCCTTTAGCTTTGAGGATAAAGTGGCAATGAACGAGAAGGCTGCGAGGATTTACAAAGATAAGGGCATGGTTGACGCTGCCAACTTGATGCAGATGAAGGCATGGGACTACCAGACGAAGTTGAAAAGCAAAAGCCAGCGATTGAGTCAGGAAGATTACGTGCAGAAGTTGAAGACTATGTACGAGCAGAACCTCAACATGGAGACGGGTGCTGATGCCTTTGTTGAATACATGAGGAATGTGAATAACACTAAGAAACCGCTTACCTACGCTCAGGAATTGGAACTTGCTCGCTGGGCTCTGAAGCAGTGGCCAGACTCCAAGCTTTCGAATACCATCAAGAATATGGAAATCGATGCGCTCAAACCAGAGGTGAGCATCACACAAGACAACAATTTGTATGATGATCTCTATGCCAATCAGGAATTCAGCGTGTTTATTCGTCATCGCAATGTGAAGACAGTGACAGTGAAGGTGGATGGCAAAGTGTGGAAGACACTGAATTTCCCTTACGTGGAAGGAACGGCGGAGGAGTTGCAGACTGAAGAACTGAAGATGAAGCAAGGGGCTGGAGTCCATTGGATAACACTGGAGTCGGGAGGTGTGCGTGATAAAACTCAACTGCATCTTTCGAGCATCAAGACGATGTGCTTCGTCATGCCATGGGGTGAGAAAATGGCTGTTGTAGTGGATGCGCTCTCTGGCAGGCCTGTGGAAGGATGCAAAGTGGTAGGAACTTGGAGTGAACGAGTGGGTCGAGAGTGGAAAAGCATGAAGGAGGAATACCTGACCAACAAGAACGGAGAAGCTGTCGTTGGAAACAAGGTGAGAGAAGTAATCGCGATTCGTTGTGAAGGAGATACCTGCTTTAATTGCTCATTCGGTTATTATGGAAATTACAGAGGCAATCGGAAGAACATCATTTACCAGTGTTTCACCGACCGTGCCATTTATCGCCCAGGACAAACAGTCCATGTGTCGGGATTGGTGTATCGTCAGGATGGTGATGAGACTCAGGCTTTGAAGAATGAACAAGTGGAAGTGGTTCTTCGTGATGCCAATTGGCAGGAAGTTGGAAGAACTATGGTGGTGACGGACAACTTCGGTTGTGCCAGCACTGATTTCGTCCTGCCAAAGGACAGGTTGAATGGCAACTTTAGTTTGTCGTTTGGTGAAGAAAGCCACTCTTTCCGTGTGGAGGAATACAAGCGTCCTACTTTCACGGTCGAAATAGAAAAGCCTGAGGGACGCTTCTCGGTAGGTGATACTATTGATCTGATAGGAACGGTGAAGACCTATAGTGGTGTGCCTGTTCAGGATGCCAAGGTGGAATGGGAAGTGCAGTCGGGAATACGTAGTTTTTGGTATTGGCGATGGGATGATAATCTCGACTATGTGGATGATGGCGAAATGCTGACCGACGAGAACGGACAATTCCGAGTGAAAGTATATTTGGACGGTGACAAGTTGGTGAATGACGACGATGAGGAAGAAGATGAAGAACGAAAGCTCTGGCGCACGCCTGATGTTTTGGTGTATAATCTGAATGCGAAGGTAACTGACTTGGCTGGTGAAACCCACGAGGGTGAAATCAGTGTGAGAGTCAGCAAGCAGGAATTCTCTCTGCAAGTGGAGATGGAGAAGACGGCCAGCGGAGCCAAGGTGGCGAAAGGCAAGGTGAGAGCCAAGAATGCACAGGGCGTGGATGTGCCTGCTCAGGGTGAGTGGGTACTGCAAGACGTGGATGGTAAAGAAGTTCGACGTGGCACATTTGAGGCAGGAAAGGACATCGAAATCGACCGCTTAAACGAATTGTCGTTTGGTTCCTACGACTTGAAGCTGACCGCCAAAGATTCGAAGAACAATACGATTCGCTATAAGGCAGATTTGATATGGTGGGATGAGAAGGGAATTGGTCGCAAGATGCGTCTGAAGAACGACTTCTTCACGAGCGAGAAGGATGAGTTCTCGCCAAACGAAGGTATCGACGTTTGGTATGCCCTAGCAGAGGAGGATGCCATGACTTATTTGTATGTTGTCAGCAACGAAAAGATGATACAGAAGCGCATAGAGGTGAAAGGTACAGAATTGCAGAAGTTGCACCTCGACTACAAGCCAGAATATGGCGATGGAGTGACGGTGCTGATGGCATACGTGAAAAACGGAAAGACACACAGGATGGAGAAGTCTATCAAGTTGGCTTTGCCAGTAAAGGACTTAGCATTGAGTTGGACTACCTTCCGCGACAAGCTGACTCCTGGTCAGCAAGAGACATGGACCATGCGCGTGGTGGACAAGCAAGGCAAGCCTGTTCCTGCTCAGCTCATGGCAACGATGTATGATGCATCGCTCGATGTGTACGAAAAGCTCTCTTGGCCGTTTAGTTTGCAGTTCTATCGCAGACTCCCACGTCTATCGAGCAACTTCGCTTCTGGCGGATACTTAGGTACAATAGCACTCGATTTCAAAACGTCGCTCAAAAGAGAGATGAGTCGTGTGTTCAACTATCTCAACCCATATCGATATTCATTCCATGAATTCCGTGGCAAATCAATGATGGTCTTTGATTCTGTAAAACGAGAAGAGATAGCGGTTGGTGCTCAAAGTGCGGATTTCGGAGAAGTAGTCATGTATGAAAAATCAGCTAATATGCTTGCCATCAGTGGTCCTGTGGAGACAGGTGATGCGGTCGAAGAAAGCCTTTCTGAAGAGCCTCTGCTGCCTGCTTCGGGCATGAATGGGGCTGGTGAAAGCAGTCATTCTGCTCCACTCCGTGAGAACTTCAACGAGACTGCGTTCTTCTATCCAAATCTGCAAACCAACGCAAAGGGAGAAGTGGAGATTTCCTTCACCCTTCCTGAGAGCCTGACCGAATGGACTTTTATGGGATTGGCTCACACGAAGGACATGGACTATGGCAGCATGACGAGCAACATTGTGGCTCGCAAGGAATTGATGGTACAACCTAACATGCCTCGTTTCGTGCGACATGGCGACAAGATGAGCATTGCCTCGAGAATTATCAACCAGAGTGAGAAGGCTGTGGAAGGCAATGCTATCATCCGACTCCTCGACCCTGAAACCGAGAAGGAAGTGTGGAGCAGTACGCAGAAGTTCAATGTGGAGGCAGGAAAGACCACTTCCGTGAGCTTCGACTACGACATTCCTGAAGATTACAGCATGCTCATTTGTGAGATTTCGGCAGGAAACAAGACTTTCTCCGATGGAGAACGAAACTGGTTGCCTATCCTCACCAGCAAGAAATACTTGACGGAAACCGTACCGTTCTACATCGAAGGCAAGGGTGAGAAGCAAGTTGATTTGAGCACACTCTTCAACAACAATTCCCCAACTGCCACGCAGCGCAAGATGGTGTTTGAATACACCGACAATCCTTCGTGGAACGCAGTGATGGCACTCCATGCCGTGGTGAATCCAGAGAACGACAATGCCATTGCTTGGTCGGTAGCACTCTATGCCAACCGAGTTGCGCAGAGCCTTGCCAAGCGTATGCCTAAGTTGCAGAACCTCATCAAGTTGTGGAGCGCAGAGGAAGGCAAGGAAACCACCCTGCAGAGTGAGTTTGAAAAGAACCAGCAGCTGAAGGACATCCTCTTGCTCGAAACCCCTTGGGTGCTCGATGCACAGGACGAGACTGAGCAACGCCATAAGCTCTGTGAACTCTTCAACGAGAACCTCCTGAACCACCGCATTCAGCAAGCCAAGGAGAAGTTGGAAAAATTGCAGTATTCGAATGGAGGATGGGCATGGTTTGATGGTATGGAGCCAAACTACTACGTCACCTTGTCGGTATCCGAGCACCTTGCCATGCTGAAGCACTATCTCGCTTCGCAAAATGAGGCTGACGCAAACGTCAACCAAATGCTGGAGCAGGGTTTGCAGTTCGTAGATGCCAAGGAAGTGGAGTACTATAAGAAATATTATAAAAAGGAGAAGAAATCTTTGCCAAGCGAGAGCTCTTTCCGCTGGATGTATGCCAGCTATCTCGCCAACCACAAGATGGACTCAGAGGCACAGAGCGTGAAGGAAACCTACCTCAACCGAGTGGAAAACAAGGTGGGTGCGCTCACCATGTACGGACGTGCCAACGTGGCTGTTGTGTTGGAGCAGGCAGGACGCAAGGACAAAGCAAAGGAATTTATCCAGTCGTTGGCTGAATATACCGTGACGAAGCCTGGCATGGGACGCTATTACGACACAGAAAAGGCACATTATTCTTGGATGGACTACCGCATACCAACCCATGTGGCAGCCATGAGAGCCTTCATGGAAACTGAAAAGGAGAAGGCTTTCTTACCTGATATGCAGCTATGGTTGCTCCGTCAGAAACAGACGCAGAAGTGGGACAATGTCATCAACACCATTCAAGTGGTTGATTTGTTGCTCACCATCTCGCCTGAGCAAACCTTCCACGAGCCTGAGTTGCCAAAGGTTGTATTCTCAGCCACTCCTAACACATCACTCTCACTTACATCCGAACAGAATTCTCCAACTGCGGGAGTAGGTTATTCCAAGGTGCCAGTGCCTGCCGAAATGCTGAATTCAAGCTCTGTCAGTGTGACGAAGATGTCGGAAGGCATTTCGTGGGGTTGCGTCTATGGGCAGTTCCTTGAGAATCTCGATGCCGTTCAGCAGCAATCGAGTGGGGAACTGAGTATTTCCCGCAAGGCATACGTCGAGGTATCGAATGGAAACGGAAAGGAATGGCGTGAGTTGAACGCTGGCGATGCTTTGTCCATTGGTGATAAAGTGAAGATTCGCATGACAGTGAATGCCGACCGCGACATGGACTTTGTACAGATTCGTGCACAACATGCAGCTTGTTTGGAACCACTGAAATTGCGCTCAGGCTATCAGTCTTTGGGTGGACGCGGAGGCTATCTCTCGCTTCACGATGCTTCTGCCGATGTCTTCTTCGACTGGTATCGAAAGGGCAGTGCTACGATTGATTTGGACTTCTACGTCACTCGCAGCGGCAACTATTCACTGGGTGTTGCCACCGTGCAGTGCGCTTATAGTCCAGAGTTTGCGGGCCATTCGAAAGGCGATAGAATCGTTGTGAAATAATTCCTTTGGGAGCACACTCAAGTACGTCCTCAATGGCGAGGTAGTACATCTACATAGTTCCGAAAGTACATCCCCATAGTTGTGGGAGTACGTCCTTAAGGTGGGTTCTAAAGATGTCTGTTTTAATACTTATTTCAGATTTTTTTAGAACCTACCTTAATAAAACTTAATGATTTTGTCGTTTGCTTGCAGATGCGGAAGAAAAACCTTACATTTGCATGAAATTAAAACGCAACACAATGAACTCAGCAAAAAAATATATATTTCCTCTCCTTTTTTCCATGACATTCGCCTTGCCCTCGGCAGCGCAGAAAGTAACCATAGGCACTTACACCTTTCCCAAGGACGGTGCTGTCTATTATGGAGACATGGAAGGCGGAAAGCCCAATGGGAAAGGTAAGACAAAATTCACTAATGGAGACACCTACGTAGGCGAGTATGTGAAAGGTAAGCGACAAGGCCATGGCACTTACACTTTCTCGGATGGAGAGCGCTACGAAGGCGACTGGATGGAAGACCATCAGCACGGACATGGCATCTACTACTTTGCCAATAATAATAAGTACGAAGGCCTTTGGTATAAGGACTATCAGGAAGGACAAGGCACAATGACTTATTACAACGGCGACAAGTATGTGGGTGAATGGAGTCAGGACAAGCGCGAGGGTGAAGGAACTTATACTTGGGCCAACGGCATCTTTTATCAAGGCGAATGGAAGGATGACCGAAAGCATGGACGCGGCCTCATTGACTGGAAGGACGGTAGTTCCTACTATGGCGATTGGGCTTACGACAATCGAAACGGACATGGTGTCTATAACTATGCCAATGGTGATAAGTACGATGGCAACTGGAAAGATGGTGAAACCCACGGACGTGGCATCTACACATTCCGAAATGGCGATCGCTATGAGGGTGAGTATGCCAACGGCGAGCGCACAGGTCAAGGTATCTTTGTCTATGCCGACAACCGCAAATACGTGGGGCAGTTCAAGAACGGACTTATGGATGGTTTTGGCACTTATACATGGCCCGATGGCTCCCGATACGAAGGCTATTGGATAGAGGACAAGCAGAACGGACGTGGCAAGTACACCAACCGTGACGGCGACCTCTACGATGGCGAATGGCTCAACGGCGAGATGGATGGTGAGGGCGTGCTTCGCCTGAGGGACGGCTCCAAGTTCAAAGGGCAGTTCAAGAATGGCATGAAGAACGGCAAGTGCATCGAGGAAGATGCCAACGGCATTCGTTTCGAAGGCTCCTACGAGAACGACTTGCGCAATGGTGCGTTCATCGAGAAAGACAAGAATGGTAGCATCATCCGCCGTGGATACTATAGGCGTGGCAAATTGGAATAACTTAGTACAATCATATTAGCCCCACACAATTTCCTCTCGTTGCTGAAGGAGATTGAAGGGGCTTCTTTCGTTTTCTTACATATCGTTCTCTTGATTTGAATACATAACTTTTAACTTAAATAATAATATTATGGTAATCGACAAAATTGAAAATCTTGCAAAGTACGTTGCATTGAATCCTTTGTTTCAGCAGGTGGTAGATTTCATCGCCAAGACCGATTTGGCAAAGCACGAAACGGGCAAGGTGGAACTTGCAGGCAAAGACCTCTTCGCCAATTTTACCGTGGCAAAAGGTAAGGCCAAGGAAGTGGCTCGCCTTGAAACTCACAACGTGATGCTCGACATTCAGATTCCACTCAGCTGCCCTGAAACGATGGGCTACACTCCACGCGCCGACTTGCCTGAACAGCCATACAATGCCGAGAAGGACATCACCTTCTACGAGGGTTTGGCTGAGCAGTACATCACGGTTCACCCTGGCGAATTTGCCATCTTCTTCCCTCAGGACGGACATGCTCCATGTGTGAGCGACCAACCTGAAATACAAAAGGTTATCTTCAAGGTGAAGAACTAAGAGTAAATTAAGAATTAATAATTTAAAATGAAAAATTTGTATGGCAACAAAGAAAGTACAACATATCGGACTGGTGAAGAACGACTCTTGGCTGGAACCATTTGAGGATGCTATCCGTGGAAGACACGAGCATGCACTTTGGAAACTCAACCAACTCACCAACAATGGCAAGCAGAAACTGTCTGACTTTGCCAATGGTTATCTCTACTACGGACTCCATCGCACCGATAAGGGCGGTTGGGTGCTGCGCGAGTGGGCACCAAATGCTACTGACATCTACGTGGTGGGCGATTTCAACAACTGGCAAGAGCAGGACAAGTACAAGATGAAGCGCCTCAAGGACTCAGGCGACTGGGAATTGAAACTCGGACCTCGTGCCATGAAGCATGGCGACTTGTTCAAGCTCCACATCAAGTGGAACGGTGGAGAAGGGGAGCGCATCCCTGCTTGGATCAACCGTGTGGTGCAGGACGAAAACACAAAGATTTTCTCCGCACAGGTGTGGGCACCAGAAACTCCTTACGTTTGGAAGAAAAAGAATTTCAAGCCAAACACTGACCCTCTGCTCATCTACGAATGCCACATCGGTATGGCGCAGGATGCTGAGAAGGTAGGAACCTACACCGAGTTCAAGGACAATGTCCTCCCACGTGTCATCAAGGATGGTTACAATTGCATCCAAATCATGGCCATTGCCGAGCATCCTTACTACGGCAGCTTTGGTTATCACGTTTCTAACTTCTTTGCACCAAGTAGCCGTTTCGGTACGCCTGAAGAGTTGAAGGAACTCGTGGATGAGGCTCACAAGCATGGCATTGCTGTCATCATGGACATCGTGCACTCCCACGCTGTGAAGAACGAGATTGAGGGACTTGGCAACTTCGCTGGCGACCCTTACCAGTATTTCAACCGTGGTGACCGCCACGAGCATCCAGCATGGGATTCACTTTGCTTCGACTATGGTAACGACAAGGTGCTCCATTTCCTCCTCTCCAATTGTAAGTATTGGCTTGAGGAATTCCATTTCGATGGCTATCGTTTCGACGGTGTTACCTCCATGCTTTACTACAGCCACGGACTCGGTGAGGCATTCGGAGGATATGGCGACTACTACAACGGACATGAGGATGATGATGCCATTGCCTACCTCACGCTGGCCAACCTCGTTATCCACGAAGTGAAGCCAAAGGCTATCACCATCGCAGAGGAAGTGAGCGGTATGCCAGGACTGGCTGCACCATTCAAGGACGGAGGCTACGGCTTCGACTACCGCATGGCTATGA
The DNA here is from genome assembly GCA_902798705.1 of uncultured Bacteroidales bacterium. GTDB lineage: Bacteria > Bacteroidota > Bacteroidia > Bacteroidales > Bacteroidaceae > UBA3839. Next base: position 30,113 of record CADBXS010000011.1, read on the forward strand.
ACATCCCTGACTATTGGATTAAGACTATCAAGGAGTTGAAGGATGAAGACTGGAAGCCATCGTCGATGTTCTGGGAAACCACTAACCGCCGTGCCGACGAGAAGACTATCAGCTATGCAGAAAGCCATGACCAAGCACTCGTGGGCGACAAGACCATCGTCTTCCGTCTCATTGATGCCGACATGTATTGGCACTTCAAGAAGGGTGACGAGAACTTCATGGCCAATCGAGGCATTGCTCTCCACAAGATGATTCGTTTGCTCACTGCTTCTACCATCAATGGTGGTTACCTCAACTTCATGGGTAATGAATTCGGACATCCAGAGTGGATAGACTTCCCTCGCGAGGGCAATGGATGGAGCTATAAGTATGCACGTCGTCAGTGGAATCTCGTTGATAATCACGAGCTTTGCTATCACTATTTGGGCGACTTCGACGAAGCTATGATTAAGCTCATCGGTGGTGTGAAGAATTTCCAGAAGACACCTGTGCAGGAAGTATGGCACAACGATGGCGACCAAATCCTTGCCTACTTGCGTGGCGACCTCCTCTTTGTCTTCAATTTCAGTCCAAACCGCTCCTACACTGACTATGGTTTCATCGTGCCACAGGGAGCCTACGACGTGATGCTCAACACCGACTCCAAGCTCTACGGAGGAAACGAATTGGCCGACGACAGTGTGCGCCACTTCACCAACTATGACCCTATCTACGAGAAAGATGGCAAGGGCTGGCTCAAGCTCTACATTCCTGCTCGCAGTGCTGTGGTTCTGAAGAAAGTTGACTAAATCCGACAATGAACTATAATCATCCACGACGCAGAAAGACCGCGGGAGTCATTCGTTACTCCTGCGGCATTCTGTTTTGTCTTTTTTCCTTTGTCTATCTCTATTTCATGCAGGGCGACCTCTTGGCGCAAGCACAGTTCGTGTTCTCCAAGGGTGTCACTCACTATTCCTTTTTCATTGGGGCCGTTGTCATTACAGCAGTCCTACAGATTCTCCAGTGGATAGTTGCGTTGGTCATCAAGTTTCCATGTCGTTGGCATGCGCTCACCTACTATCCCTCCTTCCTCGCACTCACCATGATGACCGACTTCAACGAGGACATCATCAACAACTTCCATTGGGGAAAGTGGCTTTGGCTCTGTCCGCTTCTGCTCATTGTCTTTGCCGTTCTTGTGCGCTTGGCAACAGTGTCCGAAGAAGTCATTCCCGACGAATATCCCAACACGCTATCCGCCAAGCTCTGGACGAACTATCTGCTCATGTTCATCATGGTGGTTTTCTCTGGAGGATGCCA
>CADBXS010000012.1:0-24591 GCA_902798705.1 uncultured Bacteroidales bacterium
ATACTATCAATCTATCTGGTTCTGGTGCTTTGGCATCTTTTCTCAGCTCAACATCTTCTGATGTTTCTAATGTGAAATCCGCGGAATATATTGAAATCACAGGTGCTACGCTCGATGCAGCCGATGTTGCTGCTCTAGCGCAACTCAACGCCAAGTTCATTGATCTTGACGCTTGTACATTTACCGACAATTCGCTTGCTGAGAGCATAACTGCAAGTTCGAATATTGAGGCCATGTCCCTCCCTGCAGGCTTGACAAAAGAACAAGTGAATGCAGCTGGTGCAAAGTTAGCGACGGTTAATCCACACTTTGGTTCTGTGTCAAGTATTATTGGTACGAATGAAGTGGCTTGCTATGCTCATACTCCAGGCACACTCTATGAAGCTAATACTCTTGCAGAAGCAAAAGAGTCACTTAAATGGGTTATATCCGGAAATATCACGTTGGAAGACCTTTGCGGAGGCTATAGTGGTCATGCAGATCCAGGCTCTGCCTCGATTACTGGAGATGATAGATTTAGCAAAACTGTTGCTACTTCTCATTATGCCTGGGGCTCAAATTCTCCAACAAGTATTGACCTTAGTGGTGTGACTTCCATCGATGATTATAAATATCTTAGAATTTTGTATCAATATAATGGAAGTGTTGAAGAACTTTCTTTTTCTCCAAATATTCCAACCATTCCTCAAGAATGTTGTAAATGGTATCAACAATTGAAGAGTGTTATTATTCCCGAAGGTGTGAAAACTATAGAGAAGCATGCCTTTTTGGCTTGTCCTTTGCTTGAATATGTTCATATTCCAAGCACTATTGAGCTTGTTGAAACTGAGGCATTTAGAGATTGTACAAAACTTTACTATCTTGATTTTGCTCAGGGCATTGAAACACTTAATTTTGAGGAGAACGTTTTCAATGGATGCACGGGCTTAAAACATATTTCGTTACCTGAAGGTTTGAAAGAATTAGGTAATAATACATTTCTTAATTGCACTGCATTACAATCTGTTCGTCTTCCAAGTACATTACAAACAATTGGAAATAATGCTTTCAAAGGTTGTATCAGTCTTCTATCAATCATTATTCCAGAGAATGTGGAAACAATTGGACAAAGTGCTTTTCCTGAAGAATTGAAAGATGTGTATCTCATGGCCAAAGATGTAGCACATCTTCCTATGATTTGGACTGCTGGTGCAGCAGGACGAAGAAATGCAGTAAGTAAAAGTATGGAAAGCACTTTTGGAACACCCTCGTTAATAAACAATATAAGTAATAATTATCAGGGAACAGACAAGTTGATAGATTTGACTTGGGCAGAGGCTTGTGATGATTATTATAAATTGGGCAATATGGCTACACTCCATTACCCAACTGATTTTGGACTTGACCCAGAGAATCCTGATCCCGAGGCACAAGCAGAGGCAATAGAAGATGCTTTCGCTATTTCAGTATCTGAACATTATGGAAAAGTCACAAAAGATGAAATCAGAGTTCCAATAGTTGAGCATGGATGGGATGGCGAACATGATTTGGAATGGGGTTATGACATTGAACTATACTCCGATTATAGTCGTCGTATTAACGCTGCAGATGCTGACCCTAATGATCCTAGGAATCCTATTCTATCTAAAACGGGTTGGCGTCAGTTTGCATTGATAAAAGCGAATTCAGCAGAAAACGAATTGGAAAAGAAATACAAGGAAGTGTGGTACACAATGTGTTTCCCATTCAATTTGGATGATGAACAACTAACCGAAGCATTCGGTGCAGGATTCAATATCTGCGAGTTCAGTGGTGTCACTGCTGAAGTGATTGATGGAGAGAAGACCATTATTCTGCATTTCACGGATACAACAACGGACGATGATACGGGTTATCTTGCCGATGCATTTCACCCTTACATGATTCACCCTAATTATAAGGCAGAGGACAAAACAATGGAATACACAGCTTTGTTCCGCGGTTTCAAAACAATTCGTGTGGATGGAGAGTCAAACAATCCTGAAGCTCATAGCGTCACCAAGACTGTAACTGATAAAAATGGACAGGAAATTTCAATAGACGGGGTAACTGGAACATATACCTTCATTGGTAATGTTGGTCCAAAAAAGACTATTCCTTATGGTGCTTACTTCTTAGGAACGGCATCTGGTGCTACATATCCAAAATACTGGAGAGAAACAAGTGCAACAAATAATGCTTGGTCACAATATGCAGCTATAGTGATAGCAGACGAAATCTTTGAGCGTGCTTATTTTGAGATTCCAAGAGATGTAGTAGCATGGGTGAAAGGGTTCAATTTCGTGATGGATGGTTTTGAGTCGCCTGATGGTGAGGCGTTAAGCATCGAAAACATTGTAGAAGATGCTAAAACTAAGAATCTTCCAGTGGAGTATATGAACATTGTCTATGACATGAATGGCCAGATGATTCGCAAGGGCGATGCCGAGATCGGCGACCTTCCTTCTGGAATGTATATTGTCAACGGCAAGAAGTATCTTGTTAAATAAATTATTCATCTCAAAAAAAGACATCGTTATGAAATCAATATATTTAAAGCCTAAGATAACCATCGAAAAGAAGGTTATTCTTGAAAAACCATTATGTGGAAGTCCTACTGGTTCAAGAGCAGCCGAATTTGGATTCAATTACGATAGTTACTTCACCAATAAGGACTGGTATAATGAGTTCTATGGAGGCGAAAGTGTTGGAATTGACGGTTCAGGCTCAATAGAAGCTCAGACAAAAGAGCGTGGAGGTGATTGGGGCAATCTTTGGTAAGATTTTCTCTTTTGATTCTATCTTATAAAACAATAAACGAGGGTGTGACTCAAGTCATTTGACTTTTGACACACCCTCTTCCTATTGCAATAAGAATAATTTCAAATCAATCTGAGGTATCCAACTTATTTTGTTGTTGAAACTGATTTTACGCTTTCGTTCTGCTGCTTAGCCAATTCTTCCTTGGTGAGTGCTGACATATTGCCTTGGATAAAGATGCGGGAAAGTTCGTCCTTGCTGTTGGTGAACACCTGAATGGTCTTTTTGAATTTGCCTGGCATCTTGTTCGTGCCGTTGTAAGTAACTGTGATTTCGCCTGAACCACCAGGAGAGATAGCCTCCTTTGGAAAGTCGGCTACAGTGCAACCGCATGAAGGGTGGACATAATTGATATAGAGCTTGGCATCACCCACGTTGTAGAACTTGAATGTGCATTTCTGTACAGGATCGTCCTGCGAAAAGGTACCCAAATCAATCGTTGTCTGTTCGTACTTGATTTGTGCATACTTCTTCTTCGCATTGCAAACACCAACTACCATCAGCAATGCCATCACAACAAAAGCAAATCTGAGTTTGTTCATATCGTTTCTAAGGTTTTAAGTTACAAATTAGGATGCAAAGTTATACAAATTCAGATGAATACAGAAAAAAACTAAGTGAAAAAGTTTTAAAGACCTATTATTTGTCAGTCTATGTCTATCCAACCATCCTTGTTGGGCTTGTGGGCACCTGGGATGAGTTCTTCCTTGTGGTCCTTGATGCGGATGATATGTTTCCAGCAACGAGGAAGGGCAAAGGTACCTATCGTTTCGTCGAGAACGAGAATGTAGAAATGCCCATCTACAGACATTGCACTATATAAGTCCTTGTGCTTATAGGGTTTGGAGTTGCTATACTCTCGTTCTTCCCCACTGCCAATGATAAGTTCATTGTCTGTTGAAACGATATAGAATTTCTGATGAGGATTCAGCCCGATATAATCGTTTTCGACAGTAAACTTCAAAGCGTTCTGAACGTCTTTGGCAGAAGATTCGGGAACCACATACAGATGGCCTGTTGTCTTGCCGCAATAGGTGTGCTCTTCATCGGGATAGCATTCTCCGACAAGTGAGGGATTTCCGCCAAAATCCTCATGGGTCACTTCGTAACAGGTCTCATACACCTTGATGCTGTCAATATTTTCCATCATCCATTTTATGAAATCTGTGAGGGGACGCATATTGAAGGGTTCTTCTTGGAATTTTGTTTCTTCACGAGTGATGTATTTCATCGTCCATTCGGAACAGGTCTTACTGGTATTCACTTTGAGGGTTGCTGCTCTGGCGGCTTTGTAACCAGCGAACATGTATTCGTTGTTACCAGTGCCTTGCAGCTCTATTCTTTCGCCGTCCATCCCTTCGAGTGCCAAGGCATAGAGGACAGTGTCTTTGAGATGTTGATGAATCTCTTTGTGATAACATTGGCGTGCTATGCCACTTCCCCAGCGGAAAGCGCGAAGGCAGGAATCGACAATCTCTGCCCCTACTTTCATGTCCTTGACCAGCTCATCGGTCAATTCTTCGGGCTTAAAAATTTCAGGCTTAGCAACTATATCATAATACTCTGTTTCCGTCCTTAGGATGGCACCACCTTCGTAATGAATACGCTTGTGGGTCATGTTAGCGTCTTTCCCATCCAGATAAGAAACGAGGTTCTCAATGGGGTCTCCTGACTGGCTTATCTTTTCGGAAGAACAGGCAACCATCAGGCTGCACGATACTATGAGGAATAATGCTTTTTTCATTGTTTTTTTGATTTTGAAATAGAATGTATGAATATAGCAAGACGTCTTTTCTAATTAGTTTTTATAATTGGGCGATAGCCTGCTCCAACTGCCTTCCACTTGTTTCTATCTCGTTGACAATGTCATCGTAGGTGGAGTGGTCGAAATACATGGAGTATCTATTATCATCGTTTTTTACCAAGCTGGAATTAACGTAAGGCTTGGCAGTAGGCGTTTCAGGCTCTTTCACCAACAGAACTACCGTAACGATTGCTGCAGCTATGCCAACCACCCATGGCAGGTAATTGCGATGCAAAGGAACAATGTTCGCTTGCTGCTTCTTGTCCACGGCATTCATTTGCTCCGAGAGCTTCTTCATAAACGCATCCTCATCACTCAAGTTAGGGCGATAAGCATGAAATATGTCTTTTAGTTCTTGGTCTTTCATATCTGTCGGGATTGATTGTTAATTAATTTGTTTCGCAAGTGCTCACGTCCACGAGAGAGATAGGCTTTCACTGTACCTTCTGCCACGTTCATCATGGTGGCGATTTCCTTGACGGAACGGTCCTCCATATAGAAGAGGAGCACTGCCGTTCGTTCGCTCATCCCCAGTCCATCGATGGCGTGATAGAGCCCCTGATAGGCAAAGACATCATCGGTATGTGAGCTCGCAGCCACATCGTTAGCCTTGTCGATGTCCAAGGTGACGCCAAGTATAGTCAGTTTGCGCTGATGGTCTATCAAGCAGTTGCAGGCAATCTTGTAGAGCCAAGCCGAGAAACCTGCCTCATCCTCGAAAGTAGGTGATGCCACGTATGCTTTCATCAGAGCTTCCTGTGCCACATCGTCTGCCTCATCGCCATTACCACTGCATGCCGCCAATAGGAAGCGACGCAAGCCGGACAGCTCTTTACGGACAAGTTGGGTGAATATTTCTCGGTTCATTGTACGTTTTCGTGATTACTTTCGATTATATAAACGTATGAATGGGTCAAAAGGTTGTATGAAGGATGAATTTTTCGTTAATTCTTCAAAATATGGCTTTTATGTCAGCGTTTTTTCGTAACTTTGTACCCAAATGTGTTATTTTGTTAAGGTAACAAAGATAATCAAAACTCAAAAATGAAAGATAAAAACACCGTCATTGGATGGCTGCTCATTGCCCTCGTGTTTGTGGGCTTCATGATGTATAACAGCAAAGACGCGGAGAAGCGCGCAGCAGCCATCAAGAAACAACAGGCTATCGAAGCTTTGGCTCAACAAAAATCTGACAGTATAGCCAAAATCGAAGCACAAAAGCAAGCAGAGAAAGAACTGGCAGAACTAAGCGACTCAACGAATGCCCTTTTCAAGGCACGCCAAGGTAGCGCAGGAACAACAGTTATCCAAAACGAATTGCTCAAACTGACTATCTCCAATAAGGGTGGACAGTTGCAACGTGCTGAACTGCTTGACCCTACTTACAAAAACCAGCAGGGAGGCAACGTAGTTCTCTTCGACGCTGAGGAATCGAACATGCAGTTCATCTTTGAAGGCAAGGAGGACAACATTATTTCCGACGAATTCTTCTTCACACCAAAGGAAGCTAGCAAGGACGCAGTGACGATGTCGTTGCCAGTGGGCGGTGGAAGCATCGACATCAGCTATTCGCTCGTTCCAAACTCCTATCTTGTAAATATGAATGTGCAAGCCAACGGACTGAAGGGCTTCTTCCCTGCAAAGGCTGACAAGTTCACCATTTCGTGGAACGAGAAGATGCGCCAACAGGAGAAGGGTTACACTTTCGAGAACCGATATAGCACCATCACATATCGCAACACCGACAATGACACCGACGAACTGTCGTCGGCAGGTGCCGATAAGGAGAAGGAAGGCAACGACTTCGACGAGAAGCTCAACTGGCTCGCCTTCAAGACACAGTTCTTCAGTCAGATTCTCATTCCAGAACAGCCTCTCGGAGTGGAGAAGATGTCGTCGAAGCAACTGAAGGAGCAGAAGGGCGATGTGGCTGTAAAGTATCTCAAGAACCTTAAAACTGATGTGACCACGAGCTTCGACCCTTCGGGCAAGAACCCAACGAACATGAAGATGTATCTGGGTCCCAACAAGTTCCAAACCTTACAGGAAAACGAAAAGATGCTGGGTGAGAATCGAGACCTCGACCTTCAGAGCATCGTCTATCTTGGTTGGCCTATCATCCGCTGGATTAACCGCTTCATCTTCATCTACCTATTCGACTGGCTCACAGGATGGGGACTCAACATGGGTCTTGTGCTCTTACTGATTACGCTGATTGTGAAGTTTGCCGTTTATCCATTGATGAAGAAATCCTACCTTTCTTCAGCCAATATGCGTGTGCTTCGTCCAAAAATCGACGAAATCAATGCGAAATACACGAAGCCTGAGGATGCTATGGTGAAGCAACAGGAAACCATGAAACTCTATTCAGAGTATGGTGTTTCTCCAATGGGTGGCTGTCTGCCGATGCTCATACAGATGCCTATCTGGATTGCCCTCTTCAACTTCATTCCAAACGCTATTGAATTGCGCGGCCAGTCGTTCCTCTGGGCAAAAGACCTCTCTGCTTATGACGATGTCATCCAGTGGGGCACGAACATTTGGGGAATTGGAGACCACATCAGCATTTTCTGTGTGCTTTGGTGTCTTTCTACTGTGGTCAACACATGGATTTCCATGCGCCAGCAGCAGTATTCCATGACTCCAGAACAGGAGCAGAGCATGAAGATGATGAAATGGATGTCGTATCTCATGCCTCTCATTTTCTTTTTCTCGTTCAACAATTATGCTTCGGGACTGACTTACTACTACTTCATCTCTGGTCTTATCTCTATTCTCATGATGTGGTATCTGCGCAAAACGACCGACGACAACAAGCTCCTTGCGAAACTGGAAGAACGTCATAAGAAAATGAAGGCAAATCCAAAGAAGACAACCAGTATGATGGAACGACTTCAGAAGATGGCCGAGCAACAGCAGGAAGTGTTGCGCCAACAACAGGAACAACAAACCAAGAAGAACGGAAAGAAATAATCGCCCCCTTCATTTGAGTTAAAAGTTAAAAGCTAATGGACTGCATTCTTTTAACTTTTAACTCTTATTCTTTTGACTAAATCTATATCAATATGAATAAATCAGTAATCACATTCCTCGCCGCAGGAGTTATATCTATGGCACAGAAAGAAGCGCAGGCTCAGACCTTTATTGGACGACAAACGCCCAAAATTGAGAACCGCACACTGACTCCCGAACTGCTTTGGGCAATGGGACGCATTGGCGGTTCTTCTGTTTCGCCCGATGCCAAACAGATTGCCTACAACGTGAGCTATTACAGCGTAGCTGAAAACAAGAGCCACACCGTGATTTATACGCTCAACACTGATGGTACCAACGAAAAATTGCTCACCACACAGAAAGGTAGTGAACTGGCTCCAAAATATTTGAAGAACGGAAAAATCACTTTCCTTGCTGCAGATGCCGACGGCACGATGCAACTTTGGATGATGAATGCCGACGGTTCTGCACGACAGCAGATTTCGAAGGGAAAACGTGACATCGAGGACTACATCTTCTCGCCTGACGAGAAGCTTGTGCTCGTCATCCACTCCGTGCCTTACACGGGTTCCATCGCTGCAAAGCCAGCCGACCTGCCTAAGACATCGGGATATGTGGTGAATGAAGCGATGTACCGCCATTGGGACGAGTGGGTGGAAGCCATTCCTCAGCCATTTATCTATCATTTCAATGGCACCGAACTTTCCACCGACCCTATTCCTGTGTTGGGCAACGAACCATTCGAAAGCCCCATGAAACCTTTTGGTGGTATTGAGCAATTGTGCTGGAGTCCTAACAGCAAGTGCATTGCCTATACTTGCCGCAAGAAGACAGGGCGTGAATATGCCATTTCGACTGATTCCGACATATACCTTTATAATATAGAGACAGGCAAGACCACCAATCTCTGCAAGCCATCCACCTACAAGACTCCTGCCTACGACTTCACTCGCTCGCTTCAGCATCAGGCTGTGAATGCTCCGCTGAAGGAAGGGTTAGACTACAACCTGGGCTACGACACCAATCCATCATTCTCCGCCAATGGCAAGTACATTGCGTGGCAAAGTATGGAGCGTGACGGCTATGAAAGTGACCGTAACCGTCTGTGCGTCTATGAGTTGGAGACAGGCAAGAAAACCTACGTCACAGAGCAGTTTGACAGTAATGTGGATGCTTACACATGGGCAAACGACAACAAGACACTCTACTTCGTGGGCACTTGGCATGGTACAACTCACGTGTATAGCACCAACCTGAAGGGACAGGTGAAGAAAATAACTGATGGGCAATACGATTACACGGACGTGGCTCTCTGTGGCAAAAAACTGCTTTGTGGACGCCAGTCGATGAAAGAGCCCAAGGAATACTTCCTCGTGGACGTGAAGAAAGGCAATGCCAATCAGCTCACGCACGAGAACCAATACTTCCGTGACAATATCGACTGGGGCGATGTGCAACCACGCACTTGCAAGTCGGTGGATGGCAAGGATATCCTCTCTTGGATTGTACTTCCTCCTCGCTTCGATGCCAACAAGAAGTACCCTGCCCTGCTCTTCTGCGAGGGTGGTCCTCAAAGCCCTGTCAGCCAGTTCTGGAGCTATCGCTGGAACATGCAAATCATGGCTGCCAACGGCTATATCGTGGTTTGTCCTAACCGCCGCGGCTTGCCAGGATTCGGTCAGGAATGGCTGGAAGAGATTTCCACCAACTACACAGGTCGATGCATGGATGACTACAAGAGTGCTATCGACGATGCTTGCAAACTTCCATACGTTGACAAGAACCGTCTGGGCTGCGTAGGTGCAAGTTTCGGCGGCTTCAGCGTATATTGGTTGGCAGGAAACCACGACAAGCGTTTCAAGGCTTTCATTGCACACGATGGTATTTACAACCTCGAGGCACAATACACAGAGACCGAAGAGGCTTGGTTCACCAACTGGGACCTCGGCGGTGCTCCTTGGTTGAAGGACGATGCCACGATTCAGCGCACTTTCCAGAATTCTCCTCATAAGTTCATTGATAAGTGGGACACTCCTATCCTCTGCATTCATGGAGAAAAGGATTACCGTATCGTTGCCTCACAAGCCATGTCGGCATTCAACGCAGCCCGCTACAGAGGCGTTCCTGCACAGCTTCTCATCTTCCCTGATGAGAACCACTGGGTGTTGAAACCACAAAACGGTATCCTCTGGCAACGCACCTTCTTCGCTTGGCTCGACAAGTGGGTGAAGAAAAACTAGGGAAACTAGGGAAAACTAGGAGCCCTAGGAAAACTAGGAAAACCTAGCACACATATCAAGGAAAAAAACAAATCATCTAAATCATATGACACAAGCAATTCAAAAAACGCTGAGAGACTCAGCCGCGATGCGCTGGACAGCTCTCATTCTGTTGGCTCTTGCCATGTTCTGTTCATATATCTTTATGGACATCCTCTCTCCGATCAAGGACCTGATGCTTTCAGAGCGTGGATGGGACTCCACCGCTTTCGGAACCATGCAAGGTGCTGAAACCTTCCTCAACGTATTCGTTTTCTTTCTCATCTTCGCAGGTATCATCCTCGACAAGATGGGCGTGCGATTCACCGCCATCCTTTCGGGAATCGTGATGCTCGTCGGCGCCGTTATCAAATGGTATGCAGTTGACGATGCATTCAAGGGAAGTGGTTTGGAAACTTGGTTCACCAACAACCTCAACTACATTCCTGGCTTTGACGAGTTAGGCGTTTCACCTTTCTATAGAGGAATGCCAGCATCAGCCAAATTCGCTGCCGTAGGTTTCATGATTTTCGGTTGCGGTGTTGAAATGGCAGGTATCACGGTAAGCCGTGGTATCGTCAAGTGGTTCAAGGGACGCGAAATGGCATTGGCAATGGGTTCTGAAATGGCATTGGCTCGCCTCGGTGTGGCTACTTGTATGATCTTCTCACCTTATTTCGCTAAATTGGGTAGCATTATCAGCGTTTCTCGTTCTGTTGCTTTTGGTGTGGTTCTCCTTGCCATCGCACTCATCATGTTCATCGTATATTTCTTCATGGATAAGAAACTCGATGCACAGACTGGTGAAGCTGAAGAGAAGGATGATCCATTCAAAATTAGCGACCTCGGACAGATACTCACCAGTAGTGGTTTCTGGCTTGTTGCATTGCTTTGTGTACTTTATTATTCTGCCATTTTCCCATTCCAGAAATATGCAGTAAATATGCTTCAATGCAATCTTACCCTTACTGCTCCTGATGCTGATTCCTACTGGGCAAGCAGTTCAGTAACGATTGTGCAGTATGTCATCATGCTCGTGGTGGCAGCAGCAGGTTTTGCCAGCAACTTCCAAAAGAAGAAAAGCAATCAGATACTGCTCCTTTGCGTCTCCATCATTGCTCTTATCGCTTACTGCTATATGGGTTATATGCGTCAATCAGCAGAATCCATTTTTGCTGTATTCCCACTCTTGGCAGTGCTGATTACTCCAATCCTCGGTAGCTATGTGGACCACAAGGGAAAGGCAGCCTCTATGCTTGTGCTCGGTTCACTGCTTCTCATTGCTTGCCACCTCACTTTCGCCTTCGTGCTTCCAGCATTCAAGGGCAACGCAGCTGGTGGTATTTTCATCGCTTACCTCACCATCCTCGTACTCGGTGCATCTTTCTCACTCGTACCTGCATCTCTTTGGCCAAGCGTTCCTAAATTGGTGGATGCCAAGATTATAGGTTCGGCTTATGCACTCATTTTCTGGATTCAGAACATCGGTCTTTGGTTGTTCCCACTCCTCATCGGTAAGGTACTCGATAGCACCAATCCTGGTGTCACAGACCCTACTCAGTACAACTACACAGCTCCACTTGTGATGTTGGCTTGCCTTGGTGTGGCAGCTCTCATCCTCGGACTAGTTCTGAAAGTAGTAGATAAGAAGAAAGGTATCGGACTCGAAGAACCAAATATCAAGTAAAATGTAAATGAAAAATTAAAAAAAACTGATATACCATGTTTGAAGGACAACCCAAAGGCCTATGGGCTTTAGCATTTGCAAACACGGGTGAGCGCTTTGGCTACTACACCATGCTCGCTGTGTTCATCTTATTCTTACAAGCCAACTTCGGTTGGACCAGTGGAACTGCAGGACTTGTTTATTCAAGTTTCCTGATGTTAGTCTATTTCCTCCCACTCTTCGGCGGTATGGCTGCTGACAAATGGGGCTACAGTAAGATGGTGACAATTGGTATCGTCATTATGTTTATCGGATATCTTTTGCTCGCTGTTCCTATGGGTGCCAACACGGTTGCCATCACAGCAATGGCTCTCGCCTTGTTGCTTGTTAGCCTCGGCACAGGACTTTTCAAAGGTAATCTCCAAGTGATGGTCGGTGACCTTTACAACGATCCAAAATTTGCCGACAAGCGCGATGCAGGATTCTCCCTCTTCTATATGTTAATCAACGTTGGTGCTCTTTTCGCACCGACAGCAGCCATCAAAATCATGGCTTGGGCACAGAACTCCCTCGGAGTGTCAGAAGCGGATTCCTACCACTTTGCCTTCGCTGTGGCTTGTGTATCGCTGATTGTCAGCATCCTCATCTACTATTTCGGAAAATCAACTTTCAGCCAAGTGTTGACTGTGAAGAAAGAAAAGAATGCTACGGACAATGTGGCAGACACAGCTTCCATTTCTCCTGCTGAAACAAAAGAGCGCATTGTTTGCCTTTGCCTCGTTTATGCCGTTGTGATTTTCTTTTGGATGGCATTCCACCAGAATGGTGCTACCCTCACCTACTTTGCACGCGACTATGTTGCAAAAACTGCTTCAGGTGTAACTGCCATGGAATTTGATGTAACCAACTTGTTACTCTGCATCGTTGTAGTCTATGGACTTTTCGGTCTTTTCGGACAAGGTACCTCTCGCAGTAAGAGCATTTGGGGCTTGGTAATTGTCGTTGCACTGGGTATTCTGGGATATAAATATACAACAACGTCCGACGTAGCTATCGAAGCACCTATTTTTCAGCAGTTCAACCCATGCTTCGTGGTAGCTCTTACTCCTGTCAGCATCGCCCTCTTTGGCTGGTTGGCAAAGAAAGGCAAGGAACCAAAGGCACCTGTGAAAATCGGTCTGGGTATGCTTGTTGCTGCCGTTGCTTATCTGCTGATGACAGTCTGCTCCATCGGTTTGCCTGCTCCTAATGCAGAAACCCCTGAGCACTTGGCAGACGTGAATCCAAACATCCTCGTCAGCACTTACCTCATTCTCACATTTGCAGAGTTGTTGCTTTCCCCTATCGGCATTTCTTTCGTAACGAAAGTGGCTCCTCCAAAGTACAGAGGAATGATGATGGGTGGATGGTTTGTTGCCACAGCAGTAGGAAACTTCCTCGTAAGTATTCCAACCCTCCTTTGGGGCAAAGACCTCTACGTCGTTTGGGGCGTTCTGATGGGCATCTGCCTCCTTGCAGCCCTCTTCATCTTCTCCATCCTCAAGAAACTCAACAAGGTGGCATAAGCTCACAACAATAACCAACAGCAAAGCCCACGAGCATCAAAACGGTGCATCGTGGGCTTTTCGCATTCCAAAAGGTCTGTGCTTCTCTTAGTCTAAATGTTTACTAACCAAAAATTCATCTATCATCTAACGTTACGTAAATAGAGATGCAACATCCTACTCTTTTCTATCATCCCACATCATTATTTTCGTATTTTTTCATAACTTTGCAAAACCTAGTTTTATTACCAATAATCTCGTCAATATGAAAACTATTCTTTTTGGATTGGCAATTGGAATGGCGACACTGCCTACTTTTGCACAAAATACAGAAGTAAACGATGTGAACACCCCACTCCACCTCATGCGACCTATCTACGAAACACCTTATGGCGTACCTGCAGAAGCAGACGTGAAAGCATGCATGGACCGAGTGCTGACTTATCTCGAAAGTACAATGCCTGCCGAAGCAAAGGAAAACCGTCTGCATCAAGGTTCTTTACGACTCACATCTTACGAGGCAGGCGTGCTCTACAATGCCATGTGGGAAGCCGCCAAGAGGGCTTCTGACACGCGCTACAAGCAGTTTGTCACCGACCGATTGGGATTGATAGCCCAACTCGCTCCTATCGCCTCAGAGCGCATGAAAAAGGACAAGAATTTCGACCCACAGATGCGCCTCGTGGTAAATCCTCAGGCCCTCGACGATGCTGGAGCCATGTGTGCGGCATTCATCCGTATGCAGCTCAGTGAAACCGACAAGAAGAAAAAGGAGGCAAACCAACTCGTGATTGAGCGATACATCAACCATGTGATGAACAAGCAATACAGGTTGGCAGACGGCATCCTGGCACGCACCCGTCCTCACTACAACACGGTTTGGCTCGACGACATGTATATGGGCATTCCGTGCCTTGCATGGTACGGTAAACTGACGGGCGAAACGAAGTATTACGACGAAGCTGTTCGCCAAGTACTCCTCTTCAAGGAACGCATGTGGGTACCCGAGGAAAAGCTGTTCCGACATGGTTGGGTGGAGGAAATGAACCCGCATCCATTCTTCCCGTGGGGAAGAGCCAATGGCTGGGCGTTGCTGACACTTTGCGAGGTGCTCGACGCATTGCCAACCAACTACGCAGGGCGCACCGAAGTGCTCGACTTACTCCGTCAGCATGTGGAAGGACTCTGTGCAGTGCAGGACAAAACAGGTTTCTGGCACCAACTGCTTAAAAGAAATGATACTTACTTGGAGACATCAGCCACAGCGATTTATGCCTACTGCATGGCGCACGCCATCTGCGAGGGCTGGATTAACGCAATAGCCTACGGTGCACAGACGCTGCAAGCATGGCAAGCCGTGCAAACGAAAGTGAATCAGAAAGGTCAAGTGGAAGGCACCTGCGTGGGCTCTGGCATGGGCTTTGATGTTGCCTTCTACAGCTATCGCCCTGTTCACCCTATGGTAGCTCACGGCTATGGCCCTGTCATCTGGGCAGGAGGAGAAATAATCCGTATGCTCCGCACCACGCATCCAAAACTGAACGACTCCGCCATCCAGTTCTACACCAAGGAGCAAAAGACCGACCAACCTATTTTCCACGAAGAGAGATAATGGTATGTGCTTTGCTTTCTCTTAGTGAGCCTAGCTTTCCTAGAAATACTAGTTATCCTAAATAGCCTAGTTACCCTAGGAAG
Source organism: uncultured Bacteroidales bacterium (assembly GCA_902798705.1). Lineage (GTDB taxonomy): Bacteria > Bacteroidota > Bacteroidia > Bacteroidales > Bacteroidaceae > UBA3839. The sequence goes on from CADBXS010000012.1 coordinate 14,779, forward strand.
CCTAGCTATCCCTAAAACGCCTAACTTATTCCCTCATTTCGCTCCAGCAGCGAAATGAGGATTTTTTTTGAAAAAAATCATTAAAATTCTTTCAATATCAGCATTTTTATGCTATATTTGCAAAGGAGAGATAGAAGTGCCAAAATGACAATGGCAAACTCAAGACTTTCTCTTCTACAAATTTTCAAAATATTAGGAAATTATTCCATGAAACGATATATTTTCTTGTTAATCATACTGATGCTCACTACACTTCAAGTGGTGGCTCAGACCAAAAATGAGGCTTTTGTGCCTAAGGCTGTCTGGAACGACACCGACGGCAAGCCTATCAACGCGCATGGCGGTGGTCTGCTGAAATATGGCGGCAAGTACTACTGGTATGGCGAGTACAAGGTGGGAGAGACCATCCTACCATCGTGGGCAACCTGGGAATGCTACCGCACGGACGTGACAGGCGTGAGTTGCTACAGTTCCAAAGACATGCTCAACTGGACATTCGAGGGCCTTGCGCTCTCTGCAGAAAAGGACAACCCCGAGAGCGATTTACACCCATCGAAGGTGATAGAACGACCGAAGGTGGTCTATAACAAAAAGACGAAGAAATTCGTGATGTGGGTGCATGCCGAAAGTGCTGACTACAGCAAGGCTGCCGCAGGAGTGGCTGTCAGCGACACACCTACAGGACCATTCAAATACATTGGTTCATTCCGTCCCAACGGTGCCATGAGTCGCGACCAGACACTTTTTGTCGATGACGATGGCACTTGCTACCAATTCTCCTCTTCTGAAGAAAACCAAACACTACACATTAACCGTCTGACAGACGATTACTTAAAGCCTGACGGTCAATACGTTAGGCGTTTCATCGGACAATCGCGTGAAGCGCCAGCTGTATTCAAATACAAAGACAAATACTACATGATTACTTCGGGCTGCACGGGCTGGGATCCCAACCGTGCAGAGCTGGCTGTTGCTGACTCTATCATGGGCGAGTGGAGGGTGATTGGTGACCCTTGTACGGGCATCGATGCCGACAAAACCTTCTATGGACAAAGCACCTACGTCATTCCTGTGAACCCTAAAAAAGGACTATTTATTGCCTGTTTCGATATGTGGAAAAAGAAAGATCTTGCGGATAGTCGATACATCTGGCTACCCATTAAAATCGACCGTGATACGGGAGACATGAAAATTCCTTGGATGTCCAAATGGACACTCAAGGAACTTAAAAACTAAGCAATTTCTTTAATTTTTCCAAATAATTTCTTCACTACTCAAACACATCAGAACACAATGGAAATAGGCAGCAAAGCACCCGAAATATTAGGCAAAGACTCAAACGGTAACGAGATTCGTTTGAGCGATTTTTCAGGCAAAAAACTCGTACTTTATTTCTACCCAAAAGACTCCACGCCAGGATGCACCCAGGAGGCTTGCAATTTGCGCGATAACTACAGTGAATTGCGACGTCAGGGCTACGAAGTCGTGGGAGTAAGCGTCGATAGCGAGAAGTCGCACAAGCGATTTATCGAGAAAAACGAGCTTCCATTCCCACTCATCTCCGACACTGACAAGCAACTTGTTGAGCAATTTGGTGTTTGGGGCGAGAAAAAGATGGCAGGACGCACCTACATGGGTACGTTCCGCACCACTTTTATCATCAACGAGCAGGGCGTCGTGGAGCGCATCATTGGACCTAAAGAAATAAAGGTGAAGGATCACGCAACACAGATTTTGGGCTAAACAGAGGCGAAATACGCAGTGTTTTCAGGCTCATTCCCCCTTCTTTTCGAAGAAAAATAGTCTGGAAAAGCTCCCGGAATGTAGGATATTCCTCCCCAAAAGCAGTCTGCCAGCCTTAAAAATAGCCTGACACAAGTACGAAATAAGCCAAAAACAGACATTCTATAAGGGATTTTTAGCCATAAATCCCCATTCTTGCGTATGTAAATCCCTTATTTTGCACGAGTGAATCCCTATATTTGCGTGAGTACGTCCCCATAGTTGCGTAAGTACGTCCCCATAGTTGCGTAAGTACTGTCCCATAGTTATGTGCGTACCGTCCCTTTATTACACAAGTACTAGCCCAATAACGCTCCAGTAGCGTCCCAATCGATTACTTGTACAGCCTCATTATGGCCAAAAATAGACCTAAAAAGTCTCATTATTGCCCCTAAAAAGCCTAAAAAACACCCTTGAAATACCTCGAAATCGTCGAAATGATGCCCTAAAAACGTCCCAAAACGCTCAAAAAAGTTCGTTGCAGGACTAGAAATAAATGTATTTTGATGGGAAAAACATCTATTTTGGACGCGAAAATCAGCTTTAGAAGCATGAAAACAATGATAAACGGCACAAAAAGGGCAAAATTGAGCAGAAAAATCTGAAAGCAAAAAATATTCCGACAAAATGAACTTGTCGGAATATTCACTAAAAAAAATAAATTAGTTAAAATAAGCAATAATTTAACAATGTGAAATAATGTAAATGAATTGGAGCATCAAAACTCTCTTTTCACATTCTTTCAGGTATATTTTTAGTCAGATTTTCTTTAATCAGCCTTACGCATAGGTCCAAATATCTCGTAAGTGCCATCATCGAAGAAGATATGCACCTCTTTTATTTTGCGTGAAGGACGTTGCAGCTGGCTCACGGTGGCTCTCACAATATCAGAAACGTCATAATTCCCATTGGAATTCATGCCTTGGTGACTTGCAGAACGTGCTGAATTAGAGGGTTTTACGCCATATCCATCATTTCCATAGCGCTGTTCAGAACGACCTGGAACAGCTTGTCGTGTTGTACCCTGTCGAGTTGTTTCTGAAGGCATATTGGAGTTTCCAAAATCGAAAGAAGGAGCAAAATCTTCAACTGTAAACAGGCCATTTTCCTGCACCATAGAGCCTCCAGAGGGCGTATTAGCAGCATCTTCCGAGCTATTTACTCCATGAGTCTGACCATTTTCAGCGTTGGAACCACTCTGAAACATATCACCTCTTCCTAATAGTACCCATTCAGGGTTTAATTCAGGAAAACTCTCGACGATATTTCTCAGGATCGTGAGGGTAGGATTGCTTCGTCCACTGGTGATATGTGAAAGCGATGCAGGAGAAATACCAGTCTTTTGACTAAACTGGATATTGTTCATTCCCATCGCTCGGATGATTTCAATCACTCTTTCAGTATCAGACATAACGAAATTTGCTTAACGAAGTCGATTTTTACTCTTTTTCTAAAGTTTTTACAAAGGTAATGCAATTTTAGAAACCTACAAAATTTTGTAAAGGAAATTTTCAATTTCTATTTTTAATTTTATAATTTCAAAGTTTATATTCTTAAATTTCATTTTGGAAAAAGTAAAACAAGTATTTAAATCAGTAAATATACTGTCTGAAAATGACTTCAATTAAAAAACGTCAATTTAAAGCTAATTGACTGAATTATTTTCAGTTACTTACGGGAATATTCCTATAATTTGGGCTAAAGTAGATAATTCACTCGATATATAGCGAATATGTACTATCAATACTTCATTAAAACATCATAACTAATTGATTTTCGGGCACATAAATAACAAATACTAATTCTGTATATTTATTCATCAACAAATACAAATCTTAAATTTCAGATTTGTATATTTATGCATTATTATAATGACTTTACGTTTTTAAACTTTGCAATTTAATGAAAACCGGAATTTGACTCCCCTGAAAATTCATTTTAAAAACATAAATTCGACAAATGGAAATGATAAAAAATCTTAATGTATAATTTTAAAGATTTAGAAATAAGCAAAAATCCCTATTTTTGCACGATTCTGAACGGATATTTTCAGAAAAATTCTCACAAAATTCTCATCCCACTACTTTTTCCCCTAATCTATTGATTTACAACCATTAAGACGCAGAAATTCTTGTTTGCGTTTTTTGACCTAAAAATGGAAGAAACTAGCTTTTCCCATTAAAAATACCTTCCAAACCGACTTCCAGATGCCCCAATATGGATGTTTGTGAAGGCTAATTCTGAGTAAAAAAATTTTTTGTTCGGATTTTTTGAGCTAAAAAATCCGAACAAAAATCTGAAAACCCGGGGACAGTATCACTTGTTATCTTGTCTGTTTTTCCCCTACTCCATTTACACCTTATTAATATATATAGGCGAAGGAAAACAGAACTTAATGGAGAATGAAAAACACCAATTCCCTCATGATATCGGCATCAGTGGAGTTTCCCTTGCTTACTCCCTTCAGTTTGGCATCGGTTTCACGCAGTTTTCCTATAATTAGCATCGTCTTCATGGCGTTATAATAGCTCATGGCAGTTCGATAGTCACGCAACTGCCATGTGTTACGCAGTTCCAGGTGCTGCATCAATCCCTGTTCCGACTTATCAGGTGCATAGTATGCCTGCATGATGACAGCAAAGAAATTGAATAGCATCGACAGAATCATAATGGGTGGATTCGTCTTGGGATTGTCGTTGAAGTAATTAATTATCTGATTGGCTTTCAATATGTTATGATTGATAATGGCAGCTTTGAACTCCCACATATTGAAATCCTTACTGATGCCAATGTTCTTCTCTATCAGGTCTGGTGTGATACGTGTGGCACCTGTAGGCAAGGTGATGCATAGCTTATCTAACTCGCTTGCAAGTCGGTTCAGGTCGGATCCGATGTTCTCCACCAGCATCATTTTGGCTCTGTCCTCAATGCCCACTTGCTTGCGTCGGAGGTAGTCGTCGATGAAAGTTGGAAGCATTCCATCCTTCAATCTGGCACTCTCATATACCACTCCTACCTTCTCTATCATTCCGACCACTTTCTTGCGTCGATCAACGACTCCATTCTTGTAACATATTACTAAAATTGTTGATTTTAGAGGTTCTTTTACATAATATTGTAAGTCCTCGAATTTTTGCAAATTTTGAGCTTCTTTAACAATCACTACTTGATATTTTGACATCATCGGATATCTCTTCGCAGAATTTATCACGTCGGCAACATTCGTTTCCTTCGTACAGTAGAGGGTAATGAGGTTGAAATCCTTCTCTTCCTCCGTCAAAACGGAGTTGGCGATGAACTCCGAAATCTTGTCGATGTAGTACGATTCCTCCCCCATCAGCAGATAGACGGGTGCATACTGCTGCTGTCGAACCGCATCTATGATGTCGCGATGAGTGATGCTTGAAGTCGATGATGTTTTCTTTGCCATTTCAAATATATTTGCTAATTTTGCAATCCACCCCCCATTGCACCTCAAGGCATTCGCTTGGCCATGTCCAAGTGCAAAAGAAGGCACGGTGTAAAGGGATTTTGTTTTTACTATTTGCAAAGATACTGATTAAAATCCAAAGATGAAACTGAACTTGCCAAAATATGAGGTGAAGATTCGAAAGGAAGGTAATGCAACAAAGATTTTCGACGTGCTGCGAAACAAGTTTGTTGCCCTCACTCCTGAAGAATGGGTGCGCCAGCATTTCGTTCACTTTCTCATTGACGAGAAGTCCTACCCTGCTTCCCTTATGGGAAACGAAATCCAGCTCAACCTCAACAGCATGAGCAAGCGATGCGACACTGTGGTTTACGACCGCTCGCTCACTCCCAAAATGATTATCGAATACAAGCGCCCCGACGTTGAGATTACACAGAAAGTGTTCGACCAGATTTCACGCTACAACATCGCGATGCGTGTGGATTTCCTGATCGTGAGCAATGGTTTGGAACATTACTGTTGCCGAATCAATTATGAGGAACAAAACTATGAATTCCTTCAGGAAATCCCATCTTATCCAGAACTTATCAACCCTCATTCATGATTAAATCATCAAAAATAAACAAGAGAATATGAAAAAGAAAGAAATTCTTTTCATTGCCATCGCTGCAATGAGTATCATCAGCTGTCAGAATAACAGCAAAAGGAACAAGAATTGTGACACTTGTCAAGAGAATTGCAAAAATCGTGATCAGAAAGAATCAATAAAAATCTATGATTCTGCCGAATTGATAGGACCCGCAAGTTATCAATGGGCTTACAACGTGAAAGACATACCTTGCATCTATCACAAGAATTCAAATCTGCTCATATTGCCAGGCTTCGATGTAAACGAACAAGGTGAATTCACCTTTGCTTTGGGTGATCAGACAGATGTGGTCCGATTCCAAGGAACTACTCTGCTTGATCGAAGCAAGTTGGAGAAAGAAAAGTATGAGCAAATGTGTCAAAACCTTGCCAAGAAGACTTCACCTCTCAAGGGAAAATTCTTTGAGGGCACAGGCATTTCCTACGTTGGTAAATGTGCGCTTGGACACATCTACGTGCGCGATTACGATTACAATTACGACAGTCTTTATGTCGTGAAAGCAGAGGCTGAGCCATACGACATCAAGGCATATCAACTTCCTGCCAGTGAATGGATTAAGGACATTGCTGCACAGACTCCACTCGACGAAAGCCATGTTGAAAAGCCAAGTAATTGCAGAATGCCCAAATTTGCTGTGTTATTGGATGAAGGTGGAGAATTCGCGCCACCAACAATTTCAGCTCCTTATCTACATGGCAACAAAATCTACTTCTTAGGCTATGAGCAGCACGAGCAAGGCGACAGCATCTATGTGACAGAAGTGGATATTGAGAAACTGTAATCATTAATAAGAATAGGACGTATGGAAGATACAGAACTTTTGCTGCAAAAGAAAGAGGAGTTTTGCCAACTGCTCCTTTCAACAGGGAGGAAAAACATCGACAAAGTGCTTCTGGCATTGGAAGATATGGGATTTTTTGAAGCGCCAGCATCCCGAAAGGACCACTTGGCATCCGACGGCGGTTTGATGACGCATTCCCTCAATACCTACCACATGGCAGTGCTTTTGGCAAAAGACTTGCAAAGCCTGCGCCCTACTTTGCAATTGGATGCCGACAGCATCAAGATTGCAGCCCTCCTGCACGACGTGTGCAAAGCCCCTCGTTATCACAAAAATGCGAAGGGAGAAATTGAGAAAGACTCCACCCATCTACCCGTTGGACACGGTGAGAAATCCGTCATTATGCTTCTCCGCTTGGCTCTTCCACTAACCGACGACGAAATCCTTGCCATCCGTTGGCACATGGGGCCGTGGCAACTTCCTCTCCACAATGCCGAACAGCAAGAGGATTATAAGAGTGCCACCCGCTCCCACCCCCTTGTTTCACTCATCCACACTGCAGACACCCTCGCTACGGAGGTGTTGGAGCAATGAGAGGAGAATGATTTTTATACCATAATATGGGGTACAATCTAATGTTAAATTAGCACGTGGAAACATGTGGACTTGAAACAAGCAATTTGTATTTCGACACACAACTAAATATGACTATGGCATACGACTTTGACATAATCATCGACAGAAGGGGAACTGGAAGCGTGAAGTATGAGATGCTGACAGAGATGTTCAGACGCGAGGACTTGATTCCGCTGTGGGTGGCAGACATGGATTTTGAGACACCACCTTTCATTATGGATGCACTGAGAAGAAGGTTGGAACATCCTGTGTTGGGCTACACAGTATTGCCTGCAGACTATTGGCAGACGGTGGCAACGTGGATCGAGGAACACCACCAATGGAAGGTGAAGACGAAGTGGATGACGTATATCCCTGGTATTGTGAAAGGAATTGGAATGGTGGTGAATGTGTTTGTGGCTCCCGATGAGAAAGTGATTATACAACCGCCCGTATATCATCCGTTCCGCCTCACGCCGTTGGGCAACCATCGTGAGGTGGTTTACAATCCGCTTGTGGAGCATGAGGACGGCAGTTATTCGATGGATTTTGATAATTTGGAGAGGGTGTGCGACGAGAAATGCCGTGTGCTCATTCTGAGTAATCCTCACAATCCTGCCGGTATCGTTTGGGACAGGGAAACTCTTGTGCGCCTTGCAACATTCTGCGCCGAGCATCACATTCTGGTGGTGAGTGATGAAATCCATTGCGACATGGCTCTGTTTGGCAACAAGCATGTGCCGTTTGCATCCGTAAGTGAAGAGGCAGCCCAGTGCAGCATCACGTTTGGTGCCCCTTCCAAAACCTTCAACATAGCAGGTGTGGTGAGTTCGTGGGCGGTGGTTCCAAACGCAGAAATCAGGAAGAAATTCTTCGGATGGTTGGAAGCCAACGAACAGAACGCTCCTCACCTCTTCGCTCCGATTGCCACAATGGCTGCCCTGAAGGAATGAGAAACGTGGCGGCAGGAGATGGTGCATTACATCGAGGGAAATGTGAAGCTGGTGGAAAACTTCTGCAAGAAGTATTTGCCTCAAGTGAAACCATTGCGTCCACAAGCTTCTTATTTGGTGTGGCTCGATTGCCGTGGATTAGGTTTGACACAGAAGGCGCTCAACAACCTTTTCATCAACAAAGCCCACTTGGCGCTCAACGATGGTGAGACATTTGGTAAGGAAGGACGAGGATTCATGCGGCTCAATGTGGGTACTTCTCGCATCATCTTGCAACGTGCATTGGAACAATTAAGAGGGGCAATAGAAGAAATTCAGAAGTAAATTGGGTGCTTTTCGAATAAAATTCTATCTTTGCAAAGAAATCTGAAACACCTAACTATTTACCATTATGAAAAAGAAATTCATCTTTGCAGTTTTAGCACTCTGCCTGAGTGTGGCAAGCGTCAGTGCACAACAAAAATCCTACAAGCAATACACAGACAATCTGCCTTTCAAGATGGAGGAAGTGAAAGCCCCTGTCATTCCGAATCGAGCTATGGAAATCACCGACTTCGGCGCGATAGGTGATGGACAGAAACTCTGCACAGATGCTTTTGCACGTGCCATCCAACGACTCAGCGAAATGGGTGGCGGACATCTCATCGTGCCTTCAGGCGTATGGTACACAGGGCCTATCACACTGCAAAGCAACATCGACCTGCACCTCGAAAAGGGTGCTATCATTCTCTTTGCTGCCGACGAGAATCTCTATCCTCTGATTCAGACTTCTTTCGAAGGACTGGAAACACGTCGCTGCCAGTCGCCACTCTCAGCCAACGGTGCCACCAACATTTCCATCACGGGCGAAGGTGCTATCGACGGCAACGGTCTATATTGGCGCCCACTGAAGAAGCAGAAAGTGACTGATAGTATGTGGAAAAGCGTGACGAGCAAAGGTGGTGTGTTCAAGCGCGACGACCTCTGGCTACCATCCGAAGGTTATGCGAAGGGTGAGGAATCGGCAGAGATGAACGTTCCACGAAACCTAAAAAGCGAAGAAGAATGGAACAGCATCAAGCGTTTCCTCCGCCCTGTAATGGTGAGTCTTGTCGGTTGCAAGAACGTGCTGCTGCAAGGTGTCATCTTCCAGAATTCTCCTGCTTGGAACATCCATCCGTTGATGTGCGAGAACATCATCATCGACGGAGTGCTTGCCCGCAATCCGAGCTATGCACAGAATGGCGATGCGCTCGATTTGGAGTCGTGCAAGAATGCTCTTATCGTAAATAGCAAATTCGATGCGGGCGACGACGGCATCTGCATCAAGAGTGGTAAGGACGCAGATGGCCGAAAGCGTGGAAAACCTTGTGAGAATGTAGTAGTGAACGGTTGCACTGTGTTTGCAGGTCATGGGGGATTCGTCGTCGGTTCGGAAATGAGTGGTGGGGTGAAGAACATCCTCGTGTCCGACTGCCAGTTCTTAGGCACCGATGTAGGTCTGCGTTTCAAGAGTTGCCGTGGACGTGGTGGCGTGGTTGAAAACATCTTCATCGACAACATTTCCATGTTTGACATCAAGGGCGATGCAATCACTTTCGACCTCTACTACGGCGGAAAGTCT
>CADBXS010000012.1:24616-27306 GCA_902798705.1 uncultured Bacteroidales bacterium
AACATCGAGGCAAAGCCAGTCGATATTACCACTCCTGCATTCCGCGACATCAACATTCAGAACATCAACTGTAGGAATGCCCACCGTGCTATGTTCTTCAACGGTTTGCCCGAAATGCCTATCGAGCGCATCAATCTCCGTAATATTCATATCAGCGCCGACCAAGATGCCGAATTCTTCAACTGCAAAGGCATCAAGAAGGACAACGTGAACATCACGATTCAGAAATAAACATTCCAACATACCATAACGAAGGCTTTGCCATTTGGTTGGCAAAGCCTTCGTTTTTTATTTGGGCGCTGGAATTATTTCTTTAGTGTGAACACAAATGTGAGTCCTCCCTCTTTGGGGCTTGACACCGTGATGTTGCCGCCATGCAGTGTCACGGCATTTTTTACGATAGACAGTCCCAATCCCGTGCCACCGATTTCACGACTACGTCCCTTGTCTATCCGATAGAAGCGCTCAAAGATACGCGACAGATGCTCGGCAGAAATACCATTCCCGTTGTCCTTGAAGGTAAATTGCCAGCAATCGCTCTTTTCCATGGCGGAGATTTCGATAATTGCCCCTTGCCCTGCATAGTTGATGGCGTTGTCCATCAGATTGCGGAAGATGCTGTAAAGAAGAGTTGGATTTCCATGCACAATGATATTCTCGGGAAGGCAGTTTCGCAGCATCATCCCATTCTGTTCCACAACGAGCTCCGTCTCCTGAACGATGTCGGCAAACAAGGCAGAGACATTCACATATTCCATCGAAATAATATCTGCGGCGTAGTCCATTCGATTGAGCGTCGAAATATCCTGTAACAGAGCTGTCAATCGTTGTGCCTGCACATGAGTACGAACTATAAATTGACTCTTCACTTGTTCATCAAGGTCGGGATGCTCCAAGATGGTATCCATATAACCGAGAATACTGGCAACAGGGGTTTTCAGTTCATGTGCAATGTTTTGTGTCAGCTCGCGTCGCATAAGATTCTCTTTCTCGGCCTGTTCGCGGCTGATACGCGCATCCATTCGCTTGGCATACCGAAACAACATGAAGCCGAGTCCCGCCATCACAACCACCGAGAACAGCACCAAATGCCAGTCGCTCACTCTGTCGAACAGCATCAGGAACTTGCGGTCGTAATCCTGAAAAAGTATGAAGATGGTGGCGTAAGCCAGAAAAATGGCCATTACCCTCAGCCACATTTTTTTCCCTTCTGTCATATTAGCTTCTCTTCAAAACTATAGCCGAAGCCTGTCCGAGAAACCAGGCAAAAGGCATAATGATCTAATTTTTTTCGCAGTCGAGTGATGTTCACATCCACCGTTCGTGCAGTGACAATCACATCCTGAGGCCACACTTCTTTCAGCAACTGTCCACGACTGAAAACCTTTCCACGATGTTCCAACAGCAGTCGTAGCAATTCAAACTCAGTGCGTGTAAGCGAAACTGTGTTGCCATCAACAGTCACAGTCTTGCTGTTCACGTCGATGACAAGCCCCTCGTAAACGAGCAGGTTTTCATTCAAGTTTCCCGTCCTCTTCAATACCGCCTTCACTCTCGCCAACACCTCGCGAACAGAAAACGGTTTCGACACATAGTCGTCGGCTCCCATTTCAAAACCGTGTAAGATGTCGTTTTCCGTATCTTTCGCTGTCAGGAAGATAATAGGAATGTGAGCCGTCTGTTCGTCCCCTTTCAATCGTTCTGCCAATTCAAAGCCCGAAAGACCAGGCATCATCACATCAAGCAACAACAAGTCGAATTCCGACAAGGTGTGTTGCAACGCTTCTTCTGCAGAATAAGCCACCTCTGCCCGATACCCTGCTGCCATGAGATTGAACAGCAGAATATCGCACAAGTCCCGCTCATCGTCAATAATCAGTATATTTTTTGGTTCCATATTGCAAAGATAAAACTTTGTGTGTTAAAACTAAAAAGTTATAAGTAAAAAGAGCCAAAGAACAGTCAATTTTTAATTTTTAACTTTTAAGTTTTAACTTACCGTAAGTTTTTTGCGTAACTTTGCAGCCTATTTCCAAAGAATAAAAAGATTGTTTTATGGCAAAGATTACGAAAGAGGCCGCTCTGCAGTATCATCAGAACGGTCGTCCTGGCAAAATTGAAGTAAAGCCAACCAAAGCTTATCGTACACAAACCGACTTGAGTCTCGCCTACTCTCCTGGCGTTGCATATCCATGCTTGGAAATCCAGAATAACCCCGACGATGCCTATAAATACACAGACAAGGGCAACCTCGTTGCCGTCATATCCAATGGCACAGCTGTGCTCGGACTGGGCGACATCGGTGCCATGAGTGGCAAGCCTGTGATGGAAGGAAAAGGCCTGCTCTTCAAAATCTATGGAGGCATCGATGTGTTCGACATCGAAGTCAATGAAAAAGACCCTGAGAAATTCTGCGAGGCAGTGGAGAAAATCGCGCCTACCTTCGGCGGTATCAACCTCGAGGACATCAAGGCTCCAGAGTGTTTCTACATCGAAGAACGTCTGAAGCGCACACTCGACATCCCTGTGATGCACGACGATCAGCACGGCACTGCCATCATTTCCGCTGCTGGACTGAAGAACGCGCTCGAAGTGAACGGCAAGGACATCTCCAAAGTGCGCATCGTGGTGAACGGTGCTGGTGCTGCCGCCATTTCTTGCACAAAACTCTACGAGGCACTTGGTGCGCG